>CAMEKH010000145.1 GCA_945921235.1 uncultured Prevotellaceae bacterium | reverse complement strand
TAACAAATTATGCTCTGCGACTTGATGCCGGAGGTAGTGTCGACTGCGGTGCTGTGCCTGAAATGGACGCACGAAGCTCCTATTCCATTCAATTGTGGCTCTGCCCCGACCAATGGACTCCTAATGCCTCACTCCTTTCGGTGGGCAGCAACTTCAGCATAGAGCTCGGTGCGCAAGGTTCGCTGAACGTGAACGTGGGCGACGTCACTATGCCGGTAAACTCGGCTTCGCTATCGGCAGGACGGTGGTCTCAGCTCACTTTAGTGTGCAATGCCGGTGAAGCTATTGCTCTTATCGACGGCGTGCAGTGTGCCGCTACTATGCTGCCTCAATTCACCACCGGCGGTAGCCTCGTGATTGGCGGTAGCAACTTTGCCGGACGTATCGACGACGTGCGCCTGTGGAACGATGCCTTAAATAACGATTTCAACTATTTTATCAATAACACCCTGAACAAATGGTGCCCGCAATATGACGCCTTGGTGGCTTACTATAAGTTCGACTATGATTTATGCGAAAACGCTGTCGACTTAAAAACGCTCAATGCCACCGAATATAATCATCACGGTATTTTCTCTCCCTCGGGAGCACGCCGCGAGGTGGTTACCGACAATTCGGGGCTGAAATATCTCGTCAACGGCGCTTATACCAACAATAGCCGCTTCTACGACCGCGGTATTCCTCGCGACCAATATTTGCTTGCTAACGACCTTATTATCCTCGGCATTAATTCCTATAGCGACGGCCATCTGCGCTACTCCACGCCCTGTTGCCACGCTTCGATTACCGGTGGCTCTTATCTCGCCGAATTCGAAGGGCGCACCGGCGTGCTTCAACTCGATGGCTCAGGGAGCATGGCTTGCACTAAAGATTGCTTGATTCCAACTATCGACTCCAACGGCGTTACTTCGCTCGGCTACACTTTTGAAACGTGGATTTACTTAGACGAATGGACCGAAGGTGCTTACATTTTCCGCAAAGAGAATGAAGACGGCTCGAAAGGTTTCTCCATTTCACTCGGCAATGCCGACACTAAGCAGATTGTGGTGCGATGCAACGGCAAGCGATATGTGAACCAGAACAGCATGAAAGTGGGCGAATGGGTACACCTCGGAATCACCACTAATCAAGGTTCTACTTCGCGACTTACTTATATGTTCTGCTTCAACGGCGTGGGCAAATTTGCCACTTCAAGCGTGTCAGACGGTAGTATGGACTACACTCCAACCGATATGAGCGAATGCATAGCCTACATAGGCGAAGGACTGAAAGCAAAGTTAGATGAAACGGTGGTGTGGAACCGAAAATTCTATGAATCAGACATCGCAGCTCACAGCCGCAAAATTCCTATGCCTTCAATAGGAGGAATTCAGACTGCCGACATCTTGAATAATGCATGCGCATATTTCACTTTCGACGATGCTGCCAATCCGGGCTACGACAGTCACTCGCAAGACGAATGGCTGAGAATTATGAAGAGTGCCTATGAGGGCTATCGCGGATATAAAGTGCGTATCTCTGTGGCAAGTCACTCGGGGTGGTTGGGCACTATTGCCGATGCCGCCAAGCGCAAAATTTTCGCTGCTGACCTCGCTCGCCTCTCCGCTCCCTACGACGGTGTGGAACTCGACCTCGAATGGGCTGACGCCGTGTCCGACTGGGCTAACTACGGTCTGCTTGCCGATGAAATCCGTGCCGTGCTCCCTGCCGAAAAGTCGTTTGCCGTTTCTTGCCATGCCTACGGTGCCTACCGCTATCCCGTGGCTAAAATGGACAAAGTGGACGCTTTCACATTTCAGCAATATGGACCGTCTAACACTTTCTTCAGCTGGAACAACTTCACTTCATCGTGCAAAAACTTCATAAACTACGGATTCCCGAAAAACAAGATTATGCTCTCATATTCCACCACCACATCAGGTCCCTACAATGAAGCGGGCACCAAGACCGGTTCGGCGGTAATTGGTGTGCGCAACGGCTTGCTCGACGGCGAGGATTATGAGCCGCAGGACGACATGGAACGTGGAGCATACAATCAATACTATTACTATTTCACCGGTCCGAAGCAAACCTACCGCCGCGCAAAATATTGCGTAGATAATAACTTGCAAGGCATTTTCTACTGGGATATGGGCAACGATGTGCCGGTCACTCACAAGTATAACCTCGCAAAACATTGCAGCTACGCTCTTAATGCCAACGTCGACTCTATCGTTACCAAAGTGAACGTTAATCACTTTGCCGGAGTGGAACGTCTGCACACCGATGCCGGTGAAAGCAGCTTGAATTGCTACCCGAATCCTGCCTCCGACCTGCTCAGCCTGACCTGCAACAGCAATATCGACAACGTGAAAATCTACGCTACCGACGGTGCTTGCCTCGTTAATAAAAACGTAGGGCTGTCAAGTGCCGTGCTCAGCGTGGCTCATCTCGCTCCCGGCATGTATGTGCTTCACGCTACTTGCAGCGACGGCTCACTAAAAAAGACTAAATTCTTCAAGAAATAATTTCCATTATAAACCATTATAAACTAAAATATGAAACGACTAATCTATCTTTTCGCACTCTTGTGTGCCACCACGGCTATCCCTTCGTGCGATGAAGCCCCCGAAAATCCGGGCGACTTCGGTGTTGCTTCCACTCTTGAAGTAATGCCTTCGGTAGTGTCGAAAGTCGACGGCTTGTCCTACGAACTCAAGCTCGCTCGTAGCAAAGACACGACCTACGTTTATCCTTACATCGTGAAAGAACTGATTGTTGACGAAAACGGCGAACCGATTCTCGATGAAACCGGCAACAAGCAATACACCGAAACCGAGAAATTAGTAACAAGCAAAATCACTGCCCGTTACTTCGAAATGGAGCCAATTATGCTTCCTGCCAAAGCCGACACTTTCTCCATCACTCTGAAAAGCAATGCCCGCTGGAAAGCTCCCGTGCCTTCTTCGGGAGGTAAAGCTCAGTGGTATTTCAATTACAACATTCTCACCGGCGGAACTTCCACTGCCGGAGGTGGCGATGGACAAATCGACTTCCGCGTGCTCCGCAACCGCAACTACAAGCGCGCAGTGCCTGCCGAGCAGTACATCATCACATCTGACAGCACGGTGATGTATAAGCTTATATTCATTCAATCGGGCGAGAAAGACAATAAATGATTTTCTCCTTTTCTAACTAAATCAAACACGACAAAATGAAAAAATTTATTATATCGACACTATTATGTGTTTTTTCACTCTTCAGTGCTTTTGCACAGGTTGAAGTGAAAGGTTTGGTAGTCGACTCGTCGGGCGAACCGATTATCGGTGCCTCGGTGGTCGAAAAAGATAACTCAGGTGCCGGAACAGCTACCGACATCGACGGTAATTTTACTCTCAAAGTTAAGTCGGCAAATTCCTCGCTCGTGGTTTCTTTCATCGGCATGCAGACGGCTACCGAGAAGCTCAACGGACGCACTTCGGGCATTAAAATCACACTGACCGACGGCTCTATCAATATCGATGAAGTGGTGATTGTGGGCTACGGCACTCAAAAGAAAATCAATGCCACCGGCGCCGTGAAGACTATCGACAACTCCACCCTCGAGGCACGTCCTATCTCAAATGCCGTTCAAGGCTTGCAGGGCGCAATTGCCGGTCTGAACATCACCAACGACAATGGTGGAGGTCTTGGTGAATCAATGAATATCAACATTCGCGGTGTCGGCTCTATCGGCGACGGCTCCAACGCTTCTCCGCTCGTGCTCATCGATGGCATGGAAGGCGACCTCTCGTCGATTAACCCTAACGACATCGAGAACATCTCAGTCCTCAAAGATGCCGCAGCCGCTTCTATCTACGGCTCGCGCGCTCCTTTCGGCGTGGTACTCGTCACTACCAAAGGTGGTAGCAAAGGTACTCGCGTGAACTACACCGGCAACTTGCGAATTCAGCAGCCTATAAAAGTGCCTCACATGGCCGATTCCTACACTTTCGCTCTAATGATGAACGATGCCTACACCAACTCGGGAGGTAACGCGCCCTTCAGCGCATCGCACCTCGAGAGAATCCTCAAGTATCAGCGCGGCGAAATTGATTATGGAACTGAACCCTACGAGAACCAGAACACTTGGCGCACTAACCAAGCATGCTGGGGTAATACCGACTGGTATGACGTGTACTTGAAAAAGGCTACTACTTCCACTGAGCACAACTTGAGCATCACCGGTGGCGGCGACCGCGTGTCGTATTACCTCTCGGGCAACTACATGAGCCAGACGGGTCTTTTCAACTACTGCGACGAGTCGTTCAAGCGCATGACTCTCAATGGTAAAGTTAATGTGAAATTCAACGATTACGTGCGCCTGAACTGGTCGACGCGTTTCATCACTCTCGATAACGACAAGCCTTCGGCTCTCAATGCACTATTCTATCACAACCTCGGACGTCGTGCTTCCGTGATGCCTATTTACTATCCTACAGGCGAATACACTCAAGGCTCTATGATTAAATCTATGACCGAAGGCGGACGTCAGGTGCAGAAGACTCAGCAACTCTACAACCAAGCAAGCCTCGTGATTGAACCTATCAAGGGCTGGCAGATTCATGCCGATGTGAACAGCCGAATCGAGAACAACCCTTACACGCGCCAGTTCAATCCTATTCAGCACACACTCCCCGACGGAACGCCCGAATACATTCAGGTGCTCGAAGGTGTTGCCGAAAAGCACTCTATCAATGCCGATGGCTCTTTTGCAGTGCAACCTGCCGCCGGCGAAGCCTACTACGAGAAAGCGCAAACAAATATCAACTACTTCAGCACCAACGTCTACACCGACTATGAGCTGAATCTCAAGCGCGACCACCATTTCAAATTCCTCGTGGGTGAACAAACCGAATACTACAAGAAGGAGGTGACTCGCGTGTCTACTCGCAACGTTCTGCTAACCGACACCCCATTCCTTCCCTCGGAAGTGGGTGGAGAAACCACAATGCTCTCTGAGAGCAAAGGCGAATGGTCTACTATAGGTTTCTTCGGCCGTATTAACTACAACTATGCCGACCGCTATATGCTCGAAGTCAACCTCCGTGCCGATGGCGCTTCGCGATTCCCGCGCGACCAGCGTTGGGGCGTTTTCCCCTCGGTTTCTGCCGGTTGGAACATCGCTCAAGAGCGTTTCTGGGAGCCACTGCGCTACAAAGGATTGGAATACTTCAAGATTCGCGGTTCCTACGGATTACTCGGAAACCAGAACACTAATTCCTTCTACCCCTACTATCAGCGCATGGCGTCGACCTCGGGTGCTCTTGTGCTCGGAGGTCAGCAAGCAACCGTGCTGCCTATGTATGCCCCCTACTCCACTTCTCTCACTTGGGAAAAGATTGAAAATGCCGGCGTAGGTGTGGACTTAGGTTTATTCAAAAACCGACTCACAGGCTCTTTCGACTGGTATCAA
>CAMEKH010000144.1 GCA_945921235.1 uncultured Prevotellaceae bacterium | reverse complement strand
GGTCACCGCCCCCTAAGAGAGCCGAGCAAAAGAATTGCCCGGCTCTCATCATTTTCCCCCCCCCCACATTCCGATTCCTCCCTTCTATATACCGATTCCCCCCCCCCCACACATACCGTCAATCCCTGAATCTGCTGAATTGAGAAATGGTATATAAAGAAAGCGAGAGAATAGGTAATTTCTATTCTCCCTCTTTAAATGTTTTCACAACGGAATAATCCTTATTGTGTATTGCTTCAAAATTGTGAAACAAAGATAGCGATTTTGATATTTATATCAAATGTTTTGAAGAAAAATTTTGAATTTTTTGTTTATGTTTGATTTAAATAATTTTTTATTGATATTTTTTATATCTTTACGATTAGTATTGTACAAGTATTAAATTTAAACTCATGAAAAAGATATTAGGACTTGATTTGGGAACAAACAGTATTGGCTGGGCTGTGGTTAATGCTGATGATGATTTAAATAAAGTAACAAGTATAGAGGCGGCCGGAAGTAGAATCATACCGATGACTGCCGATGAAATTAATGCGTTTAATAGTGGTAAGTCGTCGAAGTCAAAATGCTCTACTCGGACTGATTATAGGGGTATTCGCAGGTTGATAGAGCGCATGAAGTTACGTCGTGGCCGATTGCTGAGGGTACTGAATGTGCTTGACTTCCTACCTGAGCATTATGCTGCCGAAATAGATTGCTTTGGAAATTTTATTGATGGAAAAGAGCCAAAGATTGCATGGTGCAAAGATTCTCAAGGCAAAATGCAATTCTTATTTAAGGAGTCGTTTGAGCAGATGGTTCATGAGTTTCATAGCAGTCACCCTGAACTGGTTTCACAGAATAAGCTCATTCCCTACGATTGGACTATTTATTATCTGCGGAAGAAGGCTCTGAAACAGAAAATATCGAAGGAAGAGCTGTCGTGGATATTATTGAGTTTCAATCAGAAGCGAGGTTATTTTCAGCTTCGTGGAGAGAATGAGGAGACTGATGGTAAGCGCAAGGAGTATATGGAGCTTAAAGTGCTCGGAGTGAAACTTGATGATAATAAGGGAAAAGGCAAACAGTGGTATATTGCTGAACTGGAGAATGGTCTTTTTTATAGGAGTCAGAAGCAGGAAGTCACGTTGTGGGAAGGGAAGACTAAAGCATTTATTGTGACTTATGCTGTGAATGAAGATGGAACAGTAAAGAGGGATAAGGAGGGCAATGAATGTTACTCAATCAGCATGCCGCAAAGTGATGATGACTGGACTTTAATCAAAGAGAAGACGAAAAAGGATATTGATGCATCGGGAAAGACGGTAGGTGAATATATTTATGATGCTATTCTTGCTAACCCTGAAGTGAAGATTAGGGGAGGACTTGTGCGCACTATTGAGCGACGATTTTATAAAGATGAATTGCGCATGATTCTTTCGGCGCAGTGCTCATTTCATAGTGAATTGCACAATAGGGAACTATATGAAAAGTGCATTAATAATCTCTATCCGCTTAATGATGCTTATAGGCAAAGCATATCGGGCAGGAACTTTGAGTATCTTATAGCCGATGATATTATTTTCTATCAGCGACCATTGAAGAGCAAGACATCACTGATAGCTGACTGCCCATTTGAAGTTAAGCATGGTAAAGATGGAAAAAGAATTGCTGTGAAATGTGCTCCGAAGTCGCATCCTCTGTTTTGTGAGTTTAGGATTTGGCAGTTTATTGCAAATTTGCGCATATTATGCCGTGAGTGTGAGGTGAATGGGCACATAAAGACCGATGTAGATGTTACGTCGAGTATGCTTGGCAGTGAGGAGCAGAGAGTTGGGCTATTCAGATTTCTTTATGACCGTAAGAGTGTTAAGCAGAAAGATTTGCTTGGATTCTTTTTCAAAAAGGACGAAATAGATAAGTATCGTTGGAATTATGTTGATGAACCGGACAAGGAGTATCCGTGTAATGCTACTCGAGCTGAAATGCTTGCAGTATTTAGGAAAATGGAGAAAATGAGTGGTAGGAAGGTTAACCTTATACCGGCATATTGTGAACCTGAGGTAGTGTCTGAAGGCGAAATAAAGGAAACTGATTTGTGGCATATTCTGTATTCGGTGACGTCGACAAGCGAGTTGGCAAAGGCATTAAATCGGTTTGCCCGGCGGCATAATTTGCCTGAAGAATTTGCATCGGTAGCTGTGAAAATCAAGCCATACGACAAGGATTATGCATCTTATTCATTGAAAGCTATTAAGAAGTTGTTGCCGTTGATGCGCCAAGGCTCGATGTGGAGTTATGATAATATAGATGAGAACACCAAGCAGCGAATAGAAAAGATAATAAGTGGAGAGGTAGATGATTCCATATCAATGCGTGTTAGGGACAATGCGATTGCGCTATCGTCGGTAGAGAGCTTCAGGGGGCTTCCGCAGTGGCTTGCGAGCTATGTAGTATATAATCGTCATAGCGAAATTGCAGAATCGAGCAAATGGAAGAATCCTGATGAAATGCGCGAATATATCAATAAGTTTAAGCATGGTTCGCTCAGGAATCCTGTGGTAGAGCAGGTGGTGCTCGAGGCTCTCCGCACAGTGGCAGATATTTGGCAGCAGTGTGGCACGATTGATGAAATTCATGTGGAGCTTGGACGTGAGATGAAGAATACAGCCGACAAGCGCAAGCAAATATCGAAGACTATTGCTACAAATGAGAGTACGAATGCTCGCATACGCTATATGTTGCAAGATTTCATGAACCCGACGTTGGAAATAGAAGGTGTGAGTCCGGATTCTCCTTATCAGCAGGAATTACTGAAGATATATGAAGATGGTGCTTATGCATCGGTCGTAGATGTGCCAAAGGATATACAAGAAATACGATTGAAATATAGCCAAGGCGAGGTTTCGAAGCGCCCATCGGCAAATGAAGTTAATAGATATAGATTATGGCTTGAGCAACACTATCGTTCGCCTTATACCGGGGAGCTTATCTCAATGGCGCGACTCTTTACACGCGACTATGAGATAGAGCATGTGATTCCGCAATCGCGTTTCTTCGATGATTCATTCTCAAACAAGGTGATTTGTGAAGCGGCAGTTAATCAATTGAAGGGCAAGCAGCTTGGATATGAGTTTATTAAGGACCATCATGGAGAGATTGTGGATTGTGGCAATAATAAAAAGGTGAAAATTCTTGAAGTAGAGGCATACGAGCGACTTGTGTCTACTATGTTTGCTACCAATAAGGTGAAACGTGAGAAACTTATGATGGAGGATATTCCCGATACATTCATTGACCGACAGCTGAACGATTCGCGCTATATGAGCCGCTTTATTCTCTCACTTTTGTCGAAAATTGTGCGCGACGATGATGAGCAGGAGAGCACTTCAAAGCATGTGATTCCGGTGAATGGAGCTATAACTGACCGATTGAAGCATGATTGGGGCGTAAACAACAAGTGGAATGAACTTATCTTGCCTCGTTTCTTACGAATGAATAAAATTATTGGTACTACCGACTATACATATTTAAACAAGGAGGGGAAAGTGGTGCCAACTGTGCCACCGGACCAAGCAAAAGGCTTCAATAAAAAGCGTATTGACCATAGGCATCATGCAATGGACGCTATTGTGATAGCATGTGCTACTCGCAACCATGTGAATTTGCTGAATAATGAGTCGGCACGTTCGGGCAATAGAGAGATGCGTTATGCATTGTCGAACAAATTGCGACGCAAAGAAGAAGTGCTGATTGATGGAGTGAAGAAAACCGTATTTAAAGAATTCGTGAAGCCGTGGGAGCATTTCCCGGCTGATGTGCTTAGCACTTTGCGAAGCATTATTGTGAGCTTTAAGAGCAGAGTGCGAATTGTGCAGAAATCGACCAATAGATATAGTTATTTCATGGAAAAAGATGGCGAGAGGAAGAAAATACTGAAAGCGCAAGATAGTAGCCGAAATATTACCGTGCGAAAATCGTTGCATAAAGATACGGTATATGGGTTGGTGAATATACGCCGACGCAAAACCGTGCAGATAGCAAAAGCCATTGAAACGCCATCAATGATTGTGGACAAGAATTTGAAATTATTGGTACGAGAACTTATGGAACGTTTTGGCAGTGTGGCAAAGGTGAAGGCGCATTTTAGAGAAAATGCAGTGATGTATCCGCAATTTAACTTAAGTAGTGTGGAGATTTATGAATTTTCGAATGATACTAAAGAACCGATGGTTGCTACTCGTTCGGACTTGTTATCGAAATTTAAAGATGCAGCGGGCAATGAAGAAAAGATTATGCGACGCATAGAGGAGATTACCGATACCGGTATCCACAAGATATTGCGTGCGCATGTAGAAGCCAATCGTGACAATCTGGAGTTTGCTTTTACTCCCGAGGGGTTGTCGCAAATGAATGAGAATATAACGGAGCTAAATAATGGAGTGCCTCACAAGCCGATAGTAAAAGCTCGATTTATGGAAGATTTCGGCATGAAGTTTTCTAAAGGTCAAATTGGTTGTAAATCCAAGCAATTTGTAGAAGCTGCTGAAGGAAGTAATCTTTATTTTGCCGTGTATGAAGGTGATGATGGAAAACGCACCTTTGCAACTATTCAATTGAGAGATGCTATTTCTGCGATGAACAGCAATTTGCCAGTAGTAGCTCCGAAAGACAAAAAAGGCAACAAATTATTGTTCTATCTAAATCCCTGTGATTTGGTTTATGTGCCAACAGCCGAGGAACTTGAATCGGGTATCATAAATGAAAAAATTGATCCTGATAATATTTATTATGCCAAGTCTTTTGATAAAGGGAATGCGTATTTTATTAGAGCCAATATTGCCAATCAAATTAGTAATAAAAAAGATGTAAAAGAATTAAAGGTACAAGATCCATGTGTCTTTTCTGATAATAATGGTACTAATCAATTTGTAAGAACAATCTGTGTCCCAATCAAGGTTGACAGACTTGGAAATATAGTTCAATTAAATAGAAAGCTATGATA
Organism: uncultured Prevotellaceae bacterium; assembly: GCA_945921235.1. GTDB lineage: Bacteria > Bacteroidota > Bacteroidia > Bacteroidales > Muribaculaceae > CALZFJ01. The sequence continues at coordinate 451 of CAMEKH010000144.1, read as the reverse complement.
AAGCGCACGTTATACTTTGGCAATCCGGCATATCTGAGCCTGAAGAATGCTCAGCTTGTGCTGCGATTGCCCGAAGTTGAGAAGAATGACACTGTGAGTGTGACTTTCAAGAAGTCGGCAGAGCGAACAATTCCTATAGAGGATATAGGAGTTGTTGTGCTCGACCATAAGCAAATCACCATAACTCAAGCTCTTATTGATGCATTGCTCAACAATAATTGTGCTATGATTACCTGTGATGATTCGCATATTCCAAGGGGATTGATGCTACCACTTGCGGGTAATTCATTGCAAAGTGAACGATTCAGGGAGCAGATAGGTTGCTCGTTGCCATTGCGCAAGCAGCTGTGGCAACAAACCGTGCAGGCAAAAATTTCCAACCAAGCTATAGTGCTGAAGAGATGCAGGAATGTTGCGGTGGGAAATATGCGTGTGTGGGCAAATGATGTGA
>CAMEKH010000143.1 GCA_945921235.1 uncultured Prevotellaceae bacterium | reverse complement strand
TGTTACAGTCACTTTCGATAAATCCTCTCTGATAGTCACAGTGTAGTCGCCGGCTGGCACATCTTTTGCAAATATCAAGCCTGTACTTGCATGTGCCAAATTGACTGCTGTGCCCAAGGTTGCACTGTTGATTGTAGCCGAGAACTGACCGGCGTCGTAGAACTCCCATGCGCGATTACCCGACAAAGGTGTTGTGGTAGAAACATTAATTCGAGTGTTGGCTCCACCCGGAATCGTCACATTAAATGTAAAAACTCCGTCGGCTTTTGACACTTTCACGGAATTTGCAATATCATAATTAGCAGCAACGTCATTAATTTTAGCAGTTTCATCGCCAGTAAGATATAATGCATGTGGAAGAATCTGGCACTGTGTAAGTGCTTGGTCGAACACAAAAGTGTAGTCGCCATTCATTCCTGCATTAGCAGCACCCATAGATTGTGCTTTCGGCTCAAGAGCTGTAGTACAACCTACAAATTGTCCCGGGAAGTTGGTTCCATCCTCCCATGCCCCATCTCCTACTTTTACATCTTTAACCCAATTGCTTATGCAATATTGACCGGTTCCCCATGTATCCCAGTTTTCAGTTGCAGCCTTTACTGTAGAAATTGAAATATCACTAAAGCTCTTCACCTCAACAATGAATTTGCCATTAGTTGGCTGAACTTCAATTGGTGTTACAACAGACCATGAGGGAGTTTGTCCATTGATGGTCTGTGAGTCATTTCCATTCACATAGAGCACATCGGCAGCAAATGCCGGCATTGATAATGCCAGCATTGCTGATAGAATAATAGATTTATTCATACTTTTTTTGATGATTTAAGTATTGATTATTTAGCGATTTCTTTGCTTACGCTGGCACCACGGCGAACAATGTAGAGCTGACCGTTCTGCGGAGCAGTAATCTTCACACCCTGTAGGTTGAAGTACTCGGCAGGAGCGTTATGCTCCTCAACCAAAGCATCAGCCACACCGCTTTGGTGCTCACGGATAGTGGGATAGAAAGTTACCTGCACCGAGCAGCCGGTAGTGATTTCTGCCGGAGTCTCAAGGCGGATAGTGCCGGTGTAATTAGAGCCGTCGGGAACAGCCTGAGCATCTCCGCTATGGTTGGTCTGCCACTTCCACTCGGCGGCAGATTCACTGGCTACGATAGGAGCAACAGCAGGAGCCCACCATTCGTTCCACGAAGAGTTACGCATGATGTTAAGGTTCTTCGTAGAAGGAAGAACTTCGGTAATGTCGAGCCAATACACAGTATCGGTTTCTTTCTCAAACTTATATGTGTCAATAGGACTCCACGAAAAGTCACCTACAAGGTGATAGGTTGTCTCGGGCTTGGGAGTGGTGGTGGTGACGGTTACTGTGGAAAGGTCTTGCGCAATCTCAATTTTCCAGTCGCCCTTCCATGGAACTTGGAAATTTGCATTGCCTGGACCTGCGAGAGCCACCGGCTTGCCAAGGTCATTTTCAGTAATAGAAGCAGCCGGAGCCCAAAGACCGGTCATCCAGTCGCCCCAACTTACAACAGAGAGTTTCTTGTCGGATATGGCAATGAGGTCCATATTCTCGCAATTAAGAGTGAACTTGCCGCGGTTCACAGTCACCTTCACGGTGTTTACGATATCCCAGTCACCAAGAGTTACACCATTGACGGTAGTAGTCGACGGACCTGCCACATAGAGTGAAGTCACTTCGGCACTTGCAGAAAATCCCACAAGAGCACATGCCATTAAAGATAAAATTTTGTTCATGTTGAATTAATTTTTTAGTTTTTAGTAAAAAGTTTTGAGTTCGTCTTATACCTATTAGGGAAATAAACCGACTGAAATCCTAAAGTGAAAATGACTTTTTTTGCAAAAAAAAATTACCGAACCAAGAAAAATCGACAAAAAAGCATTATTTTCAAAAATAAGTTACAATTAACTTTAGGAAAATAAATAAAATTTCACCCTATAAAGAAAAAAAGGAACATGAAAGAGAACAACAAGTCACCTTTGACCGACAAAGAAGCGTCGGCACTACTCCTTGATTACTTCAAAGGTTTCATATCTGAAGCCAACAGACAGCGCATCGACGAGTGGCGTGCATCGAGCATTGAGAATAGCCGAAAGTTTGATGCCGTGCTCGAACTGGTTATGGACGTACGCTCCTTAGACGTATTGACGAGCACCGACGTGGAAGCCGCTCTCGAAAGAGTGAATGCACGCATCATCAATAAGCGTCGAGCCTGGCTCCGAAACCTTGAGCGTGTGGCTGCCGTGCTTGCAATTCCATTGATGCTTGCAACCCTCTGGCTCTCATCTCTTATTGATACGCGCGAACCTATTTATTGCGAAATGCGAACCGAAACCGGTCTAATAGGTCGGGTGGTGCTTCCCGACGGCACTGAAGTAACTCTCAACTCAGGCTCTGTGCTACGCTATCCCAATGAATTTACAGGCGACAAGCGCACGGTGGAACTCATCGGCGAAGGCTTCTTCGATGTGAAAAAAGACACCGAGCACCCTTTCACGGTGACAATGAGTGCCGGTAACAGCGTGCAGGTGTATGGCACTAAATTCAATGTCGATGCCTATCCCGGTGAAGATTGTGTGACCACTCTTGTGGAGGGGCGCGTGGGTTTCAGTTATACCGACAAGAATGGTAAGCAACGGGAAACCCAACTTATCCCCGACCAGCAAATCACTCGCACAACCGACGGCAATGTGTCGCTTGTTGGCATAAAAAGCACAAATGCCACTGCATGGAAAAATTCTGAAATAATTCTCGACAGCACATCACTGAAACAGATACTGAAAACCCTTGAACGCCGGTTCGGAGTAAAATTCAAGGTGAAAAAACAAAATATACTCAGTTACACTTTCTCCGGTGGCGCTATCAGCATCAAGAACCTCGACTATGTGCTCGAAACTCTTAGAATATCATCGGGAGTAAATTGGCAGTATATTACCTCGACCGACGACAATTGTGCAATAATTGAGCTGTCTTGAACACATGAAACATAAATCAAAAAAAATATCAATAATAACATCAAAAACTAACAAAAAAACTATGAACAAATTTTTTCTTGCAGCATTATCATGCTTAGTGATGATGCTCGGGGCTTGTTCCGACAACAACAGTCCCGAACCGCAACCTAATCCCAACCCGGACCCCAATCCACAACCCGGCGAAGAGGAGGTTGTACCCTTAAAATCTATTCCTTTCTCTAAAGGATTGAACCTCTCCGACTGGTTCAATGTGTCGGAAGCCTACTGGTTTAACCCCGACGTGTACACAGAGAAAGATTTCGACCAGCTCAAGAGTCTTGGCATCGATGTGGTGCGTCTGCCTATTAATTTCCCGATTTTCATGGGTCAGGCGCCTGCCTATACATTCGATAATAAATTTCTTGCCGCACTCGACAATGCCGTCAACTGGGCTGAAGCTCGTGGAATGTATGTGATTCTCGACCAACACAGCTACTATGGCTCGCGCATGTTCCCCGAGGGCTACGGTGAAGAGCTTGTGACTTCGGGCTTGCGCCAACTTGCCATGCGCTACAAAGGAAAAGAGCATGTGGTGCTCGAACTATTCAACGAGCCGGGCGGCAGCTACATAGAGCAGCACTGGTATGAGATGCAGCAGCGCATGATTACCGAGATTCGCAACGTCGACAAGCAAATGATTATCATAGCAACTGCCGTAGGATGTAGCTATAAACGTCTTAATGAGATTCCGGAATACAACGACAAGAGAATGATTTACACATTCCACTTCTATGATCCGTTCCTCTTTACGCATCAGGGCGCAAATTGGGATAATCTTGCCATTGAGAAAATCAAGAACGTGCCTTTCCCCTACGATGCAGCCACAATGCCTGCAATGCCGAGCGAATTCAAGGGAACAGAGTTTGAGGAATATTACAATCTCTACCCCGCTCAGGGAACCGAGAAATTCATCGGCGAGGTACTTATGGATGCCTACAGTTGGGCCTCTTCCAACAACAAGCTGCTCTTCTGCGGAGAATTCGGAACTCTCACCACATGCCCCACTGCCGACCGTACCCGCTGGTACAAGACCGTGTGCGACTATTTCTCGGCTTACGGCATTGCATGGACCGCATGGGAGTATCGCGACACCAAAGTGCCTAATTTCGGCATCTTCAAGGGTGCAAACATCTTTGAGTCGAATCTCGACGTGGAACTTATCAATGCAATGGGACTTACCTTGCCTCCTGGCTATGAGAATGGCTGCCCGCAAGTGATATATTTCGATGATGATATTCCTTTCTGGTGGAACCCGGGCGGTAAATGGGACGGTTATGAACCCAAAATCGACTTTATGTGCAAGGACAAGCCCTACGACGGCTCGCTCAACTGCATTCGCTGGGATATTGACAACATATGGGGCGGACTCGTGATGACCTCTTGGCCGGTTGCCGACTTCACCACCCAATACAATGCCGGTGCAAGCCTCCGGTTTGCAATCCGAACAACCGACACCCTCGACAAGCTCGTGGTGCGCTTCACCCAGTACAAGACCGGTGCTCCGTACCAGTGGCGAAACATGACCGAAATCAGCACCACCGACGGCTCAGCCACGGCTTATCAGTTTGCCAACGATGGCGAGTGGCACATCATCTCTATTCCTCTCCAGCAGCTGTGGATTAGAGGTACGCAAGGCACTTGGAAAGACGCTCCCGATGAAGGTGAGGAAGGTTTTGCATGGAATTGTATCAATCACCTCGAAATCGTTCCTGAGGGCAACAGCAAAGTGCTCGACAAAACCGTCTATATCGACAATATCGTGATTAAGAAATAAGACTGTATCATTTACATTAATTATATGAAAACAAAATTATTAGCACTATCACTGCTAATGGGAGCAATGTCGCTCCCATTGGCAGCTCAGGTGAAGGTGTCGGTATCGGCATCGAAGCAGCCTGTTGAAACCGTGCTTGAACAAATCAAGCAATCTTCGGGTTATGAGATTTTCTACAATGACGACCATGTGAAGAATCTAAGACCCGTAACAATCAAAGCAAAGAATGAAGACCTCAAAAAGGTGCTCGACAAAGTATTTGCCGGCACAGGCATTTCCTATACGATACGCGACAAGCAGGTAATCATCACCACTAAGGACAAAGGGAAAGCAACGACTAAAGAAACCCCGGCTCAAAAGAAAGAAGATGCAAAGAAACCTGTTGCTTCACGAACTGTGACCGGAACTGTGACCGGAACCGACGGTGAGCCTCTTATCGGTGCCACCGTGCGTGAAAAGGGTACCGACAATGCCACCGTCACCGACTTCAACGGTGAGTTTTCACTGAAGACCCGCACTCCTAATGCCACGCTTGAGTTTTCCTATGTAGGCTACAAAAACGCTACAATCAAGGCTAATTCAGGCAAGACCTTAGCAATTGAAATGCAGGAGAACAGCGAGGTGCTCGATGAGCTTGTGGTGGTAGGTTATGGCGCTGTGAAGAAAAGCGACCTCACCGGCTCGGTTT
>CAMEKH010000142.1 GCA_945921235.1 uncultured Prevotellaceae bacterium | reverse complement strand
GAAATACAAACCGCTTCGGGTGGCACTTATTACTTTGAAATAAAAGATGGCGACCAAGTGGCTCTTATCGGCATCAACGGCTCCGTTCTTCGCAGTGCCACCACAGCCGAGGGAACAACCACGCTCAGCGACATTGCTGCCGGAACTTACATCGTAACCGTGGGCGGCAAAGCCTTCAAGATAGCCGTAGCGCAATAATCCGTGTAGGACTACAAGTGATTATGGCACTCAACGCCATAACATTAGCTCACATAATCACTGAAGAAGAGCAGGCGCATCAAAGTGCCTGCTCTTCTTACGTTTCACAACTGTTCCCTTCCTCCTTTTCACGCACTCTATTCAGGCACACACTACATTATATGTTGTAAAACATATAGCGCGGTTAGGGAAATTTTCTTACTTTTGTGTGCAATAATGTTTTCCTTAAAAACATCACATAATGAAACGAGTTCTCCCGATACTAAAAAATGACCCATGGCTTGAGCCATACGCCAATGTTATCAACGGTCGCCATGACGACGTGATTCGCAAAGAAAAAGAATTGACAGCCAATGGCGGAAGCCTTGAAGACTTTGCTAATGCCCACAAATTCTTCGGCTTGCACAAGGTGCGCAAGGGCTGGGTGCTACGCGAATGGGCACCCAATGCCACCGAAATCTACATGATTGGCACATTCAACGATTGGAAAGAAACTGAGAAATTCCGCATGACACGCATCGACAACGGTGCATGGGAGCTGGCTCTCGATGCCGACGACTTAAAGCACGGCGACCTCTACAAGCTCCGCATTCACTGGAACGGAGGCGAAGGCGAGCGCGTGCCTGCCTATGCCACCCGCGTGGTACAAGACGAGAAAACCTACATCTTCTCAGCTCAAGTGTGGAATCCCTCTAAGCCCTACAAATTCAAGGTTAAAGAATTTAAGCCCGTCACTTCTCCACTGCTCATATATGAGTGCCACATAGGAATGGCTACCAACGAGGAGCGCGTGGGCACCTACGAAGAGTTCCGCACTAATGTGTTGCCGCGTGTGGTAAGCGACGGCTACAATGCCATTCAGATTATGGCTATTCAAGAACACCCCTACTATGGCTCTTTCGGCTACCATGTGTCGAGCTTCTACGCCGCCTCAAGCCGATTCGGCACCCCCGACGACCTAAAGCGTCTCATCGACGATGCCCACAGCCTCGGCATTGCCGTGATTATGGACATCGTGCACTCCCACGCCGTGAAGAACGAGGTGGAAGGATTAGGTCGCTTCGACGGTAGCTACAACCAGTATTTCTATGGCGACCACCGCCGTGAGCACCCCGCTTGGGACTCGCTCTGCTTCGACTATGGAAAGAACGAAGTGCTCCACTTCCTGCTTAGCAATTGCAAATTCTGGCTCGAAGAATATCACTTCGACGGTTTCAGATTCGACGGCGTGACATCTATGCTCTATTACAACCACGGACTCGGACAGGCTTTCGGCTCCTACGACGACTACTACAATGGCGGTCAAGACACTAATGCCATAACTTATCTCAGCCTTGCCAACGAACTTATTCACCGCGTGAACCATAATGCCATTACCATTGCCGAAGAAATGAGCGGAATGCCCGGATTGGCTATAAAGGTGAAAGACGGTGGCATAGGATTCGACTACCGTATGGCTATGGGTATCCCCGACTATTGGATTAAAACCATAAAGGAGAAAAAAGACGAAGACTGGCACCCAACTTCTATTTTCTGGGAATTGACCAACCGCCGCGCCGACGAAAAGACTATAAGCTACGCCGAGAGCCACGACCAAGCTCTCGTAGGCGACAAGACGCTGATTTTCCGCCTTATCGACAGCGAAATGTATTGGCACATGATGGTGGGCGACAACAATTACACCGTCGACCGCGGTATCGCTCTCCACAAGCTCATCAGACTCGTCACCTGCACCACTATCAATGGCGGATACCTCAACTTTATGGGCAATGAATTCGGACACCCGGAATGGATTGACTTCCCACGCGAAGGCAACGGCTGGTCATATAAATATGCTCGCCGACAGTGGGACCTCGTGGACCGCACCGACTTGAAATATCAATATCTCAACAATTTCGATAACGACATGACTCACCTCGTGAGCAGCGTGAAGCGTTTCCAGGCACTCCCCATTCGTAAATTGTGGGATAAAGACGACGACCAAGTGCTCGCCTACCAGCGCGGAAAACTGATATTCGTCTACAACTTCAATCCATCAAAATCGTTCACCGACTATGGCATTCTTGCCCCCGAGGGCGAATATGTGGGAGTGATGAACAGCGACGACCCTCGCTACGGCGGCTACGGCAACATCGACAACTCCGTACACCACTTCACCGAGCACGACGAGCTTTATGCTCCTAACGGCGTAGGGTGGCTCAAGCTATATCTCCCCGCTCGCTCGGCTTTAGTGCTTAAAGTAGCCCCTAAATCCCGAGCCAAAGCCGCCACTAAGCAACGAGCTACAAAAAAAGACAAGTAAGGCGGATTTAAATATCGACATTCGTTCCCTACCCTAATACATGCCGATTAGGTGCTAAATTAAATCAACAAGATTTATAGCAACGCACCTAATCGGCATCTTATGTTCGCAGGCACATCTCAAAGAATCAATATGCCTGAACAGACAATGACTCCGTTAATCTTACACTTGCGGAGTGTGAGATTTCATAAAATATTCACCCGACACAAAATTTTTTATCATTTTTTTGTTACAATTCAGCATATATTGCGTTTTTTCAATGTGAACGAACATAAAATAACAGTTTTTTTCACCACGAGAGAGAATGGATAATGACTCACTGACATCGGCTTTTATGCGACTCAGAATGCGACTCACGCGAATCGCTACAGGCATTCTCGGCGACAGCGATGCGGCCGAAGATGCTTTGCAAGACGCTTTCTGCCGCCTGTGGACGCACCGAAACCGCATCTCGGGCAACAGAGAGGCTGAAGCCCTCAGTGTGACGACTGTCCACAATGTGTGCATCGATGCTCTGCGCAAGCATAGCCACGCCCCCATGGTGAGTCTCGATGAAAACCGCAACTCTTTCGATAGCCCCGACGACGATGCCGCCGAGGCAGCCGGCAGAGAGCTGATGTTTCGCAACGTTGAACGAATTATCAACCAAAATCTGTCGGCTCAACAGCAGGCTATAGTGCGTATGCGCGACATCGACGGTTTGAGCTTTGAAACTATTGCCGACTACTTGAATATGCAACCGGCTACGGTGAGGGTTACTCTGAGCCGCGCCCGAAAAACAATTAGAGATATTTATTTAAAAACCATTAATGATGACTGACTGTAATTCGCATAACAATATGCCCGACAAGAAGCGTATTAAGCTACTCATCGACCGTTACTTCGATGCTACGGCTTCTCTCGAAGAGGAGGCTGAACTTCGGCACGCCGTGGCTTCTTGCAACGATGCCGAATTCGATGAGATTAGGGCGGTGCTCGGTTTCATGGCGGTGAAACGCGGCAAGCAGCGCAAAATCAACCGCCGGCATAGCATGCTGACGGCTTCGGCAGCTGCCGCCGCAGTGGTGGCAGTGGTGGCGTTCATCGGACTCAGCGACATTGGCTCAGGCGATGTCCACTCTCCGGGAACTTGCTACGCAATGGTGAATGGCTCTCGAATAGACGATGAAGCTCAGGTGCTTAGCCTTATGCAAGCCGGTTTGTCCGACATTTGCTCGGAAGCTTCCGATGCTAACGGCTACATTGAGAGTCAATTCAACGAGCTTTGCAACTCTATCAACGACTCTAAACAATAAAATACTTTTAATATTATGAGAAAACTGATAATTATTTCTGCATTTCTGCTCGCTATTGCCTTTCAGACTGCTGCTCAGCGCGGACTGAATGTGGCTAAAATATTCGATGGTCGATATGCCAAGTTGCCTCAAGCCGTTGCCACCTACGTCACCGGCGAGGCAGTGGAAAAATACGACATTCGCATCTATCGCAGCCTCTCTATGTCGTGCGACCCCAAAACTTCGGCTGAAGTGGAGCAATTGGTGCTGAAAGACGGGCTGAAAGCTACCGACAAAGAAACTGTGTTCAAAGGTGGACACTTGCGCTACGGCTCGTTCATATTGCCACGTCAAAATAATGACAACCGCTATATCTTCTTCGTGAACAAAGATGCAAACTCGGGCAACAGCCGGAAGCGAATAACGGTGGTGTATATGGCAGGTGAGGCTTCTCCTGATAAAATCAAGAGCCTTATCAATTGTGAAAAATCAAAATAGCTCATTAATTCATTTAGTACATAAATTTAAGAAACAAAATCAATATGAAACATTTGTTCATTTCATTGACAATTATCACAATGACTTCGGTTTCAGCCCTTGCCGGCGTGGTCGATACTACTGCCACCGACACCGTGGTCGATGTGGAACGCCCTCATCGCATAGTAATCACTGAGCGCAGCGACAACTCAATGAACGTCGACGTGAATGGGTGCGGCAACAGCAAGAATTTCCGATACTCTTATTCCACAAAACAAAGCCCCGCATCGGCCTCATCGGCAATCGACGGCGATAACGACTACACGATTCCTTTCTTCAGTTCGCTATCGGCATCAAAATCTTCGACAACCAAAGGCGTAAGGGTGGAATGGTTTGAGTCGCTCGGCATGCATTTTGGTTTCACGCATATGTCAGGAGCCTCCGATGCGTGCAACATGGGAAATTCCATCGAACTTGGCTTCCTAAAACCTATCTCCATGGCTGTAGTGTTCCCTCACTCTTGGCGCATTTCCACCGGAGTGGGATTCGGCTGGAAAAACTACCGCCTCAACAATAACCTCCACTTCACCAAAGACGACAGCGGATTGCTCTCTCTTGCCGGCTACGAAGTCGACACCTACAACCACCTGTCGCGACTTAAAATCTTCTATTTAGATGTACCCGTGATGCTGAAAAAGAGTTTCAGCAAACTATCGGTGTGCACAGGTGCCGTGCTCAATTTCAACGTATATGGAAGCATTCTCACCCGCTTCAGCAAAAACGAAATGGAATTCAAGACGTGCGATGAGGGCGTAAACCAGCAAAAAGTGACCGTTGACCTCATGGCAGCCGTTCAATTCTTCGACATCGGACTCTATGTGAAATACTCGCCCTGCAACGTGCTTAAGAGCAATAATATCCCCAAATTCCGCTCTTTCTCAGTGGGATTCGCATTGGGAATTTAAATGCACCTTACAAAAAAAGTATAATCATAATAACATTTTCAAGCGACAATGAAACGCATCTACACAATCATTGCAGCTATAGCTGCAACATCGCCTATTCTCAACGCCACCGAGATTTCTGCCGACTCAGTTTCTGTCGACACCGTGAAAGTGATTGAAGGGGCTCACCGCATGGTACTCACCGAGAGCCTAACCGGCATGACGGTGACCGTGAGCGGAATGGACAATGATTCTCTCTACTCCTATTCCTATCACAAAGACTTTGCCCCCGATGCCACTGTTGCCACTC
>CAMEKH010000141.1 GCA_945921235.1 uncultured Prevotellaceae bacterium | reverse complement strand
CACGAGAGCCTCGTCGGCAATACCTGCCGCCACCACATTCTTAGCTATGTGGCGTGCTGCGTAGGCTGCCGAGCGGTCGACTTTCGAGGGGTCTTTGCCCGAGAATGCACCACCGCCGTGAGCACCCTTGCCACCGTAGGTGTCGACTATGATTTTACGTCCGGTCAGTCCGGTGTCGCCGTGCGGACCACCAATCACGAATTTACCCGTGGGGTTCACGTGAAGAATCAAGCGGTCGTCAATCATGCTGCGCAGCTCGGCAGGCATTTTTGCCACCACTCTCGGAATCAGAATGTCGCGCACATCGGCATAGATGCGGTCGAGCATCTTGCGGTCGGCGGCATCTTGAGCGGCACGGCTGTCGTCGGCAGGCGTTATGAATTCATCGTGCTGAGTGCTGATAACGACGGTGTGAATGCGCACGGGCTTGTTCTGTTCATTATATTCCACCGTGACCTGGCTCTTAGAGTCGGGGCGCAGATAAGTCATCACCTTGCCCTCGCGGCGAATAGCCGACAGCTCGCGAAGCAGAGCGTGCGAGAGGTCGAGCGAAAGCGGCATGAAGTTGGCAGTTTCATTGCAAGCGTAGCCGAACATCATACCTTGGTCGCCGGCGCCCTGTTCCTCGGCAGAGGCGCGCTCCACGCCGCGGTTGATGTCTTGCGACTGCTCGTGCAGAGCCGATAACACTCCGCAAGATTCGGCGTCGAATTTATATTCGCTCTTGGTGTAGCCGATGCGGCTAATCACACTACGAGCCACTTCCATAAGGTCGATGTAGGCATCGGATTTCACTTCGCCCGCCACCACCACTTGTCCGGTAGTAACGAGGGTTTCACAAGCCACTTTCGATGCCGGGTCGTAGGCAAGAAAGCGGTCGAGAATAGCATCGCTGATTTGGTCGGCAACCTTGTCGGGGTGTCCTTCCGAAACAGATTCAGACGTGAATAGATAGTTCATTTTCCAATTTATTTTAAAAAGTGGAAAAAGCCATAAGCAACTGTCCTCCAAAAATGTTGATTTCATTCCTCCCTCGTCAAGGGGAGCAGGGAACGCAGTTTTAGCATTTTTTTATGTGGTTGCAAGCAGCCAAATTTTTCCACACAAGTTAATAAAAACGGTTGTTTCACATTTGTCGTGCAAAGTTACCACACAATTAGCGAATATGCAAGCAATCAGTGTTAAAAAAAGCGCACTCCCTGAATTCCGAGGATTTGGGAGAACAATTTTGGTATGAAATTTGTTGTGTTTTATAGCGAATTTGAGGAAAAAGCGAAATAGGCGAAAAATTGCGGAATTTTTTCCTTAATTATGATATTGCGTATTGAAAAAATCACTAAATTTGCACAGCTTTTCAAGTGAAGCAACAACAGGTATAATAATTCATTAATTTCTTATACAATAATTAGAAAATGGCAAAGATTGATTTAACTAAGTATGGCATTCAGGGAACACCTGAAATAGTTTACAACCCATCTTACGAGCAACTCTTCATCGATGAGACAAATCCCGAGCTCACCGGCTACGAAAAAGGACAGGTTACTGAACTTGGCGCCGTAAATGTAATGACAGGTATCTACACCGGCCGTTCTCCAAAAGACAAATTCATTGTAAAGGACGCTACAAGCAAAGACACAGTGTGGTGGACAACCGATGAGTACAAGAACGACAACAAGCCTGTAACCGAGGAAACTTGGAAAGCTTTGAAGGAACTTGCCGTTAAGGAGCTGTCGAACAAGAAGCTCTATGTGGTTGATGGCTTCTGCGGAGCAAACCGCGCAACATGTCTCCGCGTGCGCTTCATCGTTGAGGTAGCATGGCAGGCTCACTTCGTGAAGAATATGTTTATCCGTCCGACAGATGAGGAACTTGAAACTTTCGAACCCGATTTCATCGTGTACAATGCATCGAAAGCTAAAGTTGAGAACTACAAGGAACTCGGCTTGAACTCTGAGACAGCAGTAGTGTTCAACCTCACTTCGAAGGAACAGGTAATTATCAACACTTGGTATGGTGGTGAGATGAAGAAAGGTATGTTCTCAATGATGAACTACTTCAAGCCTCTTGAGGGCATCGCTTCGATGCACTGTTCAGCCAACACCAACGAAAAGGGCGAAACAGCTATCTTCTTCGGTCTTTCAGGAACAGGTAAGACAACTCTTTCGACCGACCCGAAGCGTATGCTTATCGGCGACGACGAGCACGGCTGGGACGATGAGGGCGTGTTCAACTATGAGGGCGGTTGCTATGCAAAGGTTATCAAGCTCGACAAGGAAAGCGAGCCGGATATCTACAATGCAATCAAGCGCGATGCTCTTCTTGAGAACGTAACAGTAGATGAGAATGGAAAAATCGACTTCGATGATAAGAGCGTAACAGAGAATACTCGCGTTTCTTACCCGATTTATCATATCAACAATATCGTTAAGCCTGTATCGAAGGCACCGGCAGCAAAGAACGTTATCTTCTTGTCGGCCGATGCATTCGGTGTTCTTCCTCCGGTATCTATTCTTAATGCCGAGCAGACTAAGTATTACTTCCTCTCGGGCTTCACTGCCAAGTTGGCAGGAACAGAGCGCGGTATCACTGAGCCTACTCCTACTTTCTCGGCTTGCTTCGGTGCTGCATTCCTTGAATTGCACCCCACAAAATATGCTGAGGAACTTGTGAAGAGAATGGAGAAATCGGGCGCTAAGGCTTACTTGGTGAACACCGGCTGGAACGGAACAGGCAAGCGTATTTCTATCAAGGATACTCGCGGCATTATCGACGCTATCCTCGACGGCGCTATCCTCTCGGCTCCTACCAAGACCATTCCTTACTTCAACTTCGAGGTTCCGACCGAACTTCCGGGAGTTGATGCCAAAATCCTCGACCCGCGCGACACTTATGCTAACGCCGAGGAGTGGAACACTAAGGCTCAAGACCTTGCACAGCGTTTCATCAAGAACTTCACCAAATATACTACCAACGAAGCCGGTAAGGCTCTCGTGGCAGCAGGTCCGCAGCTCTAATAGGCTGAAAGTTCTTGCATAGAGAAGGGAATAGAAAATTCCATATAATTAAAGGCTCGCCGCATCATAGCAGCGAGCCTTTATTGCATTTAAGCCTAAGTGTTGTGCTTATTCCACGGTTACCGACTTGGCGAGGTTGCGAGGCATATCGACGTTGCACCCTTTCTTTATGGCGATGTGATAAGCCAGGAGCTGCAGAGGCAGCGACACGATAATCGGCGAAAGACATTCAGCCACTTTCGGTATTTCAAGAGTGTGGTCGGCAATCTCTTTTATCGCCTTGTCGCCTTTAGTCACAATGGCTATCACCGAGCCTCCGCGGGCTTTAACTTGCTGTATGTTTGAAATGATTTTGTCGTGCAAATCATCGTTTGGGGCAATAACCACCGTGGGAAGCTCGTGGTCGATGAGCGCAATGGGACCATGCTTCATTTCAGCCGCCGGATACCCTTCGGCATGGATATAAGAAATCTCTTTGAGCTTCAGTGCGCCTTCCAATGCCGAAGGATAGTTGTAGCCGCGTCCGAGATATAAGAAATTATGCACGTAGGTGTAGGTGCTCGACAGATTTTCTATGGTGCTGTTGAGCTTCAGAGTTTCTTTAATAAGCGAAGGCAACGCCTCAATGTCCTTCGACAGCTGCTCCACGGTGCCCGGGTCGATTGCCAATGCAAGCATAGCCAGCACGGTGACCTGTCCGGTGAAAGCCTTTGTAGAAGCAACGCCTATTTCAGGGCCCACGTGGATATATGTGCCCGAGTCGGTGGCTCGAGCTATCGATGAGCCTACTGCATTGCAAATGCCATAGACGAAAGCCCCCATTTTCTTCGCTAAGGTGATAGCGGCAAGCGTGTCGGCGGTTTCGCCCGATTGCGATATGGCAATTACGATGTCGCGTGAGGAAATCACCGGATTAGAATATCGGAATTCGCTTGCATATTCCACGCTCACCGGCACACGGGCAAAATCCTGCATAAGTCGTTTGCCTATCAGCCCGGCGTGCCACGATGTGCCGCAAGCCACGATAATTATTCGCTCGGCGTCGACAAACTTGCTGCGGTTGAGGTTCACGCCCGACAGCTCTATTCGGTTATTTACCACTCTGCCTCTGATGCTGTCTTCAATCGTCGAAGGTTGTTCGAAAATCTCTTTCAGCATAAAGTGCGGATATCCACCCTTTTCGAGCTGCGAAACCGAAAGTTTCAGCGTCTGGATATCGATATTCGACGGTTTGTTGTCGGTGGTAATCACCCTCAGCGGCTCATCTTTCTTGATGATTGCTATTTCGTCATCGTTGAGATAAACCACCTTGTCGGTGTAATCGATAATCGGAGTAGCATCGGAGGCTAAATAAGTGGCATCATCGCCTATTCCAATCACCAGGGGCGAGCTTTTGCGAGCTGCAATGATTGTGCCCGGGGTGTTGCGGTCGACCACGGCAATGGCGTAGGCACCTACCACTTGTCCCAGGGATTCGGTTACCGCCTCTACCAGCGTGCAGCTGTTGTTTTGCTTAATATACTGAATGAGCTGCACGAGAACCTCGGTGTCGGTTTCGCTCTTGAACTCGCAGCCGTGCTTCATTAAAGCGCGTTTCAGCACATTGTAGTTCTCTATGGTGCCATTGTGAACAATTGCAATATTTCCGTCGGCACTTACATGAGGGTGAGCGTTGGTGTCGTTAGGCTCGCCGTGCGTAGCCCAGCGTGTGTGAGCTATACCTATAGTTCCGCTCACATCTTTCGATTGGCAGAAGGATTCCAACTCAGCCACTTTGCCTCTCGACTTGCATAATTTCAGTTGATTCTCGGCATCTATTATAGCCACTCCTGCACTGTCGTAACCGCGATATTCGAGGCGGTGCAGACCTTTAATCAATATAGGGAAACACTGTGAGTTTCCTATATACCCAACTATTCCACACATAAAAAATATATACTCGTTTTAAATAAAAAAATTATTATTAGTCTTAATTTCACTTACAACAACATCATTCCACCTGCTATCAACTGCAGTGGCATCGGGCTTTCAGCCTAAAGGTAAAACTTCACCTGTCGGCACATCACAACTTACCAATAGAGATAGCCTTGCGGAAAACAACGGGGCAAAGATAGCAATAAAATCAAATTCGAGTGTTACTTTCGGTTGAAAAAATAAAAATTTTGGTGGTCAATTCCGGTGATTGCTGTTTTGGAGATGTGTGATAAGGAGAGGCTGGGTAATGTTTTGTCGATTGAGAAAAAATAGCTATTTTTGTGGAAATAAAGATAAGAGAGTTATCTATATATAAAATGTTTTAACAGCGTTTACTATTTATTCGGATGTCCTGAAAACCTGAGAAATTTTCTTGAGATTGAAAAAAACGAATAAGTCGCGTAAATGTCTGCGCTGATTTGGCGTAGGCGGACTTATTTATTTTTCAAGGCAGTCTCAGGGCCTCAGGACAAAGATAAGCGGCCTACGCTTCTGTTTGTTCTAATGCCCTTAGCTGCTGATATTTGAGAATA
>CAMEKH010000140.1 GCA_945921235.1 uncultured Prevotellaceae bacterium | reverse complement strand
AACGACCCCCTGATTAACAGTCAGGTGCTCTAACCAACTGAGCTATTGAAGCAGTTGCATCACATTTTTGTTTTGCGATGCAAAATTAGAGCTAATTTTTGAAATATGCAATACTAATGGATAAAAAACTTGTCTTTTTTTATTGTTTAAGACATTTTTTGTGTAATTTGAGTCAAATTACCAATATAAAGTAGTATTTTAGCAGTCTATTTTCAATATCGGATATAAAAATATGAATAATTTTTATCGTTTCACACGATTTTATGCTGTTTCAGCGGTCATAGTACTTATGGGGTGTGCCGCAAGTGCTCTATCGGCTCAAGCGGAAGACTCCGATAATGCCAACATGAAAATCGCCCGAAATCTTGATGTGTTCAACTCGCTTTACAAAGAGCTGAACACTTTCTATGTGGATACAATTGATGCCGAGAAGTCGATAGAGACAGCCATTAATGCGATGCTCGATAATATCGACCCCTACACAGAATATATTCCACCTAAGTCGCAAGACGATTTCCTTGCAATTTCAACCGGCGAATATGGTGGTATCGGCTCGATAATTATGGAATATAAAGGCAATGTTTACATCTCCGAGCCTTATGAGGGTAGCCCTGCCGCACGTGCAGGATTACGTCCCGGCGACAAAATTGTAATGATTGACAACGACAGTGTAGCAGGCTGGGGCAACAAGAAAGTGAGCGAACACCTGAAAGGGCAAGCCAAAACAAAATTGCGCGTAGTGGTGGAACGCCCTTATCACGATGGCGGTCCTCTTGAATTCAATATCACCCGCGAAAAAATCAAAATGAATTCCGTGGAATACTTCGGAACTTTAAGAAAAAATATAGGATATATTGCTCTCAACACTTTCAACCAGAACTCGCCCGAGGAGGTGCGCAATGCTCTTATTGAGCTGAAGAAGAATCCTGAGGTGAAATGCATTGTCCTCGACTTGCGCGGCAATGGCGGTGGACTGCTTGAGAGTGCTGTGCAGATTGTGGGACTATTTGTGCCTAAAGGTACGCAAGTGCTACAGACACGCGGTCGTTTCAAACAGAACGAAAAGACCTACAAGACTACGCAAGAGCCTGTCGACACCGACATACCTCTTGTGGTGATGATAGATGGCGGCTCGGCTTCGTCGTCGGAGATTGTTGCCGGTTCGCTTCAAGACCTTGACCGTGCGGTAATATTAGGCTCGCGCTCCTATGGCAAAGGTCTTGTACAGACCACCCGTCCGCTACCCTTCGAAGGATTGCTTAAAGTGACTATTTCAAAATATTATATCCCTAGCGGTCGACTTATTCAAGCTATTGACTATTCAAGACGTAATCCCGATGGCTCGGTGGCTCGTATCCCCGACAGCCTGACCACAGTGTTCCACACCGCTCATGGTAGAGAGGTGCGCGATGGCGGTGGCATCACACCCGACATAAAGGTGGAGTATCCTCCTATGAACCGCTTGACTTATAATATCATTCGCGATGAGTGGGCTTTCAATTTCGCTACTAAATTCGCCGCCGAACATGCCACAATTGCTCCTCCCGAGGATTTTGAAGTAACTGACAGTATTTATGCCGATTTCAAGCGGTTTATAAATCCCGATGAGTTCAAATACGACAAAGTGTGTGAGGACCGACTCAAGCAGCTTCGCGAAGCCGCTGAAACCGAGGGTTATATGAACGACTCCACTAAAGCGCAATTTGAGGTTATGGAGAAACGCCTAAAGCACGACCTTAGTCACGACCTTGATATTCACCGCACGGAAATTGCCAAGCTGATTGCCGATGAGATTCAAAAACGCTACTATTTCCAGCGCGGACAGGCTATTGAGTCGCTGAAAACCGATAATCACATTGCCGAAGTGGAGAAGTTGCTCAACACGCCGGGCGAGTATGAGCGGATTCTGAATATCGCTGTGAAAGATAACGGCAATGCCCGAAAAAACACTAAAAAGAACAAACCGAAGAAAAGTCAACGCTGAACGTGGAGATTAAGGAACTTTGTGAAATTTTCGGCTCAAAGGTTCGCTGCGATGCATTGAAGGCTCTGCTCGCCGACCGCAAAAACCGCACCGCAAGTATAGATGGACTTGCCGGCTCGGCTGCCGCTATGCTTTTTGCCTCACTACCTCGGCGCAAGGAGCCTTTTCTTATCATTGCCAACGACATTGACGAGGCGGGATATATGTATCACGACCTTTGCCAGATTGCCGACGAAAGTGCTACTCTTATCTTCCCCTCGGGCTACAAGCGCGACATAAAGTATGGGCAGACCGATGCGCCCTCTGAAATTCTTCGCACCGAAGTGCTCAATCGCTGGTACGGTTCACACACTCCGCTGTGTGTAGTCACCTATCCCGAAGCTCTCGCCGAGAAAGTGCAGAGCCGTGAAGTTATTGACAAATCCACCATTTGCCTAACATCAGGCTCTACTGCCGACAGCACTGCTATAGGAAAGCAACTCCGCGAATTAGGATTCTCCGAAGTCGACTATGTGTATGAACCGGGGCAATTTGCAATTCGCGGCTCTATTCTCGACGTTTTCTCTTTCTCCTTTGAGTTGCCCTATAGAATCGACTTTTTCGGCGACGAAATAGAGAGTATCCGCACATTCAACGTCGAAACTCAACTCTCGGTGGAGAATGTCGACTCAATATCGATAATCAACGGCTCTAATGCCGACAGCACTGCCGGTGCTTCACTGCTCGACTATATTGGCGATGATGCCGTTCTTTTATGCCACGACCATGAGTGGCTACTAAGCCGAATAGAAGCCATCTGCTCCGAAAAATTCTCGGAGAGCGCCATTATTGCCGAAGAAGGCGACAAGGAGTCCATGAAAAAAATTGTGGACTTCGATGCCTTCAAGCTCCGCTTTACATCTTTCAGGCGCATTGACTATCATTTTGGCGAATCCAACTGCCGAAGCAAGGCTCACCTCGCCATGCATTGCGCTCCTCAAGGCATCTATCACAAAAACTTTGACCTTATCAGCGCCTCGTTCAAGGATTTCCTTGCCAAAGGCTACAAAATATTTATTCTTTCCGATAGCGCAAAGCAGACGGAAAGGCTAAAGGTGATTTTCGACGACCGCCACGACCAGATAGGGTTCACTCCGGTGCTACAGACCATTCACGAGGGGTTTGTCGACGACGATATGAAGATTTGCGTATTCACCGACCACCAAATTTTCGACCGCTTCCACAAATACAACTTGAAGAGCGACCGCGCTCGCTCGGGAAAGCTCGCTTTATCGCTCAAAGAGCTTAACCAGATTGAGGTGGGCGACTACATTGTACACGTCGACCACGGTGTGGGTAAATTCGGCGGATTGCTGCGCACCGACGTGAACGGGAAGATGCAGGAAATGATAAAACTTATCTACCAAAACGACGATATAATATTCGTGTCGATTCACGCCCTGCACAAGCTCGCCAAATATCGCGGCAAGGAGGGTGTGGAGCCTCGCATCAACAAGCTCGGCAGCGGTGCTTGGAACCGCATGAAGGAGCGCACTAAAAGCAAGCTGAAAGATATCGCTCGCGACTTGATAAAACTTTATGCCGCTCGCCGCGAAGAAAAGGGATTTGCTTTCTCACCCGATGGATATATGCAGCAGGAACTTGAGGCTTCATTCATCTACGAGGACACTCCCGACCAACTTAAGGCTACGAATGCCGTGAAAGCCGATATGGAAAGCTCTAAGCCTATGGACCGCTTGATTTGCGGCGATGTGGGCTTCGGGAAAACCGAAGTGGCTATCCGCGCAGCTTTCAAGGCTGCCGTCGACGGCAAGCAGACTGCCGTTCTCGTGCCTACCACAGTGCTCGCTTATCAGCACTTCAATACTTTCCGCGACCGCCTGAAGGATTTTCCGGTGAAAATCGACTATCTGAGTCGAGCCCGCAAGCCTAAAGATGCCAAGCGGATTATCTCCGACCTTGCCGACGGTAAAATCGACATCATCATCGGCACTCACATGCTGATTGGCAAATCGGTGAAGTTTCACGACCTCGGATTGCTCGTTATCGACGAGGAGCAGAAATTCGGCGTTTCGGTGAAAGAACGCCTCAAGCAAATGAAGGTGAATGTGGACACTCTAACTATGTCGGCTACGCCTATTCCGCGAACTCTGCAATTCTCGCTTATGGGTGCCCGCGACTTGAGTGCCATAACCACTCCTCCCGCCAACCGCTACCCTATCCTCACCTCGGTAAATTCCCTCAACGACGACATTGTGGCTGAAGCTATCAACTTTGAGATGTCGCGCAACGGTCAAGTGTTTTTCGTGAACAACCGCATCGAACAGCTCTATAACCTTCGCGACATGATTAACCGCCTTGTCCCCGATGCCCGTGTGGTGGTGGGACACGGACAAATGCCACCCGAACAGCTCGAAAAAGCTATTATCGATTTCGCCAACCACGACTACGACATTCTGCTCGCCACTACAATCATTGAAAGTGGCATCGATATGCCTAACGTGAATACTATAATCATCAACAACGCTCAAAACTACGGGCTTAGCGAGCTACACCAACTTCGCGGTCGCGTGGGCAGAAGCTCGCGTAAGGCGTTCTGCTATCTGCTTGTGCCGCCCGGTAAGCCTCTTACTCCCGTGGCTCGCCGCAGATTACAAGCCATTGAGAGCTTCTCCGACCTCGGTAGCGGAATCCACATAGCCATGCAAGACCTCGACATTCGCGGCGCAGGTAATCTGCTGGGTGCCGAGCAAAGCGGATTCATAGCCGACTTAGGATATGAAACCTACCAGAAAATCCTCAAAGAAGCGGTGCTCGAGCTGCGAACGGAGGAGTTTTCCGACACTTTCGACGATGCTTCGGCGCAAAACGATGCTGCCGAACCCACCTATGTGTCCGACTGCACAATAGAAAGCGATATGGAACTTCTGCTACCTGCCACATACGTGCCGCAGGAAGGCGAGCGAATAAGTCTATATCAGCAACTCGACAATATGGAGCGTGAAACCGACGTTTTGGAGTTCCGCCGAGAACTTGAAGACCGCTTCGGAAAGATTCCTCACGAAGCACAAGAACTGATTCGCATAGTTTCTCTTCGTCGCATTGCCCGAAGCCTCGGAATTGAGAAAATAGCACTTAAAATGGGGCAAATGTATCTTTACTTCGTGGGCGAAGAGAACAAAGCCTACTATCAATCGCCGGCTTTCGGTCGCATTTTATGCTATTTGCAACAAAACCCACGGCGTTGCAAGCTCCGAGACATCAAGGGCAAGCACTCTATATTGATTGCCGACGTAACCACAGTGAAAGAAGCCGTAGAAATTCTCGCATCCATCACCTCCCTGCAATCAGTGTAACCACCCGAGTCACACGGCATAAAGATGCCGAGCACATTCCAAAAACTGCACAAATTCATCAATTCTATAGTATTACTTTTGCGGTGTGATTGAGCTTATGCGCGTCAATCAAACGTCTTTGGTCAAGTGGCTTCATTTTTCAACGTAACTAATTGATTATCACCTTTAAAGTTACGAAAAATTTGCCACTTGACCAAATTTTTCAGACACTTATTTTGCTGAAAATCAACAAAATAGCCCTATCCATAAGACCACAGCATCCACTATAAAAACACCCCTCTCATTGAGAATGCAACGCAATCTTAAATGAAAGAGCCGTGGGAGTAATTTAACCAAAATTTGAAATATTATTGTCGTTC
>CAMEKH010000139.1 GCA_945921235.1 uncultured Prevotellaceae bacterium | reverse complement strand
AAATTGTTTCTTCATGCACTTTTACTAATTTTGCACTTGCTGTTGGACTCTACAAGTTAGGCGGCACTCGGCATATAGCAAAAATAAAACTGAGTTTTCTTTTTGCATTCTGCCTCGTTTGCACTAACTTTGCAAATTGAATTGAAATTGAGAGTAATAAACTAATAATTGATTTATCGTCATGAACGAATTAGCTACGAAATACGACCCATCGGAAGTTGAAGATAAATGGTATAAATTCTGGGAGGAACATAACCTGTTTCAGTCGGTTCCCGACAGCCGAGAGCCATATACGATAGTTATTCCGCCGCCAAATGTTACGGGTGTGTTGCACATGGGACACATGCTCAACAATACTATTCAGGATATTCTTATTCGGCGTGCACGCCTGGAGGGCAAGAATGCTCTGTGGGTTCCGGGCACGGACCATGCTTCGATAGCCACTGAGGCAAAGGTGGTGAATCGCCTTGCCGAGAAGGGCATAAAGAAGCGTGACCTTACGCGTGAAGAATTCTTGAAATATGCTTGGGACTGGACTCACGAGCATGGGGGCATAATTTTGAAGCAACTTCGCCGATTGGGCGCTTCGTGCGACTGGAGCCGCACGGCGTTCACAATGGACGATAAGCGCTCGGAGAGTGTGCTGAGAGTGTTCTGCGACCTCTATGACAAGGGCTTGATTTATCGCGGACTTCGCATGGTGAATTGGGACCCGAAGGCTCAGACGGTGCTGTCGACCGAGGAGGTTATTTATCGTGATGAGAAATCGAAACTTTATCACTTGAAATACTATGTTGCCGATGCCGATACTAATCCGGTGGTTCTTAGTGGCGAGGAAGGTGAAGTGGTGCATAAGGACGAGAAAGGCTATTATGCTATAGTGGCTACCACTCGCCCTGAAACCATTATGGGCGATACCGCAATGTGCATTAATCCTAAGGACGTGAAAAATCATTGGCTGAAGGGGCATAAGGTGATTGTGCCGCTTGTGGGGCGTGTGGTGCCGGTAATTGAGGACCGCTATGTCGACATTGAGTTTGGAACGGGTTGCTTGAAGGTGACTCCGGCACACGATGTGAATGACTATGCATTAGGAAAGACTCACAATCTTGATACGATAGATATTTTCAACCCCGATGGTACTCTGTCGGAGGCGGCAGGACTATATGTGGGCAAAGACCGCATGGAGGTGCGCAAGCTTATTGCCGCCGACCTTGCCGCCGCAGGGCTTATGGACCATGTAGAGGACTATGAGAACAAGGTGGGCTACTCCGAGCGCAATCAAGACACCGCAGTGGAGCCTCGCCTGTGCAAGCAGTGGTTTCTCTCGATGAAGCATTTTGCCGATATTGCACTGCCACCGGTGCTCAATGGCGAAATTAAATTCTATCCTGCGAAATATGTTACAACTTATCGTAACTGGCTTGAGAATATTCAGGATTGGTGCATCTCGCGCCAATTGTGGTGGGGACATCGCATTCCCGCTTATTTCTTGCCAACGGCTGAGAGCGAAGAGGAGAAATATGTGGTGGCACTCAGTGCTGAGGAAGCTGTGGAGAAGGCTCGCAAGATTGAAGGATATGAGAATGTTACAGCCGAGCAGCTGACCCGCGATGAAGACGCTCTCGACACTTGGTTCTCATCGTGGCTGTGGCCTATATCGCTTTTCGATGGCATTAACAATCCAGGCAATGAGGAGATAAAATACTATTATCCTACGTGCGACCTTGTGACCGGTCCGGATATTATCTTCTTCTGGGTGGCACGAATGATAATGGCAGGTGAGGAATATATGCACGATGTGCCGTTCCGCAACGTGTATTTCACCGGTATTGTTCGCGATGAGATAGGACGAAAGATGTCGAAGTCGCTCGGCAACTCACCCGACCCGATTGCTCTCATCGACAAGTATGGAGCCGATGGCGTGCGCATGGGAATGCTCCTTGCTGCACCTGCCGGAAATGATATTTTATTCAAGGAGGACTTGTGCGAGCAAGGACGTAACTTCAATAACAAGATTTGGAATGCGTTCCGACTTGTTAAGGGTTGGGAAATTGCCGATATCGAGCAGCCTGAATATGCTAAAATCGCCGTAAATTGGTTTGAAAGCACTCTCAATGCCACACTTGCCGAGGTGAAAGACCTCTTTGGCAAATTCCGCTTGTCGGAAGCCTTGATGGCTGTCTACAAGCTGTTCTGGGACGAGTTCTCGTCGTGGTATCTTGAAATGGTGAAGCCTGCTTATCAGCAACCTATCGACCGCTGTACTTATGAGGCTACACTGGGCTTTTTCGATGCTCTGTTGCGCCTCTTGCATCCGTTCATGCCGTTTATAACCGAGGAACTGTGGCAGCATATCAGCGAGCGCAAGGATGGCGAGAGCATTATGCGAGCATTGCTTCCCGAGGCGGGAGCCGTGGATGCCGGGGTGTTGGTTGCCATGACTGAGGCAAAAGAGATTGTGGCAGGAGTGCGCACGGTGCGCTTGCAAAAGAATATCGCCAACAAAAACGCCCTCACTCTGCAAGTGATAGGCAAAATGGCAAATCCTTTCGGTGCCGTAATATCCAAGCTCGCCAATATTGACGAAATTGCAGATGTGGAAGCAAAAGATGCTACCGCAGCCGCATTCCTCGTAGGGACAACGGAATATGCTGTTCCTCTGGGTAATAACATCAATGTGGAGGAGGAATTGAAGAAACTTGAAGCCGACTTGAAATATTATGAGGGCTTCAAGGCATCGATTGAAAAGAAATTGAGCAATGAGCGATTTGTGAGCAAGGCTCCCGAGGCTGTAGTTGCGGGCGAGCGCAAGAAACTTGCCGATGCCGAGAGCAAAATCAGCACGTTGCGCGACAGCATAGCTGCGCTGAGCAAATAAAGACAATACGAGATTTATATTTCCGGGGGTGATTCGGCGAAAGTTGGATTTCCTCCGGTTTTTTTATTGTGGTTGCCACGATTGCGATAATAGGCGACTATATTATCGGAGGATAGGCGGGAAGTAGACAAAAAAGCCGGTGCTTCTCAGCAGCGGCTTCTTTTCTTAAATCTACAATCTATAAAAACATATATATTTCAGAATTAGAACATAAATAGACGAATATAGAACTAATTATTATATTTCATATCTTTTACCAAAAATATCAATTATCGGCGAGAATAACAAATTATTGGAGCAAGAATAATAGTGAAATTTAGGATATTTAACGTCGATTTGGTAATATGTTGATTATTAGTTTGTTATAATGTGAATAATATATGTTTTATAACATAATTTTAGGACACCAATCGTGAATTTATTACTTTTTATGGCAAAAATGTCGCAAATTGTAATTTCCTTTGTCGGCGAAAAGCGGCGCAGTGGCAGAAGTGCGGAAAAGCCTTAGGCGGCACTATTCACAATATGCAATATCGCCCTATGTCCTTAGCTGAAGATGCAAAGGAATGAAATGTGCTGCAAGAGGAAAAATAAGAAAAATAACGATGAAAAACGACACTATGAAGACAACAAAAACCTTAAGTTTTAACCTGTCGGCAATAGCACCTTGCGATTTTGCTGAAGATGCATCTATCGGTTCTTGCGAATCGCTCACCAATATGCGCGGTTATGGCTCGGCGTTGCAATCGGTGGGGAAATTAAAAGAGCTTATGCGACTTTCAGAAGGAGAAACGCTGATAGCGGCACATCGCGTCGGCAGCGGCATAAACTATCTGACGCTTGCAGGCGTGGAAGTAAGGCATAAAGCTATGCTTGCCGACGATGATACACTCTCGATTGTTGATGAGGCGATAGGCAGTTTGCCGGGCAAATTCACTTGCGCCACAACACTTGCCGACGTAGTAATTCTCGGCAATGAGGGTGGCGATGTATTTCTTCACTATGCCGATGCCCGATACCGCCTTCTTGATGAGCGGCGGGCAATCCCCACGCTGCGACTTAAAGCCGAGAATGCAGGAGTGCTGAGTGCCACTGTGAATTCTATGTATTTCACCGGCGGATACACTCGCTGGCAATCGCCACTCACCGATAGCGACTTGCGAGGAGTAACGGCTAATATGCGCGATGCTTTTTTGCGAATAACAGCCGATGCCGCAGCCGCCGAAGTCTATGTGAATCCTATAGTGGTGCGTTATGCAGTGAGAATGACCGACGGGACATACTTGTATGTGAGTAGTCCGGTAGTAGTGGGATACGGCATTCCATGTTCGCAAAGATATACCGCCACGGTAGTGAACGACGGGAGTGTATTCACCGGCATGAACGGATTTACAATTAATGCCGGCTCTTTCACCCTTGGCGTGGAAGCCCTGGGTGGATTCGACAGTGCGTGGGATAATATGGTAGCGGCAATAGAGATATTGGTGTCGGACGGCGCTTCACCGCTATTGTTGCAGCACAATGTAGACTATCGCTGCGAAACAACGACCACCGGCACCCGTCAAGAATTAATCTCCATGGCATTTCGCACCCGTCAAGCCGATTCCTTAGTGCGCGAGTTGCTCGATGCAACGTCGTGGAAAGTAGTGGGCGTGATTACTGACTTCGAGGCATTACGCAACGGGAAAGCAAAACTACGCAAAGTGCAGCAATATGCACAGCGGCAAGCCATAGATGCCTGTGTGGCAACAATCGGCAAGCAGCGGTGCTCGGCAACAGCCATATCGCACAATCGCCGCATATTCAGTGCGGTAGATTCAACGATTCTTACCTCGCAATGGGGAGCAGAGGAGATGCTCAACGTAGATAATAGCACAGTGCCTCACGAAGCTGCAATAGTGGCACACATAGCCACTGAATCGGGCGATGCCGTGACGGTGTGGCGAGGTAGCGGCGTAGGAAGACCACTATCGCTCAATCCGCTTCTTTCTTATCCCGACACTCGCATCACTCGCTTCGATGTCTACACCCTGTGTGAAGGCACGGTGAAAGAATTCAGCGCAACGCTCAATCCGGCAGGTAGCATGTCGATAGCTGTGGATAGTAGGCTTTTGTCCGTGAATCTTGCCGAATCGGAGCTTGGAGAGCCGGATTTTCCGAGTTATAGCACCGCCACCGAGCGGCAAGTAGGGCAAGTGTCGGAAAGTGCCGAGATGAATGCGCTTGCCACACGCTGCGTGCACAGTGTGTGCGAAAGCAGGGTGATAGCCCTTGGGGCATCGATGCATCGCACTAATGATGCCATAGGTACTCCACTTTATGCATTTGCCGTGGGCGGCATATATGCACTTCCTTATCGCACCACATCGGCAGCTTATGCTCCTGCCGTGATAATCTCGCGGAAAAGAATATCGGCAGCGGGGGCTGTCGATGCCACGCCTTCACGACTTTGCTTCACCGATACGTCGGGAGAATTATTCGGAATCGACCGTTATAAGGTGGAGCGCATTACGCCTCATGCCGGCAAGGCACGCCGATTAGCTTATTGTCACACTACCGGCGAGCTGTGGATTCTCGCCGATGATGGCTCGGTGACTATTGCCGAGTCGTCGGGCTTGCTTCATAGGCGCACGGAGAAGTTTGGCTATTTGCTCACATCAGATGTCAAGACTTTGGCGGTAACGGACTATGGAGCGGTGTATGGCATTGACCATGAAATAGGGAATCTCACCGATGTAGACCTGCTAACGGCACCATTCACTACAGGGGCGCGAAGCATTGCCACATCAATAAGATTTGATATATCAGCTGAGAATTGCAACCTCGTTGTTACGCTCTATGGCGAGAACGGGCATTCGTGCCACGGAATGATATTGAGCAGGCATCA
>CAMEKH010000138.1 GCA_945921235.1 uncultured Prevotellaceae bacterium | reverse complement strand
GTTGTAAACTAAAAACAACTATGCCGGATATGAAACTTTCCAATAGAATCGCTTATGCTCCTATCGATGCACTGCTACACATCATTGCATTGTTGCCACTCGGAGTGCTCTATGTGATTTCCGACTGCATTTTCGTGATTCTTTTTCACATTGTCCGCTATCGCCGCAAAGTAGTGGGAAATAACCTGCGAGAATCATTCCCCGAGAAGAGCGATGCCGAGCTTAGCAAAATCGAGTGCCGATTCTATCATTTCCTTTGCGATTATTTTGTGGAAACGGTGAAACTGCTACACATCAGCGATGATGAAATGCGACGCCGAATGGAATTTCACGATGTCGACCTCGTGGACCGTTGCGTCGACGAAGGACGCTCAGTGATACTCTATTGTGCTCACTATTGCAATTGGGAGTGGCTTCCTTCAATCGCCATGTGGTTCAAGTGCAACACCGGCGACCGACAGGTGATAATCTCACAAGTGTATCGCCCACTGAAAAATGAGTGGTTCGACCACTTCTTCCTGAACCTGCGCAGTCGCTACTCGGTGAATTTCACCAAGAAATCGGTGTTTCGCGACCTTATCCGCTTGAAGCGCGACGGGAAATATGCAATAACAGGATTCCTCAGCGACCAGCACCCGAGTTTGAACGACACGGGCTATATTACCCGCTTCCTCAATCACGACACGGCAATGATTTCAGGCACCGAAACAATTGCCCGAAAACTCGACTTTGCCGTGGCTTATTTCGATGTGGAACGTGTGCGCCGCGGTTACTACCGCTGCACCATTCGCCCCATTGCCCTCGAGCCTAATGCCGTGGAGCCTAATGTGATTACCGAGCGCTACACGCGCATTCTCGAAGCGAGCATACACCGGCAGCCTGAGTTCTGGCTCTGGACCCACAAGCGCTGGAAACACAAAGTGACTCTCAATAATCAGCAACAATAAATAATCTATGGCAAAACCTCAAGAAAACGGCTCAAAAAAAACCGTAGCGGTAATTATCCTCAACTGGAATGGAGTGAAACTATTGCGAGAGTTTCTCCCCTCGGTGGTGCGATGCACCAATAGCGAAATAGCCGATGTGATTGTGGCTGATAACGGCAGCTCCGACAATTCGCTCGAAGTGCTTGAGCGAGAATTCCCCGAAGTAATAACCCTCCCTCTCGATAAGAACTATGGTTATGCCGAAGGTTATAACCGCGCCATTAAAGCTACCAAATATGAATACACGGTGCTGCTAAACTCCGATGTGGAGGTAACTCCTCATTGGGTAGAGCCGATGCTCGATTTTTGCCGTGCTCATGCCGATGTGGCGGCTTGCCAACCCAAGATTCTCGCTTACACCGACAAGCGCATGTTTGAATATGCCGGTGCCGCCGGCGGATTTGTCGACCGCCTGGGATACCCCTATTGCCGCGGACGCATTTTCTCCTCAATTGAGGAAGACAAAGGACAATACGACACTCCTATAAGCTTGTTTTGGGCTTCGGGAGCAGGACTCTTTGTGCGCACCGAGGCTTATCTTGCCGCCGGAGGCCTCGACCGCCTCTTCTTTGCTCACATGGAGGAGATTGACCTGTGCTGGCGCATTCATCGCCTCGGTTTCGACATAAGATTTGTGCCCGAGAGCGTGATTTACCACCTCGGTGGAGGAAGTCTGCCTGCCGGCAATCCGCGCAAAACCTACTTGAACTTCCGCAACAATCTTTTGCTGCTCTATAAGAATCTTCCGATAAAAGAAGGACGCCGCACTCTTTTCATTCGTCGACTCTACGACACATTAGCCTTCTTTATGTTTTTAGCGAAACTCGACATTCCCAATGCTAAAGCCGTGATTCAAGCTCACCGCGATTTCCGCACCATGCGCAAGCATTACAAAGGTTGCCAGCCTACACAGGGCAACTTGCTGCACGAGCACGAAGGTTGTCGCTGCAACATAGTGATTGATTACTACCTGCGCCATCGCCGCACATTTTGAGCCGATAGAGCAATAAAGCACGCTCCATAATCCCAAAATATGTGTAAAAAAGTTAATTAACGCCTAATTTAAAATATACTATAAATTTTGCAGTTATTATATTAAATTAGATAGTGATTTATTCTTAAGGACACAATTAATTTATATATTTATTATTCGATTTTTTTAGGTATGAAAAAAATTATTTTTTCAATCGTTTGCTTAATTGGAATCATAACTGAAATTCAAGCTCAAGCAGTAAAGATTCAAAGCAAATTGGCAATCATGACGCCGGGTAACAATGCGGTGGAATACACCCTTAGCGACGGCGGCAACGGCATTCTAAGTGCCGACAAGGCATTGCCCGTAGAGGTGCGTCGCTCTCTTGCCGAGACCGACGGAGGCACCGAAGTGACAATTTCAATAACCGCTAAAAGCGGTGTAGTGTACTACAACATCAGCCAGACGTGCCTGCTTGCCGGCATGCGCCATGCCGATTGCGAGTTCTACATGCCGGGCTTCTGGTATCACAAGAATTTGCGCTCGCCGAAAGAGGCTCCATCGTTCCACACTTCCGATAGTTGGGAGGTGCGCGAGGACCGTCTAAGCTCACCATTGACAGGCGTTTTCAATCCCGCCGACGGTAGCTACTCCACGGTGCTTCGCACGGTTGATGCACCTGCAGAGTGCGTGCTCCAGAACCTCAGCGGCGATGTGATCCTCACCGGAAAGACTTCAGTGGGGTCCACTGGTTTCCGCAATGTGGGCGGCACACCGGCTCTCGTGTTCAGCTTCCCTTACATTGAAGCTCCAAAGCGCTACATACGCAAGCTCACGCTGATTCCTGCCGTGCGCACCTTCGAGAAGCGCGAAAAGGGCGAAACTCGCACAATAAAGTGGACTATCCACAATGGTAAAGCTCAAGACTTCAGCCAATTCGTGGAAAATGTGTGGAACTACACCTACGACACTTTCAAGCCACAACCCGTGAACACAGGTTTCACAGTGGAATATGCCAAGAATACGCTTTCCAATTTCTTCAAGGAGAGCTACAACGGAGCCTACAACTTGAAATTCTACTCGGGCGAGGCAATTCACACCGACCGATGCGAGAAGGTGGGCGCTTACCAGATAGGTTTCGTCGGTCGCTCACTGCTTAATGCATTCAATGCTCTCGAATATGGCGAATCCAACGGACGCACCGACCTTGTGGCTGATGCCAACTCGGTGTTCGACAGTCACCTAACCTACGGCTTCTCGCCAAGCGGATTCTTCCTTGAGTGTGGCGATGTGGCTAAAGGACACTACAATAAAGTGCTGAGCATACGCCGCCAGTCGGAGGGTGTATTCGCCTTGCTGTTCTATCTGCAATATGAGAAAGAGAACGGTCGCAAGCACCCCGAAATGGAGACAAAAATAAAGACCGTGCTCGCCAATCTTATGAGCCTTATTCAGCCCGACGGTAGCTTCCCTCGCAAATTCGATGCCGAGAAGCACATCATCGATGGCACAGGCGGCAGCACACCCTCTGTGACCGTGCCCCTTGCTATGGCTTACAAGTATTTTAAGGACAAGCAGTACCTTGAATGTGCAAAAAAGACTATCGCTTACCTCGAAAAAGAGATTATCGATAAAGCCGACTATTTTTCATCAACTCTCGATGCCAACTGCGAGGATAAAGAAGCTGCTCTCGCCGCTACCACTGCGCTCTACTATATGGCTCACGTGACGAAGGGCGCCGAGCGCACTCACTACTTGCAACAGTGCAAAAAGGCCGCCTACTTCTGCCTCTCATGGTATTACCTGTGGGACGTGCCGTTCGCTCAAGGTCAGATGCTTGGCGACGTAAATTTCAAATCACGCGGCTGGGGTAATGTGTCGGTAGAAAACAACCACATCGATGTGTTCATCTTTGAGTTCACTTCCATTCTCGATTGGCTCACTGCCGAAACGGGCGAAGCTCGCTTTGCCGAGTTTGCCAAGGTGATAACATCTTCAATGTTGCAACTAATGCCCGATGAAGGTCATTACTTCAACATTGCCAAGAAGGGATTCTATCCCGAGGTTGTGCAACACACCACCTGGGACTACGGCCGCAATGGCAAGGGCTTCTACAACGACATCTTTGCTCCGGGCTGGACGGTTCCATCGCTCTGGCAGATGCTTACGCCCGACCGTGTTGCGGTGTACTTCGGCGAAAAGAAGCGCAAATAAGCTCTATTCAGCACTATTTTCGGTCGAGCCTTTTGCGAGTGCTTTTCTGCAACACTACATAAGCTGTGACTGAATTGCTAACTGAATATTAATAATACATAGATAGAGTGTGTATCAAAATTCGGATTATTGATACACACTCTATCAGTTTTTACTCACGTTATTTATTATCCTATTCGGCTTTTGCCGCTTCGCTGAGCAGGCGATGCCCAATTTTGCAATACAGGCATTTGCGAGCTTCGCAATACTCGCGCCTCAACTGAATAAGTGCCTGCGAGGTGAGTGCATCGTCGCAGCGCAAGCCTGCCGCCGCAAACATGGCAACGATGCTGTTGCGCTCAGGACGCAGCGACTCAAGCAGTTCCACGGCACGGTCGCTCATTGCATAGCTGTCGGTCTTTATGCCATAGGCATAATATAGCGGAGCCACAGTGTTAATCAGCAATATATCGATAGAACTGTTGCTCAGAGCCGTGTGCAAGTTTTCACTTGGAGCACCACCGAAAGTATAATGGTTGCCCCAAAATCCTTGAAGCTCCACGGTGAACAACCTGCGCAATTCCTTATCGCCGTGGCACTCAAGCAGTTCGTTCATCATCTTGAATCCACCCTCAATAAAGTGTGCAAGCATAGCTATGCGGCGATAAGGAAAATTTTGCGGCCGTATGCGAAACGACTTCCACATCGAGCCGTCCATAGGACGCAACTCAAATTTATTGGCAAGAAAAGCATATTCCCTTTGCAAATGCCGATAATAAGGCACCGCCGACAGCTCATTGTCGGCAAGAAGTCCCGCCTGCCCGAAAAGCAAAGCCTCGATTTGCGTAATCGAGTCGCTATGCTTGTGGAGCAACCTGAGTGGAGTGCGACGCGCAAGCATTTCAAAAGCATCGTTATTGATACCAAACCCGAGATTACGAGCAAACGTCACATAGCACACGTCCTCCCAACTGCCGCAAAATGTGTCGTAGAGGCTGAATAGCCGCTCCACCTTCATTTGAAGCCGCTCAAAAGCAAGACTCTCAATCCACTCGGTTATAGTGAGTTGTGGCACATTCTTTATTTGCGATGCGCAAGGCAACTCAGTAGCAGTACTTGTGAGATTTGCATAGCGCTCACCGAAAAGCGGAGAACAACGCATCACCATTTGCGGCACAAGTTCACCATTGCTGCGCCTCACAGGAGCATCGTCCTTCTCCACCACATGCAGAATCACCGAGTCGTAAGCCCGGTCAGAGTCGTGACCATGACGATGCCAATCGGAGGCACGCACATGGATTTCCACATTGCCCACCCACAGCTTACCGTCGATTTCCACTTTAGCATTGAAGAAATCAGGTCCGGCATCGCCATTAAGCAGCCCCGTGTCAATCACCCGCACAGGCTTACCATCGTTGGTAACCATATCACCCAAGCTCCACAGCTTGTGCTGCCACACATATTGCATTAGTTTCTCCATCATGGCGCAAATAATAAACCCTCACACTAATCAGGGCATCATAGCTCACAAAATTAATAAAAATCTTCACAAAATTATCACCCAAACTAAATATTCAGCAAGCCTTGAATTATCATTTTGCAGTAGCAACACTATAAACACCTAACATTCAGCCAATTCGCCACACCAGCAGGCATAAATTGCAAAAACTTGCAAGAAAAAATCTCCAAAAACTTGCAAGAATCAAAAAAACATATTACCTTTGCACTCGCAAAAGAGCAACAACGGTGCCATAGCTCAGTTGGTAGAGCAAAGGACTGAAAATCCTTGTGTCC
>CAMEKH010000137.1 GCA_945921235.1 uncultured Prevotellaceae bacterium | reverse complement strand
CATGTTCAGACTGTCATCCATTTATGCTTAGCCCCCACTAATCTTCCGCTGAGCCAAAATAATTGAATAACACGAAAAAAATGCAAAAAAACAGCTGCTTAGTCGAAATAGTTGAAAAATAGTTGAAAAAAGCGCAAAAAAAGTGTCGTGGCAGCTTAGATGCGTTGCTCAGTGTTATTGAGCTTGAGCATGCGCGAGTGCACGCATTGGCGCACCGATTCGATAAGCAAGTTGAGTGCAGATTTTCGCACGAACGATTTAGCCGTCATCATCACGATTTCGCGAGTAGGGATAGGCATAGCAAAAGAGCGGACGAGAGAGCGTTGCTGCTCATTCAGCTGGTCGAGTGCAAGCTCGGGGATAAAAGTAACCCCTTTGCCGCTTTCCACGATTCGCATAAACGTTTCAATACTACCCAGCGTATAAGCCTCTTTACTCTCGCGGGCACCTTTAAGATTGCAGAATTTCACTAATTGGTCGCGGAAACAATGCCCTTCGTCGAGCAGCCACAGAAATTCATTGTTAAGGTCGGCGGTTTTGATAGATTTGTGCGAGAACAAAGCATCGTTTCGCGAAACGTAAGCAAAAAATTGCTCAAAATAAAGCGTGGAAATGTCGAAATTCTCCAAGTTATCAAGATTCACGAGGATAGCGGCATCTATCACATTATTAGTAATAGCCATCTTAATTTCATCGGTCTTCATTTCCACCACCCGCACGTCCATCTCGGGGTGCGATTCGCAGAGTTTAGGAAAGAACCGCGGGATAAGATAGGGAGCGATAGTGGGCAGAATACCGAGGCGGAACGTTCCTGCCAGCGAACTTTTTTCCTCGGCAACAAGATTCTTGAGTTGCTTGGCTTCATAGAGCACGCGCCGAGCTTGATTCACAATGATAGTTCCGATGCTTGTGGGCAAGACCTGCTGCGAAGAGCGTTCGAAAAGTTTCACATCGAGTTCAGCCTCAAGTTTTTGAATCATCGCACTCAGTGTGGGCTGAGTGACGCCGCAATATTCGGCAGCTTTAGCAAAGTGTCTGAATCGGAACACGGCATCGATGTACTCTAATTGTTGAAGAGTCATAATCAATAGTTTGCGGCATCAATTCGGGATAAAAAAGAGAGTTATCACCGAACCGGCAGCCGATTTAAGATGTTACAAAAATAGTAATTCGGTCGATATGCGCAAAAGTAGCAAAAAAAACCGAAATAAAAACCTGCCGCCATGATTTTTGTTTGTAGTAGCTCAAAAAATGGCTCAGGAGCGCCACAGAGCCACATTAAGCAGACAGGACAGCTGTGAAAGGTGAACGAAAGGCGGAATAATAGATAATTTCTATTTTAAAATAGTAATTATCTGTTGCATGAGGAAAATAGTTGAATTATCTTTGCAATAGAAAAAATGGCTGCCGCTATTGCAGAAGCAGGCGGCAGTGGAAGCGCAGAAACAAAAAACATTAATCAAACTAATAAGAAAATTGGAATTATGAAAGAATTAAAAGGAACAAAGACCGAGAAAAATCTTCTCGAGGCATTTGCCGGAGAGTCGCAAGCAAGAAACAAGTATTCCTACTTTGCATCGCGAGCAAAAAAAGACGGATATGAGCAGATAGCAGCCCTATTTGAGGAAACAGCCAACAACGAGAAAGAGCATGCCAAGCTGTGGTTTAAGTATCTTGAAGGAGGGGCAATTCAAGACACTATGACCAACTTGAAGTCGGCAGCCGAGGGCGAGAATTATGAGTGGACCGATATGTATGAGCGCATGGCACGCGAAGCCGAAGAAGAAGGCTTTACAGAGATTGCCGCAAAGATGCGAGGCGTGGCAGCAATAGAGAAGCATCATGAAGAACGCTACCTGCAGTTGCTCAAGAACATAGAAGAAGGCGTAGTGTTCACGCGCGAAGGCGACAAGATATGGAAATGTCGCAATTGCGGACACATAGTAATCGGCAAGAAGGCTCCGGAGATATGCCCGGTTTGTGCTCACCCGAAGAGCTACTTTGAAATTGCAGCACAGAATTATTAAGCCGCTTACAGTCATTTAATTGATTAACAAACAATAAACATTAAACATTAAAGAGTTATGAGAAGTATCACAACATTCGATTTGCAATATGCACATCGATTTTATGGATTCAAAGGCGAAGCCCAATATCTACACGGGCACACCGGAGTGTTGACAATAGAGGTAGAGGACACGGTGAATGAAGGAGTGAACATGGTGTTTCCTTGCAACGAGATTCAAAAAACGGCTTGGGAACTGCTGAAGAACTTCGACCATGCATTGATTTTGCGTGAGGACGACCCGTTGCTGCCTGCAATCCTTGACGTGTATGAGAAGCAAGGCATCAAAGACGGACACCCGCAGAACACTATGAAAGGAGCAGCGTTCAAGACCGCTCTTGCCACGGCTTATCCCGATTCGCGCCTTGTGGTGACCAAAGAAACGATGACTGTGGAGGGAATGATAAAAATAGTTTACGAGTTGCTGAAGGATAAGCTGAACATTGCGAAAATCACATTCACAAGTGGCGTGAATGCAGCATCAGCCGAATTCCCGATAGGAGAGAGCAAAGACCGCTGTCCGCTCTGCGGAATCTCGCTCGATGTCAACGGCGTGTGCCCGAAGTGCGGCTATCGCAAATAAGCGGTTGTGACTTTTGAGCTAAGAGCATTAAGACAGCCGGAATAGACTGTAGGGAAAAACAGCCTGTTCCGGCTCTTTTTTGTGCTTGGTGTGCAATATCATTACATGAAGAGTGCGATGGAGAGAAAATTTTTTGCATTAAAATAATTGGAAAGAAAATAATTGTTTGTATTTTTGCGGCTGAAAAGAAAACAACTATAAACAACTATTCTAAGATTTTTGCGTTTCGACGTGAGAAATCAAATCTTTTTAATAACATTAACAACATAAAATCATGAAGAAAATTTTACTTTCGATTACGGCTTGCTGTTGCTTCACGATGATGGCGCAGCAAGTGACTGTGAAAGGGCCCTATCCACTGCTAAAGGGCGTGGAAACCGGTGCGTATCACCCTGTGCTGAGTGCCGACGGTAGCAAACTGCTTTTCTCGGCAAGTAATGAAAAAGGACTGAAACTATATGACTTCGACGATGATGTGGTGACGGTTATAACCGATGCCGAGCGTGCGGGATATGAGCCTAAAATTACCGACGACGGCAAGGTGTACTATGTGAAGCAGAATGCCGATGGCTTGATAAAATATCGCACGGCAGTGTGCTATGATATAGCGAAAAAGACAAGCAGAGTGCTTGTGGAGAATGAGCGCAATGTGTTGCCGGCAGCCCTGTTGAGCAATGGCGGAGCAGTGCTTCGCGGCACAATGGGAGTGAAATCGGTAGATGCCGATTCGCGCAAGAGCGGAGTGGCAGTGTACACCGAAGGCTCAAAAGTGATAATCAACGACAATGGAGCGGTGAAAGAATATTCGCCGGAGGAGTCGAGTGCGGGATATCTGTGGGCATCGCTGTCGCCCAATGGCAAGAAAGTAGCCTTTTTTGCTGCCGGTAAGGGCATAGTGGTAATTGACCTTCGCGGCAATGTGCTTGCCCGCCTTGGCAACTATGAGATGCCGACGTGGATAAGCGACAACTACATAGTGGCACAGAATGCCACCGACGACGGTCATCAGTTCACTTCGTCGCAGATAGTGCTGCTGAAGGCCGACGGCTCATGGCTGAAAGAGCTAACTCCGAAGACGTCGATGTCGATGCAACCCACGGCATCGGCTGAGGCCGGTAAAGTGGTGTATAGCACCATCGATGGCAATTTGTTTGTAATGGAACTTAGTATTAACGATTGAAACACATTACCGAAATGAAAAATATAAAGAAATCGGGCATTTTGGCAACTTTTGCCATGATAGCATTAGGAGCAATGGCTGTTGAACCATCGAGCGTTCACGTCTATGTGAATCCCGGACATGGCGGGCACGACAGCGACGACCGTAATGTGGTTATCTATC
Source organism: uncultured Prevotellaceae bacterium (assembly GCA_945921235.1). Taxonomy (GTDB): domain Bacteria; phylum Bacteroidota; class Bacteroidia; order Bacteroidales; family Muribaculaceae; genus CALZFJ01. The sequence goes on along the minus strand of CAMEKH010000137.1, from coordinate 2,003 downwards.
CCTACACTCAGGGCGACCCCGCAGGTTATTGGGAGTCGAACTCCAATCTTGAAAAAGGATTGCACCTTCGCAACCTGTTGAAGGCAAAAGGGTGTAAAGTGACAATGTCGCGAACTACCAATACAACAGCCGACGACCTCGGACTAACCACAATAGGCAACCTTGCCAACGCCAGCGGAGCCGACATATTCTTTTCAATACACAGCAACGCTACCGGCACAGGCAACCGCGTGAATTATCCTATGACTTTTTATCGCGGATATACCGGACAGCCGCAGATAGCCAAAAGTGACGTGCTTGCAAGCAAACTGCTCAATCAGCTCTACACCAATGAAACCACGGTGTGGACTCACGACGGTAAGATTTACGGCGACTGGACATTCTATCCGAGCTGGGGAACGAGCGGTCTTGGAGTGCTTCGCGTGACGTCTATCCCCGCAATACTCTCGGAGGGTTCGTTCCACGATTATATCCCCGAAACCTATCGCTTGATGAATAAGGACTTCTGCTGGCTTGAAGCATGGCATTTCACACATGCCGTCTATGACTATTTCAACCTTACAGCCGATGCAACTGGAGTAGTGGCTGGATTGGTCTATGATTCGCGAGTGGAACGCAATGAGTCGTACATAATGTTCGACCGCGATAATCTCTTGCCGGTTTGCGGTGCAACGGTAAAGCTGAAGAATTCAGACGGTACGGTGCTTCAAACCTATAAGACCGATGCTCTCTACAATGGCTTTTTCCTGTTTAAGAATGTGAGTCCCGGCACGTACACCATAGAAGTGACCGAGGCCGGACATTTGGAAACGACAAAGACTGTAGCTGTGACCGCCAACAAGGTGGCTTATGCCAATGTGGCTATGAACAAGGTGCGTGACACACCACCCGCAGTGACCGAATATAGCCCGGTGTGGAAAGCCGGCGATGCACCGGTGCTGTGCAACACGCCTGTGAAGATAGCTTTCAATTGGGATATGGATGTTGCATCGACAGAAGCGGCATTCAAGATAGAGCCGACGATAAAAGGCGAATTCACATGGGAAGACGCCAATTACGTATTGACATTCACCCCGGCAGAGCCTTATAAAGCCAACACGCTCTACACCGTAACAATCGCCAAGACGGCGAAGCATGGCGGCGGCATGGCGATGACTCAGGATTTCAAAATGCAATTCACTACCGATTCGCGCCGCTATCTATCGGTTACAGATTTTTGGCCTAAAGACGGAAGCAAGGTACACTACACTACTCCGGTGGTTGAGCTGAAGACTGACTCGGTGGTTAATTACGGTCATATCACCCAGCAGATTGTTGTGACCGACGAAGCCGGCACCGTGATGGCATTCAACAGCCGCAATGTGAAATATGCTAAATCGGGCACCGGCTATGGATATGTGCGTCTCACGCTCGTGAAGAGTTTGGAACCCGGAAAGACCTATACGGTGAAATATAACGGCGATATAGCCGATTTCGATGGCTTGACACTCGATAAGGACTATGAGTGCAAGTTCACAGCCGAGGATATGGCAAGAACAAAAGTGGAAAATGCCGAATTGTATCAAGACTTTGAAGATGCGGCATGCATTGCAGTGGACGAAAGCGGCAGCAAGGGCTATACTTCGGCTTCGGTGGCTTCGAGCACAACCAAGTTGTTCGGCTCGAAGAGTGTGGAACTTAAATATGCCTTTGCCGAGAAAGAAGGCGGCGAAGTGTTCTACAAATTTGCCGAGCCGATATCGGCTTCATATACAGGCCTCGGAGAAGGAGCATTGATTGGCGTATTCGTGAATGGCGATTTCTCAAGAAACCAACTCTGTGCAGTGGTAGAGAATAAAGACGGCGTGATTAACGATGTGCCGATGTATAGAGATTATATGGAAAATAAGGCAGCCGATTGCATCGACTTCCAAGGTTGGAATAATTGCAAATTCTATTTCCAAGGCAGCGTGAAAGTGCTGGGATTCAAGATAAAGCAGAATTCATCGGAATATGGCAAGACC
>CAMEKH010000136.1 GCA_945921235.1 uncultured Prevotellaceae bacterium | reverse complement strand
AACCCAAGACCCCAACATTAAAAGTGTTGTGCTCTACCAGCTGAGCTAGCGAATCTCCCTTAAAAGCGTTGCAAAATTACTGCTTTTTGGCGTAATTGCCAAATTTTTTTATAAATATTTTCAAATATTTCATTCATTAATTTCATAACATATTGTAACTCAAAAATTTACACCTGTTATATTTTTTTGAAAGATTGCAAAACTTTCATCTGTTTTTTCAGTCTCTACTCTGCATATATACTCCTCAGCTCCCGCACAATGTCATTCTCGGCATTACGATTGTAGACACATCTCCATTGCCATTCGCACCATGCTATTGAAAAGCAACTACTTGCAGTTTATGAAATTTCAAACAATATCATATTTCTTTTAACCCTAACCGGTCATTAGCGTTATGATGATAACTTTTTTATTTTTGAACAGATGTTTTTACGTTTTGAGGTCACAATGGAGGTCCATTGTGACCGATAAGCGGAAAGGCAGACGACAAAAAGAGAATATGCTTGCGCATAACAGTCTATAATGACTGATTTGGGCTTAATCTTTATTTTTCACATATTCATCATAGTAGGCTATCAGCAGTGTGGTGAGCGGAAGTGCCACTATAAGTCCTATAAACCCTAAGAGTGCACCCCAGATAGAAAGCGACAGGAGCATTATTGCCGGATTCAGTCCCATACTCTTTCCCATAATCTTTGGCGTGAGAATGAGGTCTTGAATCACTTGCACCACACAGTACACAAGCACCATCCAGCCAAACATCTCCCAAAAACTGCCTCCGGTCGACACCGAGCTGACCAAGCACAGCATAGTAGCTATGGGAATGGAAATCAACTGCAAATACGGTATCATGTTGAGTACTCCTATGAATAGTCCGAGCACAATTCCCATAGGCAACCCGATAATCGTAAAACCTATGCTGAACATTACGCCCACTATCGATGCTATCAGTGCCTGACCGCGGAAATAGTGGTGCATACTCACTTTCATGTCGTTAAACAGTTTGAACGTCATGCCGCGATAGCGCGAGGGAACCATCATCTTCATGCCTCGCATAATTTTGTCGTAATCAATGAGTATGAATATAATATACAAAAGCACAAGCACCCAGCTACACATTGCAAGAACAAGGCTGAACGTACCGTTCACAAAGCTCCACGTCTGATTGGCGGCCTCGGTTATAAGGCTTATCCACTGCTCGCGCGTAAGTAGCGACTGAATAAAGTCCACATCAATATATTGCTTGATAAATTCATGTATGGCAGCCGGCAAATACGGCACGTTGAGCTGAGCCTGCACATATTCACCAAGCATCAGCGCCATGCGATGTGACTCGTCGTAGATATATGGAATCAGTAGCCACAATATTCCCGTCACAGCCATCGTCACTTCAAGCAGTGTGAGAATAGTGGGTAGCGTGCGCCCCTTCAGCCGCAGCATACGCTTATTCCATTCTACCATAGGGTTCATCATATATGCCACAAGACACGCCACGGCAAACGGCAACAACACGCCTTTCAGATAATTGAGCAACCACAAAATTGCGCCAATCACCGCAAGCCCTATTGCCATACGAACCACACGGTCGAATGTAAACTCTTTCCTTTCATATCTCATAATTCACTATTTTTCGGTCAGCACGCCATGTGCCGATTGTTTTTCATCGGCAAACTTACGAATTTTCCTCTATATTTCGGCATTATTTAACCAAAAAACGGTGGATTGGTCGGCATCGACAATCCACCGTTTCTCGTTCTCTCATAAGCCTCACTGGCTTCGGCAGCCAACTCCTGTCACAGCAGTGTCTTCCACAATTCATGGAGATTGCAATACTCATACACGGCAACAGGCTTATCGTCGCACACGCACACCTCAGCTTCGGGCTTATCGCTTAGATTCACTATCTTTCCTCCATGTTCAGTAGCTACATAGATAAATGATATGTGATGCTCCTTGAGCATAGGGTGCTCCACACTGCCTACTTTCACATGCAGTCGGCAATCATCTACATTTGCCACTACCGGTAGATGCTTCTCTCCGGCAGCGTCTACGGTGTTGGGCACAAGCTCTTCCATCGGCTCTCCACAGCACACGAGCTGCACGCCCGAATCCACCACTTTCATCGCCACATTGCCGCAATGGCGGCACTTGTAAAACTTCGTTTCCATAAATCAATCCTTCTTTATTTATTATTTTACCACCGACAAAATCGTCGTCATATTTTCAACAATTCTCACCTTGCATTTGTTTGCAACGCTTTTGCTTTCAGCAACTATCATAATGCTACATTCTGATATAGCTCATTGCTCTTGTAAATATTAAAATACCTAAATCAGTCAGGCTTTTTCTCACCTTAATTTGGATTTGGATTATAAATGGAGTAATTTTGCCACTATCTTAAACCCTAAAAACTAAATAAATAAAAATACACTTAACTTATGATTAAAAAATCAATTCTTGCACTTTTTGTGGCTGCTTTTTCTTGCAATGCATCGCAAAGCGCTTTCGCTGCCGAGAATATTGCTTCGCCCGACGGAAATGTTATTGTGAATTTCGACCTTAAAAATGGTGCTCCGGTCTATTCTGTTGACTATAAAGGTAAACCGATAATCCTTGAAAGCCGACTCGGACTTGAACTCGACAGTGAAAACGGACGCAACTCTTTCGCCGACGGAATTTCTTCGGGGAATGACAATGTGGACCGACTCTCGCTATTCAACGGGTTTGAGCTTACAAAAGCCGAAAGAGCTACTCTCGATGAAACTTGGCTCCCGGTATGGGGCGAAGAGAGTGAAATCCGCAACCACTACAATGAACTTGCCGTTACGCTCAATCAACCTAAGTTCGACCGCCACATAATTATCCGTTTCCGCGTCTATAACGAAGGTATGGGGCTTCGCTACGAATTCCCGCAGCAGAAAAACCTGAACTACTTCGTAATTCGTGAGGAACGCACGCAATTTGCCATGACAGGCGACCACACGGCTTGGTGGATTCCCGGCGACTACGACACTCAGGAATACGATTACACCCGCTCCAAGCTCAGCGAAATCCGTGGCTTGATGCAAGGAGCTATCACCGAAAATGCTTCGCAGACGCAATTCTCACATACCGGTGTGCAGACTTCATTGATGATGAAAACTGACGATGGCATTTATCTCAATCTACACGAAGCAGCTCTCGTGAACTACTCTTGCATGCACCTTAACCTCGACGACAAAAATATGATTTTCGAATCGTGGCTAACACCCGATGCTATAGGCAAAAAAGGATTTATGCAGACGCCTTGCAAATCGCCTTGGCGCACCGTCATCGTGAGCGACAATGCCTGCGACATCCTCGCTTCTCGACTCATTCTCAACCTTAACGAGCCTTGCAAAATTGCCGACACTTCTTGGATTAAGCCGGTGAAATACGTTGGAGTGTGGTGGGAAATGATTACCGGAAAAGGCTCTTGGGCTTACACCGACGAACTTCCCTCCGTGCGAATCGGCGAAACCGATTACTCTAAAACGAAACCCAACGGCATTCACTCTGCCAACAACGAGAAAGTGCGCCAATATATCGACTTCGCTGCCGAAAACGGATTCAGCCAGGTACTCGTGGAAGGCTGGAACATAGGCTGGGAGGATTGGTACGGTCAATACAAGGAAGATGTGTTTGATTTCGTGACTCCTTACCCCGACTTCGACATCAAAGCTCTCAATGACTATGCCCACAGCAAAGGTGTGCGCCTGATGATGCACCACGAGACTTCGTCATCAGCTACAAACTACGAGCGACATCTCGACGAAGCCTACAGCTTGATGAACCGCTACGGCTACAACTCGGTGAAGAGCGGATATGTGGGTAATATTATCCCTCGCGGCGAGCACCACTACAGCCAGTGGATGATTAACCACTATCTCTATTGCCTCAAAAAAGCTGCCGACCACAAAATCATGGTCAACGCTCACGAAGCCGTGCGCCCCACAGGTCTGTGCCGCACTTATCCCAACTTGATTGGAAACGAATCGGCTCGCGGCACCGAATATCAGGCTTTCGGTGGCAGCAAGCCGGGACACACTTCTATCTTGCCTTTCACTCGCCTGCAGGGCGGTCCTATGGATTACACTCCGGGTATCTTCGAGATGAACATCAGCAAAATAAACCCCAAAAATAAATCGCACGTCAATTCCACTATTTGCGGACAGCTCGCTCTCTACGTTACTCTCTACAGCCCGTTGCAAATGGCTGCCGACATCATTGAGAACTACCGCCGATTCCCCGATGCTTTCCAATTCATCAAAGACGTGGCTATCGACTGGCAGACATCGAAATATCTCGAGGCTGAGCCTATGGAGTACATCACCATTGCTCGCAAGGCTAAGGACAGCGACAATTGGTTCATTGGTAGCGTGGCAGGCGAAAAGCCGCATCTATCTACCGTGAAGCTCGACTTCCTCGACAAAGGCGTGAAATATGAAGCTACAATCTACGCCGATGCCGCCGATGCCGACTACAAGACCAACCCGCAAGCCTACACCATCTCGAAAAAGACGGTTACAGCAAAATCCGTGCTCAAACTGAATGCCGCTGCAGGTGGCGGATATGCTATCTCGATTAAACCTATCGTGAAAAAGTAAAAAAGACAAGAATAAGTCTACAAGCCCCTGAAATACCATAGTAAAAGGCAGTGAGATATGCTACAACGCACATGCTCACTGCCTTTCCACTTATCGGCTCACGCACCGACTCTCTCTCAGCCTTTTATATGCCTCACTATTGTAGCAAACTCGCATGCTTCATCATCGACATAGACGTGAATATCATTCTCGGGTAGAAATGCACACTCGGAGTAGACAAACACTTGCGTGGCGGCAAATTTCCCGTCGGTAGAGAACAGCACGTCCATGCGCACCGTTCCATTGGCATCGAGCTTCGGCATCACTTCACCACCGAGCTTTTTCTCCGATAGCTGCACTACTTTAGCAGAGTCTTCCTTCTTGAAATATAGATGGTGCTTCCTCAGCCGGCTTCCGGTAGCTGCATACACAAGTTTACGCGAATGTGTAAACATTCGCACCAATCCCACCGCCACGCCGCACAAGCCGAGTAGCAGGCAGAGCATGGACAATTCATCACTCTCAGTACCGAATTGAAATGACACAAAAAACAGTGAAGCCCCTATGATGACGATTAAGGTAGAAATCAGCAATGATGTAGCATCGATAGGAAGGGCTACCTTATCCGACGTCGCTATAATATTCTTATATAATGTTTGATTAGTCATAAGCTAAAAATTTTGCTCGGAGCCGAAGCCTACGCCATGTGGACACGAAACATCGGTCGACGACTCGCGAAATTTAAATTAATAATTAAAGTTAAAGAACACGGATTTTGCCCGCATAAATAGTAACACTCTATGCGGCGATGCGCACTCTACCGCCTAAAACAATTCCAAAAAAGAGATATGGATGGGGATTGCTCTTACGCCGCACAATTAACCTATCACTAAATGACTATTCGGCGTAGCATGTAGATATAATAGTCCTTAAGGTCGTTGCATGTGAATGGAGCCGACACATCATAGAGTCTTATGCTGCTCGACGTCTTTCCACAAGGCGAACACTTGCCACCGAGTCCGCTCTTGCGGCGCGCCACAAGACTGTGACCATGGCTTACACAGCCCCTGAAAGTGCGCACAACTACAACATTCGGTCCCGCAATCTGCGGCATACAGCCCATGCTAAGCACCGCCGACATGGGTATACGGTCGATACTCCCTGCCGTAACCGATGCTATAGTCTCACAACTATCCTGAAATTCACCATCGGAAGCCATAGACCTATGGCCACCCACTACGGCAAGACAAGCAACGATAATGCTCGCAAAGAGCGCCGGTATGTGCAGTTGTTGCTTCATATATGCAAAAATAATTCATTTTGTCGAAAAAAGGAAATCATAATACTATCTATTGTGAAAAAACACGAAAATAGTGTAGAGTCAACTGGCAAGTGCAAATTTAG
>CAMEKH010000135.1 GCA_945921235.1 uncultured Prevotellaceae bacterium | reverse complement strand
TTTATCTAATAATGGTTGAATAACCTTATTATTCCTCCACGGCAGCCTGCGCCGCATCAATTTGCGGCTCATTTTCAAATACTTACATACATATTGTAAGTTATTTGTAAGTGGCATTTTTTGAATTTACGTTAGCCTTTTGAAAATCATTCCTCTACGCTTGCTTGCGCCGCAGCAATAGCCTATTGATTTTCGGCTGGTTACGCTTAATTTGTAAGCAGTATGTAAGTGTTTCACAACACTCTTACAGTATAGCTACTGGTTATTAAAAAAGATTGATGTGCAAGACAACTCTTTGTCTTGTTGTATGGCAACATATATAATATTTGTTACTTCGATTTTGCCTCCATTAATCGGATAATCTTGTTCTTGTCCTCGATGATGTTTTCCAACATCGTTATCTTCTCGGCAAGAAGTTCGTTTCGCACTTGCAATTCTGCATTATCACCGCAGATGTTGGTGGCGTTCCCGTCCCCTGTGGTGACTGCGGAACGATATGCGTTGATACTTACACTGTCACAATATAGTGTAAAGAAATTGAAGTCAAGTGCTTCACAAATTGTGGTTAGTTTTTCAGTGTCGAGGCTCTGTCTTTCGAGCAACCCCTTAACGTGTTGCTGAAGCATTCCTGCGCGACGAGCAAACTCCGACCGGGATATCCCAAGTTGGGTTATCCTTTTGGCAATTTCATGCCCAATGTGTACTTTTCTAACGATAATGCTCATTCTCAGTGATTTAGATAATATAAAACTTATCTCACAATGTTAATATTTCTTAACAATTAAACATATTATTGTTTAGTTAAACATATTTATGTTATATTTGCAGAACATTTGAAAGATGATATTTCAAATGCAAAGGTAAATATAATTAGTTAAACATACAACATTTAATCAAAAAAAGTTATGATTGAAAGACCGAAAAAAATGCGTACACAAATCGTAGAACTCAATGTCGGCGAATCTGTGGCATTTCCTATCGAGAAAATGAAAACTATCCGTGCCCAAACTTCGGAACTCAACTGCATCATGCAACGTGTGTATGCTACTAAGTTAAACAGAGATGATAGAACAATAATTGTTACTCGCAAGGAATAATGAAGAACCTGCTTCATTTTACAGACCACCTTATCCCTTACGACACGTTCCTTAACGACATAGCCTCCCGTGTGGTGCGGCTGCTAAAATCGGACGCAGACGACCCGGAGTTCGTAAGCCAACGCAAGGCTTACGATATGTTCGGCAGACGGAACGTGGAACGCTGGAAACGATTGGGTATGGTCCAATCTTACAAGCGTCCGGGAAAGGTGGAGTACAGAACAGCCGACCTGAGATTGCTTCAGCGTCAATCTCAAGACTATTTTTCAGAACCTCCAAACAAGTAACAATTATGATGACTCTTAAACGTCCGCAAGTCGAAGAAGAAATCCGCTATTCTGTCAAGCAAACGTGCGACCTTCTTGGCATCAGCCGGGACTGTCTGCTACGTCTGACAAGGAAAGGAAGCATAGCGAGATACAAGGACGCAACAGGCGGTTTCTTCTACTATGGCAAGGACATTCTAAGCCTTTTCGATAATGCAGTGAGGTCTTAGGGCTTATCAATTCCCCCTTTATTAATATGGGCTATATTACTGAACAATGCAAACAAAGGGTCATTGATGCAGCCGATGTGCATGGCGTTATCAGCGACTTTATCCAACTCCATAAGAAAGGTGCGGGATTCTGGGCTTGCTGCCCTTTCCACGGCGAGAAGTCGCCTTCTTTCTATGTGAATCCGGCACGCAACCGCTTCCACTGCTTCGGCTGTGGAGAGGGTGGCGATGCCGTCGCCTTTCTTATGAAGCACCAAAATATGACTTTCCAACAAGCCATTGAATGGCTCGCGAGAAAGTACAACATCGAGGTAAGGTACGAGAGCAAGGAGCAGTCGCAGCAGGAACGCGACGATGCAAAGCATCGCGAGAGCCTTTTCTTTGCTGTTGCCGAGGTGCAGAAATTCTTTATCGAGTGTTTCAACTCCGACGCTCCCGACGCTGTGGCGGCGAGGAAATACGCCTACAATCGTTGGGGCGAAGATTTCTGCAAGGAATACGGCATCGGCTACGCTCCAAAAGGCTCTGCCGCTTTCTTTGACTTCATCAAGCGAAAGCAGATTAACGAGGACTATCTTATCGAGCTTGGCTACATAGGCGTTAACGAGGCCGACAAGTCACGTTACGCCATGTTCCGCGACAGGGTGACTATCCCTATCTACAACAGATGGTTTAAGGTCTGTGCTTTCACTGGTCGCTACAACGGTGCCAATCCCGACATCGGCAAATATATGAACTCTCGCACCTCGCCTATCTTCAAGAAAGAGGAATGTGTGTTCGGTCTGCCGGACGCTATAAAAATGGCGAGGATAACGAAGCAATTCATCTTGGTGGAGGGAGGCCCCGACGTGCTGCGGCTGCAAAGCATCGGCATCACGCAAGCCGTTGGTGCTCTCGGCACGGCATGGGGAGAGAAGCACTTCAAGCAGCTACACTCGGTGTGCAACTCGGTGTGCTTTATCCCGGACAGCGAAAAGCCTAAGGGCAACTCGCAGTTCGGCGCCGGCTTTAACGCCGTGTTCCGCGCCGGGTAGATTGCTCTGTCGCTCGGTCTTTCCGTCACTGTCAGAGAGATACCTCTCGACGACGGAAAGGACAAGGAAGACGCCGACTCTTTCATCACGTCAAGGGATGTGTTCGCTTCGTTGGAGGAACAGTCTTTCATTCTATGGTATGCACGCAAACTTTTCTCTCGTCCGGACAGGTCGCTTTCTTCGGACAAGGAGGCTGTGCATACCATTGCAAGACTTGTTGCCCTTGTCGATGACAAGTTCGACCGCGACAACATCTTGTCTGCATTGCCGGACATCTACGGCAAAGCTAAGTCTTGGAAAGAGGCGGTGAAGCAAGCCGACATCAGCCGCAAGAAGGAGGCTGAGGAGGCTGCATCTTCCAACCTCGGCTACGAGGAGAGTGCGATGCGTCGCTTCGGCATTATCGTGCAACACGGCAAATACTACATCGCCGGAAAGGACGACCAGCTCGTGAGAATATCGAACTTCGTTCTGAAGCCGGTGTTTCACATCAAGTCGAACGATAATGCTATCCGCATTTATCGCATCATCAACGAGCTTGGCGACGAGGACGCTATCGAACTATCACAGGAGGAGATGGTGTCGCTCCCTCGCTTCAAGAAGCGCATAGAGAACCTCGGCAACTTTATGTTCATCGGCAAGGCTGAAAGCCTTGACCAGATGAAAGAATATCTTTATTCTATCACGAAGACTTGCGAGCAGGTGTCGCTAATGGGCTGGAATGCCGATAATCGTTTCTTCGCTTTCGGCAATGGCTTGTTTTATGAAAACAACTGGTTTGAGGTGAATGAACTCGGCCTTGTCAGTTGCGGAGGCAAGACGTTCTACTTGCCGGCGTGCTCGGATATGCACCGCAATGACAAGGGTATGTTCGGCTTTGAACTCGATTTCATTCACAAACCGGACAGCACCATTACGCTCCGTGAATATGTCGCCAAACTTATCCAAGTTTTCGGCGACAATGCAATGGTGGGCTTCGCTTTCCTTGTCGCTTCGCTTTTTCGTGATGTAATCTATCCTGTAAAGGACAGTTTTCCTATACTTAATCTTTTCGGTCCGCCAAACTCGGGCAAAACGGCTCTCGGCACTTCGTTAATGGCTTTTTTCCACCCTGTTTCCGAACCATCGAAAGTTTACAACACTACCGTGCCGTCGCTTAACCAGATGCTTTCGAGGGTGGCTAATGCCATTGAAATACTCGACGAGTATAAGAACGATGTGCCTATGCGCATGATTGAACTTATCAAGGGTGTTTGGGGCGGAAAGGGTCAGACTAAGACCGACCCTGCGACCAAAAAGATTATCGATACGTTCTTTACCTGTTCGCTTATAATCTGCGGCCAGGAAATGCCTACCATTGACCCGGCTCTGTTCACTCGCGTTGTGCATCTCTCGTATTCGAGAACTGACTTCTCCGCAGAGGAGAAGAAACGCTACGTTGAACTGAAGGAACTCGCCCACCACCGCCTTACTCACCTGACGGTGGAGCTGCTGCGCCTCCGACCTACTTTTGAGAACAGATACAGGGATATGTATCAGACGTGTTCGGAGGAGATTATGGTGAGGCTCAATGGCGAGGCTATCAAAGACCGTATCTTTGACAACTGGGTCATTCTGCTTGCCGCTTTCCGTACCGTCGAAACGCTTATCGACGTTCCGTTCACCTACCGCGATCTCTTTGAGTTCTGCTTCCGGCAGATGCGCTCGCAGAATGACATGGTGAAGAAGAAGTCGGAACTTGCCGACTTCTGGAAGATGTTCGCTTCGCTCTATATGAATGGTCGCCTTATAGAGGGCGCTCATTTCCGTATCATCACTGATGATAAATTTATTCCGTCGGGTAAAGGTCAGAAATTCTCTTTCGACGGCAGAAAAGCCATTCTCTGCGTGAATTTCAATTCGGTGGAACACGTTATCGCTTCTCGCTCCGGCATGGCGGCTAACGCCTCGAAAATCGACTTGCCGACGCTTGAACCATTCCTCGAAATATCTCCGCAATTCCTCGGAAGAAAACAAGTGAGGATGGTGAAGCTGAATAATACAGGCTCGCCCGATACAACGGTCGAGAATATGCAGCGAGTGACTATGAGCACTCGTGTTACTTGCATCTGTTTTGACTACGCTTCGCTAAAGGGCGAGTTTGACATCAACCTCGAAACGATGAAGCTCACCGAGGCGGAGGAACGCGCCGAGGACTATGCGGATAGTGAGCAGGAGGCTGCAAATGACGTTAAGGCGGATAAGCCCCAAACACTGTTCGACGACAACAAGGAAGAAGAACTTCCGTTCTAATACACAATTATATATACAATACAAATCGGCTCACTATGTGGGTCGATTTTCCTTTTAGCAGTCTCATATTTGCTTGCCGAACCCCTGCCATTTTCCACTTGACAACGCTGACAGCATTGACATCGTTGTAAATCAATCACTTATGCGATTTTTGCCGTAAGACAAACGCTGACAATGTAAGACAAAACGGCTTTTGCCGAAAATCAGTTAGACAAACGCTGACACGATTTATCTATTATATTATTCTTTTTCTTTAATAGAAAAGAGATATAATATTATGGCTCAACGCCTTATAAATCGTGGCTTCGCGCTCTGTCTTATTGTCTAATTTGTCTAAGGCTTTTTCCTATCCTCCGCGAAATTTTTATTTTTTCGTGAAATAAAAACTTCTTGCAACGCCTTAAATCTGCACCCATCGTCACGCATTGGCAAACATCGGCAACAATCGTTTTACTTAGGCAAGCAACGGCAGTGGTTGTAATGTATATATGTTTTATTATCCGTAACTTCGCAACACAAACTTAAAGTATTGGTTTATGGCACGAACTTATTTCCTATATATACATCTCGACGACTACCTTGCTCAGTGGTTTATTCACGACCACGGCGGCAAACACCCGGTGCACCTCACTCGCGGCAGCATAGAGAGTGGCATTCTCGAATCTTTTCTCGAAATGCAGCCTGATGATGTGCCGCAGCAAATTGAGGCGAACAATCCCGGTGCAGTGATAATCGCTATTCCCGATTTCAAGTCGAAGGACATCACTTCTTATAACTACTTGCCGAAGTACGCCGAGGACTTGCTCGTCGCTACTATCCGCAATCGCTTCGATGTGGAGCTGTGGACTTCGCTCCACAAGTTCTCGTCGCTGTTCAAGCGACAGGACGAACTTATCTACGCTTTTATGTGCAAGCATGGCATCGAGGTGAACGAGAAGAACTGGAACGCCATCGCTAAACGATACCAACGCAAGCGTAGGTCGTACCGCTCTGCGTGCCGTATGAAAAAAATGCGTAAAAAGAAAAAAAATCTTCCCGATTTCAAGGGGTAAAAATGTCATGCGTTACGCTTGTTACGCTCGTTACACTTGTTACGCATTTCTTAATACATTCACATATACACATATATAAAAATTATATGAGGACTACGAAACAAATATTGCCGGGAGTTAAGGAGATTGGCTGGGTA
>CAMEKH010000134.1 GCA_945921235.1 uncultured Prevotellaceae bacterium | reverse complement strand
GGTTAAAGAGATGGATTCGCTGTTCAATAGCAGTTACATTGTAGAGCGGCTTTTTGAGAGTTATGAGCACTATGTGTCGGGGAAGCGAGGCATTGTTTATGCCGTGAGTGTGCGTCATGCCGAGCATATAGCTCGGTATTATTGCAGTCGAGGTGTTAGTGCGGCGGTAATCAGTGCAGCCACACCTGCTGCCGAGCGACGTGACATAGTTGATAAATTCAGGCATGGCGATGCTTCGGGTGGTGTAGAGGTGCTTGTGAATGTAGATATTTTTTCTGAGGGGTTCGATTGCCCTGCGGTGGAATTTATTCAGATTTGTCGCCCCACGCTATCACTTTCGAAGTATATTCAGATGGTGGGACGTGGAATGCGTCCTTCGGCGGGTAAATCGTGCTGTGTGATAATAGATAATGTGGGATTGCACCGACGTTTCGGTTTGCCCACAAAGAGTCATGATTGGCGCAGCTATTTCAACGGGACTGCACTGAGCACTGAAATCGTTAAGCGCAATAGGCGCAAAATCAAGGCGTTGCACTACGAATATGCCGAGAATTATTCGGATATGGAGGTCATTGTCACTCACACTGAGATTGATAAACGAATATCGAGTGGAAGGCTTTGTGAGGCTGATAAGCGACTTGGAATTGTAGAAGATGAGCTTGCCGGATATTACGATGTGAAAAAACGCCTTTGGGGGCTAAAAGAGGGCAATGAAATTGTTGTAGAGCCAAGTTATCTAAAGGTTTACAATGCGGGAGATGGCATGGCAACGGTGAGGTTCTGCGACCTCACAGTAGGTGTCGTCGACCGTTCGGGTGCCATTATAGGGCGTTCCGACAAATATCGCCGCATTGACGTTCTCGGACGTGGTGTGATAGCTGTGAGTGATTGTCACAATGGCAACAAGTTAAATGAATGGCGCACAATTGACCTGATTACCGGCAAGAGTTACGAAGGGCTTTACACTGTGGAGGAGATAGGGTGGCTTGAGGTGCTTGAGACTCGAGCCGGGCAACTTGTGCTGCGTGCGTGCAATGGAGTAGATGCAATGTTCAATCGTCGCACGGTGCGAATAGAGAGCCATGACACATATATTACGTTTGCCGGGCAAGAGTGGAGCGACAGCGGTGCAACAATGCGCCCATATATTCACTCCAAATATCGCATAGCGCGAGCCGACAAGTTTAATCCGTTCACAATCCCATAGTTAGTGATATGTTTCAAATATGGAAAGAAATAAAAAACAGGTTGCGATGTTTCGCAACCTGTTTTTTTATTATATCAAATTCAATCGATATCGAATGAATTGTGGTTTTATTCCTCCACTGCCTGCTGGGCGGCGGCTACGCGGGCGATAGGCACGCGGAATGGACTACATGATACGTAGTTCATGCCAAGTGAAGCGCAGAACTTCACTGACGATGGTTCGCCACCGTGCTCACCGCAAATACCGACTTTCAATTCAGGCTTTGTAGAGCGACCTTTCTGTGTGCCCATAGCAACGAGTTGTCCTACGCCCTCTTGGTCGAGAACTTCAAACGGGTCGGTCTTGATGATGCCGATTTCCTTGTAGGTTTTCAAGAATTTCGGAGCGTCATCGCGAGAGTAACCGAATGTCATCTGAGTCAAGTCGTTTGTTCCGAATGAGAAGAAGTCGGCAACTGTAGCTATTTGGTCGGCAACGAGAGCAGCGCGCGGCACCTCAATCATTGTACCAATCTTGTAGGCAACAGTTTCGCCGCGTTCAGCGAATACTTGCTGTGCAGTGCGGTTGATAATGTCGGCTTGCAATTGAAGCTCTTTGAGAACGCCAACGAGCGGAACCATTATTTCGGGGTGAACGTCGACGCCTTTAGCCTTCACGTTGAGGGCAGCCTCAATTATAGCGCGAGCTTGCATCTCAGTGATTTCGGGATAAGTGTTACCAAGACGGCAACCGCGGTGACCAAGCATCGGGTTGAATTCCTCAAGGCTGTCGCACACGGCTTTAACCTCTTCGATAGTCAAGCCCATTTCCTCTGCAAGCTCTTTTTGAGTAGCGAGCTGATGAGGAACGAACTCGTGCAAAGGCGGGTCGAGCAGACGTATTGTAACGCCGAATCCGTCCATAGCTTCGAAGATTCCTTCGAAGTCGGCACGTTGCATAGGGAGCAACTTGGCGAGAGCCACACGGCGTCCTGCTTCGTCTTTCGCTATAATCATTTCGCGCATAGCCTTGATGCGGCCTGCCTCGAAGAACGTGTGTTCTGTGCGGCAAAGACCGATACCCTTAGCTCCGAATTTGCGAGCTACGAGAGCGTCGCGAGGAGAGTCGGCATTAGTGCGAACGTCAACCTTAGTGTATTTTTCAGCAAGGTTCATAATTGCTGCAAAGTCGCCTGATAGTTCGGCATCGACAGTAGAAACGAGACCTTCGTAGACATCGCCGGTGCTACCGTTCAATGAAATCCAATCGCCCTCTTTGAATGTCTTGCCGCCCATTTGCACTGTGCGAGCCTTGTAATCGACAACAATTTCGCCGGCACCCGAAACGCAGCATTTACCCATACCGCGAGCAACTACGGCTGCGTGTGATGTCATACCTCCACGTGCGGTCAAGATACCTTGAGCGACGCTCATACCGCGAAGGTCTTCGGGAGAAGTTTCAAGACGCACCATGATGACTTTGCGCTTGCGTTCAGCCCAAGCCTCGGCATCGTCGGCAAAGAACACGATTTGACCGGTTGCGGCACCCGGAGAAGCCGGAAGACCTTTTGCTACGGTCTTAGCCGATTTCAAAGCTGTTTTGTCGAATACGGGGTGAAGAAGTTCATCGAGTTTTTGCGGTTCCATGCGGCGAAGCACGGTCTTCTCGTCGATAATGCCAGCGCGGAGCAAGTCCATGGCGATTTTCACCATAGCGGCACCGGTGCGCTTACCGTTACGAGTTTGGAGCAACCAGAGTTTGCCGTTTTGGATAGTAAACTCGAGGTCCTGCATATCTTTGTAGTGGTCTTCGAGTTTTTGCTGAGTTTCGATGAGTGATTTTGCACATTCAGGCATTGACTCTTCGAGAGAAGGATATTTTGTGGCGCGTTCCTCTTCGCTGATGCCTTGAAGTTTAGCCCAGCGACGAGAGCCTTCGATGGTAATCTGTTGCGGAGTGCGAACACCTGCCACCACGTCTTCACCTTGAGCGTTGATAAGGTATTCACCATTGAAAATATCTTCACCTGTAGCGGCATCGCGAGTGAAAGCCACACCGGTAGCTGAAGTGTTACCCATGTTACCGTAAACCATTGCTTGCACGTTAACGGCAGTACCCCATTCTTCGGGGATTTGGTTCATTCGGCGATAAAGGATAGCGCGCTCGTTCATCCAGCTGTCGAATACAGCGCAGATTGCGCCCGAAAGCTGGTCCCAAGCAGTTTCGGGGAACTCTTTGCCGGTAGCTTTCAATACGGCTTCCTTGAAGAGCTTAACAAGATTTTTGAGGTCGTCAACGTCGAGTTCGGTGTCGAGTTTCACGCCTTTCTTTTCTTTCACACCGTCCATAACCTCTTCAAACGGGTCGATGTCGGTCTTGTTCTTAGGTTTCATACCGAGAACCACGTCGCCATACATTTGCACGAAGCGGCGGTAGCTGTCCCAAGCGAAGCGAGGATTTCCCGATTTTGCGGCGAGGGCTTCAACAACGCGGTCGTTCATACCGAGGTTGAGCACGGTGTCCATCATACCCGGCATTGAAACGCGGGCACCTGAACGCACCGAAACCAAAAGCGGATTCTCTGAATCGTCGAATTTGTTGCCTGTCAAAGTTTCGATGTGTTTGATAGAATTCTCAACATCCTCTTTGATGATTTTTACTATGGCATCTTTGCCTTTTTCGTTGTATTCAGTACAAACTTCGGTAGTGA
Organism: uncultured Prevotellaceae bacterium; assembly: GCA_945921235.1. Lineage (GTDB taxonomy): Bacteria > Bacteroidota > Bacteroidia > Bacteroidales > Muribaculaceae > CALZFJ01. The sequence goes on along the minus strand of CAMEKH010000134.1, from coordinate 2,214 downwards.
TAGTGAAACCCGGTGGTACCGGAACACCGATAAGGTTCATCTCAGCGAGATTAGCACCTTTTCCTCCAAGAAGATTTTTCATATCGGCACTGCCTTCTGCTTTGCCATTGCCGAAAGTATAAACTCTTTTCATCAAAAAAATGAGATATAGTTAATAATTAAAATAAAAATTTACAAAACAACTTCAACTAAATTTTGGACTTTTAGTTTTCAGATTTTAATATGCAAATATAGCTGAAAAGATTAAATCATGAAAATATTAAAGCATAAAATGCGAATATTAATGATATATTTTGTGATTTTTCGTGAATTGCCGGTTTGCGGGTAAGTTGATAGAGTGTAAAAGAGGCTGCGCCAATTTGACACAGCCTCAATGCGTTAGGGATAGAAGCCTTTCGGTCGAGACATCAGGCTCGATTAACGACTTGACCGATTAAGCGAGAGCAGTGTCAAACTTGTTTGAACAATGCCGAGCGTGAGGGAAAGCGCGTAGCGATAGCCCGACGGCGGTGCCGGAACGCCCTTAATCTTTGTTTACAATATCATATAGGTCTTTATAACTCTTTACAACATCATACTTTACTGAAGAATTCGACAATGAGGCAAAATGGCGACGAGCACACTCAATCTTAGATTTTTCAGCTTCTCGCAGGTCAACTTCACGCATTGAACCTTTAGTCTCTGCAATAAAATAGACGTGCTTCACACTTCCCTCGCGGAAAACCACTGCCCAGTCCGGGTTGTAATGTCCTAAAGGTGTATTGATATAGAAGCCACGAGGTAACTTAGTGTAAACTTCAACATCTGCGTCACTTTCAAGCTGCTTTGCAAAGTTCATTTCGGTGCCCTTACTATCTACAACAACAAGGTCGTAGAGTGATTTCTCACTTTCCATTGCATCATCACCAACCACGCCTCTTACTTCATCGACAGTGAATAGGTCTGTATCAAAAGTTTGTTTGGTAGGAGAATAAGTAATCTTCTTAATAACGGCAATTGCTTTGCAATCATTGATTATCGAAGCCACCTTGATAATAAATTCTTCAGGATTTACACGGAAAAGCATAAACTTCGATGCTTTTATGCCTTGCAATATCTTAATGATAGTGCGGCGTGTAAGTCCTGTTTCACGAACTAAATCACCTATAAGGTCATATTTCACCGACTTACCCACAGCCTCGTGAACCGTCTTGCGGATAGTTTTGCCTTGTGTCATAGCCGAGCCAGTTTCCAACGCTTCGCGGTCACGAATTTTCTCCATACCTCCCTCTGTTATCTGAATATGTATTTCAGTAACATTAAGGTGGAGGTCGATTTGTTCTATACATTTGGATATTAATTCGTCAGAACTGAAATCCACCGTATAAACTGACCGAACATTAATCTGTTCCCAAAGTTCTTTGAAGCGAGAGCGAGCAAATTTATCAGCGTCGAAATTTGCAGTGCGGCGTTTACGACCATTGGTAGGAGTGGCTGCTTTCGGGTCAAATACTCCGTCGAGCACCTTAGCGATAGCCGAAGAAACTGAGGCTAAATCCTCTCCGAAGTCAAGTGTGCCATTACGCTTGTCGTCGTGGTACTTAGGAGTAAGCATACCATCGTCATCTATGTAGTCTTTCTTTACGAGACGATTGTTAATTTTGCGAGCCATTTCCGTTGACACTTTGATGGTGTTGCCCTCTGCGTCAGCAAAGGTCTTACCCTCAAATAGAGCAACAGTAACTACAGTTGGGCGGTAAGCCACAGCTTCAGCAATCTCTCTTTGAAGTTGCTTCGCAAAATTATCGTAGCTTTCCGAAGCTATTACGGTGAGAATGTTAGTATCAAAAACATGTTCACCGAGAACGTCTTGATCTTGACGCTCGCCGTTTTTATTGACGCATAAGCGCATACCACGACCCACTTCTTGACGTTTCTTGGTGACATTGTCGCTGTCTTTCAATGTGCAAATTTGAAAGACGTTAGGATTATCCCAGCCCTCTTTTAGAGCCGAGTGCGAGAAAATAAAACGCACAGGCTCGTCGAAAGACAAGAGGCGTTCCTTATTCTTCATAATAAGGTCGTAGGCACGCAATGCTTCCTCACGCCCTTTTTCGGTTGACTCTTTTGTGTCGGTCATTTTCCCCTTTTTGTCTTGAGAGAAATAACCGGCGTGAACTGCCGAAACCGAGTGGCTTTGCAGATATTGCATATATTCAGGCGAGAATATATCAT
>CAMEKH010000133.1 GCA_945921235.1 uncultured Prevotellaceae bacterium | reverse complement strand
CACGATGCCTTTATCGTCGACCTTGTGGTAGTGGGACGCGAGGTTCTCGGCAACCGTTTCCGCAGCGATAAATTGGCATTCGACAGGGCTATTCAGGCTCACGACTTAACAGCAATGAAACACTATGCCGCCGAAATGACCGAACTTCTGCACGACATCGATGCCATTACCGCCTGCCACCGCCACAGCAGACTCGACACTTGGATAGCCAAAGCCCGCGCCCTCGGGAGCGATAGTAGCGAAAGTGACTACTATGAGCGCAATGCACGAAACTTAATTACCACTTGGGGCGGCTCGCTCAATGATTATTCCAATCGCTCATGGGCGGGACTGAACGGCGACTACTATGCTCACCGCTGGCAGATGTACTTCGATGCCACATTCGCTGCTGTGAAAAATGGAGAGAACTTCAATCAAGAAGCATTCGATGCCGCAGTGAGTGAATATGAGCAAAGCCAAGTGTCGCAACTCACAGCAGGCTCATCACGCACCACCGATGAAGCAACATCGCAAAGCGACATTCTAAGCCTCTCCCGCCGACTCTACGCCAAATACTTCAAGCAAAAAGCAGATTAGAAACAATGCGCCACAAAAGTTAGTGATTGACCTTGTGGCGCATTTATAGACTTATAAAAAATATCAAAGGAAATTCAGCTATTATTTTCCTCGTCGGCAGGGGGCGAAGGTTTCTTCAGCCTACCCGACTTGTGGAGGGCTTCAGCGATAATCCACTGTAACTGACCGTTGATAGAGCGGAACTCATCAGCAGCCCAAGCCTCCACGGCAGACATCGTCTTAGCGTCGATACGCAAGACGAAACTCTTTGTCTTAGTGTCTTTATCCTTATCAATAGCCATAATCACTGCAAAATTACAAAAAATCATGCAATTATGATGTTGCCGCTCCAATATTACTTGTGAAAATATTAAATCAGTGATTCAAAGTTCCGGCATTCACAACCGGCTGAGCTGACTCGTCGGAACAAAGCACAACCAGCAAATTGCTAACCATTGCCGCACGCTTATCTTCATCAAGCTCTATTTTCTCATCAGAGAGCTTGTCGAGGGCAAGTTTCACCATAGACACCGCACCCTCCACAATCTTTTCGCGAGCCGACACCACAGCGGCAGCCTGCTGCCTGCGCAACATTGCCGCAGCAATCTCGGGTGCATAGGCAAGATAGTTCAAGCGAGCTTCAACCACCTCTATTCCGGCCATTGCCAAGCGTTCGTTTAGCTTATGCTCAAGCTGCACGTTGATTTCATCACCTCCCGAGCGCAAGGTAAGCTCACCCTCATTGAGCTGAGAGCTGTCGCAAGTATCATCGTAGGCATACTGACCCGCCACTTCGCGCAAAGCGGCATCACTCTGAATGCGCACGAACTTCTGCAGCTCGTTCATGCGAGCTTTAGCCGACGTCTGCTCGGCACTCTGCGCATCGACCTCAAACATAGCCTTGTAGGCATCTTTCAGCTTCCACACCATCACTAATCCAATCATTATGGGATTGCCCACTTTATCATTCACCTTTATAGGCTCCACATCGAGGTTGCGGGCACGAAGCGTAAGTTTTTTCGTCGACAGAAACGGGTTGTTCCAGAAAAACCCATTCTTGGAGTAAGTGCCAACGTATTTGCCGAAAAACACCATCACATAAATCTCATTAGGCTCAAGCATGCCAAATCCACACAAGAAAATGAAATTAACTACAATCATCGCCACAGCGCCGGCATACCACCAACCACTATCAGTGATAGCTCCTTGATAGAACATCCAAGCACATAGCGCCACTAAGCCTGCAAATACTATAAGAGCCAAAAATCCATTCATTCTGAACCCTTTAAATTCTTTTTCTTTAGTTTCCATATTTTATGTTTTTAAAATGATATTATTTTAATATCACAAATTAAGCGTATTTTTCTCACACAGGCAACGCTTTTACATTAATTAACACCCGGAATTCTATTTATCAAGTTGCGCCAATGCTAAAGAAGAAAGAACTTCACACTCTATGCAATCAAAGATTAATATTAATCACTTCGCCACTATATTTGCTCAGGCAAGGAATTATAGCTAATTTTGCGCATAAAACTAAGGCAAAATACAGATTAGCAGTTGGGATTTATGATAAAAAAACTCTGGAAATCAATAACCGACACACCGGCAGGAGCCGCCACAGTGAATATGCTACTTGCATATATAATGTTTATGCTGTGCAGAGTGATTTATTTTGTGGAAAATATGTCGAGTTTCGCACCATATATGTCGTGGGAGCTTGCCTGGAGCATGCTACACGGCGGATTAGTGTTTGACACCTCGGCACTGCTCTATCTCAATGTTCTATATCTGCTTCTCACCATATTTCCGCTCCATGTAAAAGAGTGCAAGACCTTTCACCAAGTGGCAAAATGGGCTTACATAGTTCCCAATGCCGCCGGAATAGCCGCCAACCTTGCCGATGCGGTATATTTCACCTACACCGGCAGGCGCACCACCGCCACGGTGTTCAGCGAGTTCAGCAATGAGAACAACATTGCCTCAATCGTGGGTAGCGAACTGTTGCGACATTGGTATCTTGTAGTGGTATTTGCAGTAATGGTCTATGCGCTATGGCGGTTGTTTCGCAAGCCAAGTTCCGAACAACGCCCCCACCTCACCCGCTATTACATACTGCAAATTGCAACACTCATTGCACTCGTACCGACAACGATAATAGGGATGCGCGGCAGTGCGGCTTTCGGCACTCGACCAATCACCATAAGCAATGCAAATCAATATGTGAACCGCGCCATAGAATCGTCGGTGGTGCTCAACACCCCATTCTCTATTATACGCACCGCAGGAAAGCCTACATACATAGTGCCCGAATATATGAATGATGAGGAAATGCTCGCCACCTACACTCCCGAGCATCGCCCCGACGGAGCTTCCGACAGCACTATGCGGCGCAAGAATGTGGTAATAGTGATTGCCGAGAGTCTTGGCAAAGAGTATTCAGGATTCTTCAATAAAGAGCTTGAAGGAGGGAAATACAAGGGATATATGCCATTTGTCGACTCGTTGGCATCACGCTCGCTGACCTTCAAATACTCATTTGCCAACGGGCGCATAAGTATGGACGCTAATCCTTCGATACTCTCGGGCATTCCGATGATGGTGGAACCATTCGTGCTCTCTTCGGCATCTCTCAACGATGTTGACGGATTGCCTCGACTGCTGAAAGGCTACGGCTACAATTCGGCTTATTTTCATGGCGGTCATAACATCAGCATGGGATTTTCAGCTTTCGCCCACTCCATTGGCTTCGAAAGATATTTCGGACTCGATGAATACTGCAAATCGCCCAAGTATGGCGGCTACTCCGACTTCGACGGCAAATGGGCGATTTTCGATGAGCCATTCCTGCAATTTTGCGCCGATGAATTGGAGCAGATGCACGAGCCATTCGTGGCTACGGTGTTCACCGCCACTTCTCACCACCCATATCCGATTCCTGATAAATACCGCGACACATTCCCAGAAGAGCCTCAACTCGAAATTCTGAAGTGCATACGCTATGCCGACATGTCGCTACGCCGATTTTTCGACCGCATGAAGCGCACCTCATGGTACAATAACACTCTATTCGTGATTGTAGCCGACCACACCAATGAGAGCTATCATGCAGAATACAAAACCGAGTTAGGACTCTTCTCCATTCCTATTATCTTTTTCACCCCCGACGGCTCGATGCCGGCAATGCTACGCGATGACTGCATAGCCCAGCAGACCGATATTTTGCCTACAGTGATGGGCTACTTAGGCTGCCCGAAGCCTTACGTAGCCTTCGGTTGCGACTTGTGTTCCACCCCCGCTGCCGCTACATTTGCCGTGAACTATAACAACGGTGTATATCAACTCGTAAAAGGCGACTATCTGTTGCAATTCGATGGCACAAGCACTCGAGGAGTTTATGCCTTCAAGACCGACAATTTGCTACAACGCAATCTTGCCCGACAATGCCCTGAGCAGAACGAAATGGAAAAACTGCTCAAAGCCATCATCAGGCAATATATGCAACGAATGACGCAAAACCACCTCACTATGAAAGAGGCGGCAAGCGACAAATAATTAAAATACGTATTTTATTTCTTCTCCTTCAGTAAATCGCGGATTTCGGTGAGCAGTTTCTCCTCAGCCGAAGGCTCGGGAGCAGGTGCCGGGGCAGGAGCCTCAGCAGCTTTCTTCCGCGACAACTTACCAATGAGACGAACAAACAAGAAAACCGAAAAAGCAATAATTAAGAAATCGAATGTCACTTGCAGGAAATTTCCATAATTCAGCGTCACGGCATCGGCAGCTTGCTGAATCACCTCTCCGGCTTCATTCTTCAACTCCGGCACAGCATCTTTCATGGTAAACTTAAGGTCAGTAAAATTCACGCCACCCACAAGAAGACCGATAGGAGGCATAATGACATCAGCAACAATCGATGACACAATTTTCCCAAAAGCACCACCAATAATCACACCGACAGCCATGTCGATAACGTTGCCTTTCATGGCAAAACTCTTAAAATCATTCAAGAAATTACTCTTCATATTCAAATAGAAATATAGTTAATATGTTATGTTCAGTGTCAAGAGATTATACCTCGAAACAAAATTAAAGAAAAATTTCCATTATTTTCGTCATTACTCTCATTTTTTTGAAAAAAAAGTATTAATTTTGTAGCGCAAAAACAATGCTATTATGTTTTTGCTGAAAATGGAAGAATTTTAACCAAATAAATTTACATTAAAATGATTAAAGTAGGTATTAATGGTTTCGGACGTATCGGTAGATTCGTGTTCCGTGCAGCTCAAAACAGAGACGACATTCAAATTGTAGGTATTAACGACTTGTGCCCGGTTGACTACTTGGCATATATGCTTAAATACGACACAATGCACGGTGCATTCGAAGGCACTATCGAAGCAGATGTTGAGAACAGCCAGCTTATCGTAAATGGCAAGAAAATCCGCGTAACTGCAGAGCGCAACCCGGCTGACTTGAAGTGGAACGAGGTTGAAGCTGAATATGTAGTAGAATCAACCGGTCTTTTCTTGACTCAGGAGAAGGCTCAAGCTCACATTGAGGCAGGTGCAAAGTATGTAGTTATGTCGGCTCCTTCTAAGGACGCTACTCCTATGTTCGTTTGCGGTGTAAACTTCGACAAGTACGTTAAGGGAACACAATTCGTTTCAAACGCTTCTTGCACCACTAACTGCTTGGCTCCTATCGCTAAGGTATTGAACGACAAGTTCGGTATCACCGATGGTCTTATGACTACCGTTCACTCTACTACTGCTACTCAGAAGACTGTTGACGGCCCTTCAATGAAGGATTGGCGTGGTGGTCGTGCCGCTTCAGGCAACATCATTCCGTCATCGACAGGTGCTGCTAAGGCTGTAGGTAAAGTTATTCCTGAGCTTAACGGCAAATTGACCGGTATGTCAATGCGCGTTCCTACTCTCGACGTTTCAGTTGTTGACTTGACTGTTAACTTGGCTAAACCTGCTACTTATGCTGAGATTTGCGCTGCAATGAAAGAGGCTTCAGAGGGCGAATTGAAGGGTGTGCTCGGCTACACTGAAGATGCAGTAGTTTCTTCCGACTTCCTCGGCGACACTCGCACTTCTATCTTCGATGCTAAAGCCGGTATCGCTTTGACCGACACTTTCGTTAAGGTTGTTTCTTGGTATGACAACGAAATCGGTTACTCTAACAAGGTTCTCGAACTTATCGCTCACATGAAGAAAGTTAACGGTTAATCCATTAATAACTTCAAGCATACAAAGAGGCTGCTCACTGAGTAGCCTCTTTTTTATCGAATATTATTGCCAATAATACCCTTTTTACCGGTCTACAATAGCATTATAGCAAAAGCAAGTCGGAAGACTATAATATCCTCCTACCTGTCCATTATTTCTATAAAATGCTTTAGTCAACTATAATACTATGATTATAGTGCCGATATATCTTCGATTGATAGACCTGTGACTTGTGTAATGATATCATCGCCTATCCCGAGAGCTTTCATCTTTGCTGCATCAGCAAGTGCCCGTAACCGCTCACCTTCGGCGCGTCCTTCTGCACGTCCTTCTGCACGTCCTTCTGCACGTCCTTCTGCACGTCCTTCTGCACGTCCTT
>CAMEKH010000132.1 GCA_945921235.1 uncultured Prevotellaceae bacterium | reverse complement strand
GGCAACTTTTGCGACGGCATTTCAGTCCACGCATCTGTTGCCGCCGAGCGGCTGTCGGTGAGTGTGGAGGCGAATACCAAAGCATCGGCGTTTGACACCTTCTCTATGTAGTCGGGTAATTGTATCAGCAAGTCGCCGCGATTCCAGCTCACACCATTATCGCGCGAAATATACACAGTGTTATCGAGAGTGCCGTCGGCAAGTCGTCCGCCGAATGCAAGCAAGGTGGGAAACTCCGATACTCTCCAGCCCGATGACACATCGAAGGTTTTGTAGGGCACAAGTGCCATGCCTGAGTGCGGGATAATGCCTCGCGTGCTTAATCTTCCCCAGCGCTTGCCATCGAAGCCCCAAGCATGCCCTGTGGTGCGTCCCGAAGCATCTTCGCCGCCTATCATAATTCCTATTGGCGACAGATGCCATATTGACGAAGACACTTGTATGTCTGATGAGTTTTTCACCGGGAAGTCCTCGGCTATTGCATCGGCTTCAAAACCGGCAATAGCAGGATAGGCTGCATATTTGAGTATGCCTCCTTCTTCAGCCACTCCGAGCACATTGCCTTGATAACCTCCGCTGATTGTTTTCCACATCACTCCACACGATTGCCACGAAGTGAAATCGGTGGTACTGTAGAGTGCGCCATTGTCGGCATCGAGCACATAGACGGCATCGTCGGTAGCTGTGAGAGAGCGCACATCGGGATTAAACGGCATTGTAAGCTCGGTCTTTGTCCACACGTTATCCATGAGATTATCAATAGAGGCAAGCACATAGCGTCCTTTATCCACCATGAGGCAATAAGCCTTTCCGGCATACTTCACGGTGCGTTGCTCCGTCACCTCACCCGAGAGGCTCGGCAGGTCGCGGCGCGCCAACTTGTTCCAATAGAGGGAATCGGGCTTCATTTTGTGAACGTTCAATTTCACCTTATACGTCATCTTTGTCACAAGGTCCTCGGCAGTCACCGTCAGCCTCACATCGCCCGAGAAATCAATACTATCGGTAGAGCTATAAGTGAATGTAGTGTCGGAATTAAGGCGCGTTCCATTCTTTATATTAAACTCAATATTCGATGCCGAAGTGCTCGAGAGATTCACCAACATACGCGTCACATCGGTTCCGAGCGGGAGCGAATCGGCATTGTAAATCAATCCCTGCTTCAAGTCGATAGTGAAAAACACCGAGTCGAGATTGCTGAGAATCTTTGTGTTAGCACCAAGACTGAAAGATGTTATAGCCACATCTGACGATGGCACATATTCCACGCTTTCTATTTTATCGTCGGAATTACACGAAGCGACCATAGCCGCCGCTATCGTCGTCGCTAAAAAGTATATAAGAAATTTCTTGTTCATCTATGTTTAATAAAGTGCTTACAAATAAAGTGCAAATTTAGCAACAAATTTGGTAATAAACAGCCTCAAATGCGATTTTTTACGCTTGTTGACACATAAAGCTATTTTTTAATACATCATTGCAACTAAATTTCGGCTACAAAATTAATATTTATATCATAAAAACGAGCATCAATCGGATATTAAGCCGTGAAATGCCGCCATTTATCGTCATTTAACACTCTTAGCATAACATTTCACCCTGTTTGCACCATGAATTTCAATTTTTGTAAGTTCTCCATGAATTTCGGGGGCTTTCACGCCATCGTGCAGTTTCACAGCTCCTATTTCCACTCGTGCTTCGTCCCATAATCCCGCCTCAATAAACTGTGAGAGCACATTGGCACCGCCTTCCACCATTAGCGACGTAACGCCTCGGCGATAAAGGTCGGCAAGCACGCAATGCAGGTGGGCAGTATCGGTCTTTACCCATTCAACCATATCAGAGCGGCACTCTTTTGTGGCATTATATACCACAAGCGGTGCTCCTGCGGCAAAGAGGTTGCAATCTTGCGGCACCGAGAGTGAAGCATCGAGCAGCACGCGCATAGGTTGCCGGCGCACCGGATAGTGCCTCACAGTGAGCGAAGGATTGTCGAGACGAGCCGTTGCAGCTCCCACAAGAATAGCATCGACGGCGGCACGCTCACGATGTGTCCACATTGAGGTTAAAGCATTAGAGATTACTACCGGAGGCTCCGAAGCATCATTTCTACTGCGGTCGATGAATCCATCGGCGCTCTGCGCCCATTTCAGCAGCACAAAGGGCAATCGGCGGCTGTGTGCAGTTAGAAACTTACGGTTCAACACCCGGCACTCATCTTCGAGCACGCCCTCGGTCACCTCGATGCCTGCGGCACGAAGCATGGCAATGCCACGTCCGCTAACTTCGGGGAACGGGTCGGCAACACCCACCACCACTCGTTTTAATCCCTTCTCCACAAGCAACTTGGCACAAGGCGGAGTCTTGCCATAGTGTGAACATGGCTCAAGTGTCACATAAATAGTAGCTCGGCTAAGCAATGAAGTGTCTACTACGGAATTCACGGCATTCACCTCGGCATGAGCCTCGCCATATATGCGATGAAATCCCTCGCCTATGATTTTTCCGTCGGCAACTATCACCGCTCCTACCATAGGATTGGGCGACACATTGCCCTCGCCCAACTTGGCAAGCTGCAATGCTCGCCTCATATATTTTTCATCGATTTCCATAATTACGGCAACAAATTTACATATAAACGGCAAAAGATATGGAAATCTTGCCCGAAAATCTCTACACACGCGGTTTTTTATTCGCTACTTGTGCTCTGCCACAATTTTTTTAGTAACTTTACACTCCTGTTTTTTCACTGATGAGCAAGCTATGAAGAAAAACATAAAAAGAATAAGGGAAGAGCTAAGGGATTATTATCCCAAAGGGGAGATTGACGCAATGGTGCGCATGATCTTCGAGCAACTTTTGGGATATTCGGCTGTAGACATGGTGTTGCGTGCCGACAATGTCCTGCCCGATTTTATTACGGATAAAATCACCGACATAATCACCCGGCTTAAAGCTCACGAACCGATTCAATATATTCTTGATGATGCCTATTTCTATGGCATGCATCTGCACGTCGACGGCAGTACGCTGATTCCTCGCCCCGAAACCGAGCAACTAATCGACATGATTACACGCCGTCACACCGATGCCGACTTGAAAGTACTTGATGTGGGTACGGGAAGCGGCTGCATAGCTATTGCCTTAGCTCGCACGCTGAAGTTCCCGCAAGTCACGGCTATCGACATCTCCGAAAATGCGCTGAAGGTAGCTGAGCGTAATGCCAAGGAACTGAAAGCTCGGGTGAAATTTAAGAAAGTCGACATTCTGCACGCTTCAGCTCCATCTCCGTCCGAATTCGACATCATAGTGAGCAATCCGCCATATATCACTTGCAGCGAGCGCAATGCAATGGAGCGCAATGTGCTCGACTACGAGCCTCACACAGCTCTTTTTGTGCCCGACGACAATCCGCTGCTGTTCTACCGCGCAATTGCTCTTTTCGCCAGGTCAGCCCTCAAGCCGGGCGGACAGCTATATTTTGAAATTAATCCGCTTTTCACCTCCGAGTTATCACTTTTGCTGAGCGAAACGGGCTTCATCGATGTGGAAATCTCTCTCGACTACACCGGCAGGAAACGCTTTGCCTCGGCTAAACAATCGCCCTACATTCCATGACACCCGAAAATGCACTACACCGCACCGCCGCACTCTGCTCTCGCTCCGAGCAATGCGAAGCCGACTTACGCCTGAAGCTGACGGCTTGGGGCATTGGCTGTGATGATGCCGATGCCATTATCGCTCGCCTTAAAACCGGCAACTTTCTTTGCGACAACCGTTACGCACATGCTTTCGTGCGCGATAAATTCCGTTTCGGTGGCTGGGGCAGGATAAAAATAGCCTACGCTCTGCGCATGAAGCACATTGCCGCCGACGTTATCGACGAGGCTCTGTGTGAAATCGCCGAGGAGGATTATCACAGCACACTGCTAAATGCGCTGAGAGCAAAACTTCGCAGCGTGGCGGGGCGCGAGCCTGTGCAACGTCGCGCCGCACTCTTCCGTTTTGCGGCTTCACGCGGTTTTGAGCCTGATGTAATAAGTCAAGCCATAAATGAGATTCTGAAGAATGATATTTAGCCTCGGTGCATCACATGGCAGGATTTTTCACTAAAATAACAAATGATATTGCCGACTTGCTCTTTCCTCGCAGTTGCGCAGTGTGCGACAAGCCTCTTGCGGCTCACGAATCATCAATATGCACAGGCTGCATGCTGAAACTACCTGAAACACGCCTCCATGAGCACAAATTCAACGTTATGGAGCAACTTTTTGCCGGGAAAACACCTATAGAACGTGCCGCAGGCTTTTTCTTCTATGAACGGCACAACAAGTATGCCCGGATTCTGCAAAGCATTAAATATGAAAACAGACCTCAAATAGGCTATGAACTTGCCGCTCTATATGCCCGAAAATTATTGGACTATGGCTTTTTTAGCGGAATTGATGCCGTGATTCCCATTCCGCTTCATCGAAGCAAACTCGCCATAAGAGGCTACAACCAATGTGAATATATTGCGCGCGGATTTGCCGACACGGCAGGAATACCGATGCTGAAAGCCGTGATAGCCTCGCGCCGACACGACACACAAACACGCAAAGGCATCTACGAACGCTACCTCAACACCCGAGGCATTTTCAGTGTGCCCCGTCCTGCCGACCTTGAGGGGCAACATGTGCTTGTAGTGGACGATGTAGTGACCACAGGTGCCACATTGCTTTCTTGCGCCGAAACTCTGCAATCGGCAGTTCATGACATAAAAATATCATTGGCTACCCTTGCCGTAGCTCGGCTCGAATAACCAATGACACACTTTTTACAATCAAATAATTAATTAAAATTTACTACTATGGTCTTTCACTATTTTTGAAGTTTAACTACATAAAAAATTGTTACTTTGAAGTTTTAACTACTATAGGTTTCAGCGTGCTTTTCTTTTTTACGTTTTTTTCACAGCCGAATGACTATGATTTCCCTGTGGTCATAGTCACCTCAATGCGATTCCCCGGTTTCAGCAACTTCCGCGCAAAGTTCTTCACATCGGCAGACGTGAGCGACTCCACCATCTTCACATAGTCTTTATCGAAATCCACGCCGGTGAACACACTGTGATAGAGCACATAATCCCAATATCCATTGGTGAGAATATTCTGCTTGTAATTCTTTACTTGGAATTTCTTCACTTTCTCCAAAATCTCGGCAGGCACTCCATTGGCAGCCACATTTTTCAGTTCACTGTAGATTATCGGTATCAACTCATCATATTTCTCGGGCGAAGTGCGAAATGAAATCTTCAGCGTGGCTTCATCATTGGGAAAGCGGTCAAGCTGTCCCGCCACGCTCACGCCATAAGTTCCACCCTTCTCCTCACGGACTTTCTCAGTGTAGATAGTCCGCATCACTTGCGCAAGCACATCGAGCATCAAGTCGTTGTGCGCATTGCATTTCACATCGGCTGTGAAGTAAATGCCCACAAGTGTGGAAGGAGTGGACTGCTCACGCCGGAAAATGCGGGTTTCATTGACTCGGCGTATTTCCGGCACATTTTTGCCAAACGTTTCCTTTTTGCCCTTAACCGCCGGAAGCGAGGCAACATAGCGGCAGAGCAAATGACGCAACTCATCAATATCGATGTTACCCACAAGAATCATCGAGAAATCGGAGGCGTCGGCAAAACGCTCTTTGTAAATTTCAAGCACACGGTCGTAGTTAACATCATCGAGCATCTCGGCTGTGAGCGGGCGCAACCGCAGAGCATCGCCGTAGAGAATAGAATTGGTAGAGTCGTTATACACCACTTGCGGACTCGCCGCACGATTGGCAATGAACGACTTCATTCGCTCCTTGAGTCCGGCAAACGCCACCTCATCGCGCCTCGGTGCCGTGAAGTAAAGATAATTAAGCTCAAGCATCGTGGCAAAATCTTTTTTGGAGCAACTGCCTTTCACACTCTCGGTAAGGCTACCAACTGCAGGAGTAATCTTCACCGTCTTTCCTGAAAGAGCCTTGCGCAACGCCACGGCATCGAGCGCACCTACTCCCGCATTAGTAATTGCCGACTTAAGGAATGAAAAATTCGGGCGGTCGACATCGGGATAGAGCGAAGTGCCTCCCCGGCTGAAGATATTCATAGTGATTTCGTCGTCGGCAAAATCAGTGGGTTTCACATACACAGTC
>CAMEKH010000131.1 GCA_945921235.1 uncultured Prevotellaceae bacterium | reverse complement strand
AACAAAGCTCTCGACCGCTATCTGTGGATGCTCGGAAAAATCCACACAGCAAAGCCTCGGAGTATCAACAACAAAGCCACCATAAATTGTGCTGGTGACAAATACACCATAGAGCAGATGCCGAATGGTGAGATTGCAGTGAAGCAGTGCGTTGACGGCGTAAATAAGACCATTGCAAAAGGGCAGATTAAAGCGACTTTGCGCAAAATAGCCGAGATTACCGCCAATTTTCAATATGATGAAAACTGGAACACGCGCCAATTTGGTAAAAAATTAATTACTCACATAAATACCATCCAATTATGAAACAGAATATATTTGGGAGATTGGCAGCCGTAGCAGCAGTGCTGTTACTCAGCGCTGCCACAGCCTCCGCCCACGACTTCGAGGTCGATGGCATCTACTACAACAAAAATAGCGACGGCACATCCGTCAGAGTCACCTATAAAGGAAGTTCTTATAACGATTACTCCAATGAATATTCCGGCGCAGTAACAATTCCGACTTCAGTGACCTACTCCGGCAAAATCTACTCCGTTACCTCTATCGGCAACTGTGCATTCTATGGCTGCAGCGGCTTGACTTCGGTGAGCATTGGCAACTCCGTCACCACAATTGGCGCATGGGCATTCTATGGCTGCAGCGGCTTGACATCGGTGAGCATAGGTAACTCCGTCACCACAATTGGCGAAGATGCTTTCTCTGGCTGTTCAGGACTCAAAAAAGTTGATATTTCCGACCTTGAAGCTTGGTGTAAAATCAGCTTTAATAATGTTTATGCAAATCCAATATATTATTCCCATAACTTATTCCTTAATGGACAAGAGATAAAAAATTTGATTATTCCTGAATCGATACAAGAGTTGAAATCTTATGTATTCTATGGCTGTAGCGGCTTGACTTCGGTGAGCATCGGGAACTCCGTCACCTCTATTGGCGAAATGGCATTCTATGGCTGCAGCGGATTGACTTCGGTGAGCATCGGCAACTCCGTCACCTCTATCGGCAGCAGTGCATTCTATAACTGTTCGGGACTCAAAAAAGTTGAAATTTCCGACCTTGAAGCTTGGTGTAAAATCAGCTTTTCTAATGTGTATGCAAATCCAATATATTATTCCCATAACTTATTCCTTAATGGACAAGAGATAAAAAATTTGATTATTCCTGAAACAGTACAAGAGTTGAAATTTGGTGTATTTTGTGGCTGCAGCGGCTTGACTTCGGTGGAGATTCCCAACTCCGTCACCTCTATCGACAAAGATGCTTTCCGTGGCTGTTCAGGACTCAAGAAAGTTGAAATTTCTGACCTTGAAGCTTGGTGTAAAATCAGCTTTTCTAATGCGTTTACTACAAATCCAATATATTATTCCCATAACTTATTTCTTAATGGACAAGAGATAAAAAATTTGATTATTCCTGAAACAGTACAAGAGTTGAAATTCGCTGCATTCTCTGGCTGCAGCGGCTTGAAATCGGTGAAGATTCCCAACTCCGTTACCTATATCGGCAACTATACATTCTATGAATGCAGCGGCTTGACATCGGTGGTGATTCCCAATTCCGTCACCTCAATAGGCGGCTCTGCCTTCGAAGACTGCAGCGGCTTGACGTCGGTGAGCATCGGCAACTCCGTCACCTATATCGGCGGCTATGCCTTCGATGGCTGCAGCGGCTTGACTTCGGTGGAGATTCCCAATTCCGTTACCTCTATCGGCAACTATGCATTCTCTGGATGCAGCGGCATGGAATCGGTGGAAATTCCCAACTCCGTCACCTATATCGGTAAATCTGCATTCTCTGGCTGCAGAGGCTTGACATCGGTGGAGATTCCCAACTCCGTCACCAAGATCGGCATACAGGCATTCGCTAATTGCAGAGGCTTAAAGAGCATAACCGTGAAAAGCGGAAATACCGTGTTTGATTCAAGGGATAATTGTAATGCTATAATTGAAACAGCTACCAATTGTTTGATATGTGGTTGCAAAAACACAATCATTCCCAACTCCGTCACCTCAATCGGTGAATCTGCATTCCGTGGCTGCAGTGGCTTGACATCGGTGGTGATACCCAACTCCGTCACCAAGATCGGCGACTATGCATTCAGTGGCTGCAGCGGCTTGACTTCGGTGACTTCGCTTAATATTATTCCTCCAACTCTCGGTTCTCGCGTATTTTATGATGTGCCAGCCGATTGCGTGCTTTATGTGCCGGAAGGGTGCGTTGGGGCTTATCAATCGGCTGTCGATTGGAAAAACTTTGGAACTATTCTCGAAATTAAGCCAGTTGGAGTGGAGGGCATTTCTAAGGCTGAGACCGCCAAGGTGCGTGCCGTGAATGGTATGATTCGCGTGGAGGGTGCTGAGGGCGCACGAGTGGAGGTGTTCAACACCGCCGGAGTGTGCATCTACAGCGGCACCGACACCGAAATCACCGTGCCACAGCGCGGACTCTACGTGGTGAAAGTAGCCGGCTGCGCCACCAAGCTCGCCCTGTAAAAGGCTCACGCAGATTCCGTGGAAAAGGATTTTTGAATCCTCACACAAAATCCGCGGAAAAGGATTTTTGAACACGAATCTCACGAATCCGCCGAAAATGTAACTTCATTGAAATAGTGCAAAAATTACGGATTCCCCCAAGCCACAGCAAGGAAGGGGGAATCCGTTTTTTGTGTCTGCCACCTCTTGCAGTGACGTTTCGCGCATGCGCCCCCATAGCATCAAGCCCCCTAAAGCATAGCGAAGAGTCGAAGCGGAATATGAAAGACCTCGGAAAAAGCTCAACTATTCAACTCCAAAAATTGAGTTCTATCGTAGAATTTGCTAATTTTGCAATTGCCAGTTGTCTCTACACAACGCAATCTTAAATGAAAGAGCCGTGGATTTTCGAAGTGATAATATGCCCGAATAAAAAAATTTTTCGTAACTTTGTTATTGAAAAATTTTAAAAACAAACGCAGTATTATGAAAAAACGATTTTTTCTCATCGTTGCAATGTGCATAGCTATGTGCAGTGCATCGGCAGCCGATGAAGCCGTGAAAACCGAGAACAACGGTACGCAATGGAGCTGGAACAAAGGAACTATAGAGGTGAAATCGCCTGAGCGACCGGCAGGGCAGAAGAGCGTGATAGGGCTTGCGCTGCCGAAAATGCCGGTGGTGCGAGTGGGATTTGTGGGACTTGGAATGCGCGGACCGGGAGCTGTGTCGCGCTTCACACACATACCCGGCACGCAGGTTGTGGCTCTTTGCGACTATGAGAAATCGCGCGCCGATGAGTGCCAGAAGTATCTCAAGGAGGCATCGATGCCTAATGCGGCAGTCTACTGGGGCGAAAAAGGATATGAGGAGCTGTGTAAGCGCACCGATATCGACTTGGTGTATATCGCCACCGATTGGTTGCACCACTTCCCGGTAGCAAAGTGTGCGCTCGAGAATGGCAAGAATGTGGCAATCGAGGTGCCATCGGCAATGAACCTTAAAGAGTGCTGGGCACTGATTGATATGAGTGAGAAATATCGCCGTCATTGCATGATTTTGGAGAATTGTTGTTACGACTGGTTTGAGATGAACACGCTCAATATGGCGCAACACGGCGTTTTCGGTGAGATAGTGCGTGCGCAAGGTGCATATATCCACAATCTCACGCCCTATTGGAAAAGATATTGGAAAAACGGAGCCGACGATAAACTTGGCTGGCGTCTTGACTACAATATGCGCTATCGCGGCGATGTTTATCCCACACATGGATTAGGTCCGGTGGCGCAGGCACTCGATATTCATCGCGGCGACCGCATGACTACGCTTGTGGCTATGGATACTAAATCGGTAGTAGGCAAGGAACTCGTGCAGGAATGTACCGACTCGGTGTGCCACTATTTCCGCAATGGCGACCACACCACCACACTCATTCGTACTGCCCGAGGCAAGGTGATAGAGATTCAGCACAATGTGATGACTCCCCAGCCCTATAACCGCCTCTATCAGCTCACTGGTACAAAGGGCTTTGCCAACAAATATCCGGTGGAGGGATATGCCCTCGATGCCGGACAGATGAAGGACTCGGGAGTGGAGGTGAAAATCGACGACCTTACGTCGCACACGTTCCTGCCCGATAGTGCAAAGGCTGCACTTGTGGCTAAATATCATCACCCGATTCTTGAAAAATACGGTAAAATGGCCAAAGAGGTGGGCGGACATGGCGGAATGGATTTCATTATGGACAGCCGCCTCGTGTATTGCTTGCAAAACGGGTTGCCGCTCGATATGGACGTCTACGACCTTGCCGAGTGGTGCTGTCTTGCCGAGCTTGGAGCACTATCGATGGATAATGGCTGTGCCGCTGTGGCAATTCCCGATTTCACGCGCGGCGAGTGGAACAAGATTCAGGGTTATCGCCACGCTTTTGCCACGCCTGCCGATGAGGAGCAGTCGATGGCTGAAGCAAAGGCGTTCACTGCAAAGCTGAAAAAGCGCGGAGCTAAAGAATGGGGATTGAAATAAAGTAAAAGTGAACTTTTGTGCTCGGTTTGCACAAATTTTTGTACTTTTGTAGCGTAATTCGTCGGCATCGGGAGGCGATGTCGGCGAACTTTAACGCTCATATATGATAGAACGCATAATAATTATCGACAAAGTGGACCCTGTGACATTCTACGGGGTCAATAATGCTAATATCCAGCTTATTCGCAATTTGTTCCCAAAATTGCGCATGGCGGCTCGCGGCTCGGTAATCAAAGTGATAGGCGATGACTCCGAAACTATGGTTTTCGAGGAGAAAATCAAGAAACTTGAAGATTATTGCGCCAAATATAATAAATTGACCAATGAGGTTATAATCGACACCATTCGCGGCGAGCTTCCCAAGGAGATTGAACTCGACGATGTGATAATCTATGGAGTGAATGGCAAGCCCATTTCAGGGCGCACACCCAACCAGCAGCTCCTTGTGAACACCTTCAAGCAAAATGACCTTACGTTTGCTCTCGGTCCGGCAGGAACGGGAAAGACGTATATCGCCATAGCCCTTGCCGTGCGTGCCTTGAAAAATCGTGAGGTGCGCAAGATTATACTTTCGCGTCCGGCAGTGGAGGCAGGCGAAAAACTCGGCTTCTTGCCGGGTGATATGAAGGATAAAATCGACCCGTATCTGCAACCGCTCTACGATGCTCTCGAAGATATGATTCCCGCCAATAAGCTGAAGGAATATATGGACGGCAACATAATACAGATAGCACCGCTTGCCTTTATGCGCGGGCGCACGCTCAACGAGGCTGTGATAGTGCTCGATGAGACGCAGAATACCACCACTCATCAAATCAAGATGTTCCTTACTCGCCTCGGCATGGGGTCGAAGATGATAATCACCGGCGATGTGACGCAAATCGACTTGCCGCATAGCGTCCGCTCGGGATTGATTCAGGCTCTCGGCGTGCTCAAAGGGGTGCCGGGAATAGGTCGTGTGGAATTTGGCAAGAAGGACATTGTGCGGCACAAGCTCGTGCAGCGCATCGTGGAGGCGTATGAGCGGTATGATGAGGCTATTCGCGCCGCCAAGACTGAGGCTGAAGTGCCCGGCGATGAGCAAAAAAATGATAAAATTGCATCAAAAAACATATAAAAACATATAGCGATATGGCAACTACATTAGTTAGAACCGACTACAATTTTGAAGGACAGAAAAGTGTGTATCATGGTAAAGTGCGCGATGTGTACGACATCGACGACGATATACTTGTGATGATTGCCACCGACCGCATCTCGGCGTTCGATGTGATTCTGCCCAAAGGCATACCTTCGAAAGGACAGGTGCTTAACCAGATTGCGGCTAAATTCCTCGATGCTACAGCCGACATTGTGCCCAACTGGAAACTTGCCACTCCCGACCCTATGGTTACTGTGGGGCTGAAGTGCGAGGGTTTCCGCGTAGAGATGATTATTCGAGGCTACCTCACCGGCAGTGCATGGCGCGAGTATGAAGCCGGCTGTCGCGAGTTGTGCGGCGTGAAGCTCCCCGACGGAATGCGCGAAAATGAGCGTTTCCCGGAGCCTATCATCACTCCTACCACCAAAGCCGATGCCGGACACGATGAGAATATTTCGCGTGAGGAAATTATAGCTCAGGGCATTGTGAGCAAGGAGGACTACGAAACCATGGAGCGCTACACGTGTGCACTTTTCGCTCGT
>CAMEKH010000130.1 GCA_945921235.1 uncultured Prevotellaceae bacterium | reverse complement strand
GAGCGAGGCTGCTGAAACAATCGATTATTATGTGCTCACGCGCACTGTGTATGGTGGCGACAACATGAATACGCTGGAATACATCATCGACGAAAATTATTGTGATTTCGACGACTTAAAGCCGGGTGAAACACATGTCTATTCCGTGCAATCGAGCCGCCTCGGATACCGCTCTGTGGCATCGAATACCGTGACGGTGACTTCGGCAGGCGTGACAGGAGTGGAAACCGACAAGGGGCTTGCAGTGGCAACATACACAGGCGGCACGGTGCGCTTTATGTGTAGCGAGCCACACACCGGTTGCCGCATCTACAATGCTCAGGGGCAATTGGTGAAGAGTATTCCGGTGATAGAGCATAATCATCTCATCACATTGCCGCTTGGAGCCTATTTCGTAGTCACCGACCGGTGTCAGCACCCTGTGAAGGTGCTTGTGGCTCAATAGAGCGTTATTTCACAATTCGCTTGGTGTGACTGCCGTCGCTCATGCGCACTATGTGCAAGCCTTTTGCGCATGGGACAACTTGCTGCCCTATAGCGTTGAAATGCACTGTTTCGGTGACTTCGGGAGCATCGGCTGCCACATCGGCGATACCTGAAATTTCAATTTCAAAATCATTGCCCGTGGCAAATGCAGAGCCATCGAATGTTGCGTTCACGGTTTGTACACCCCAAGAGAATTTGCCGGATTTTTTAGGGAAGAAAGTTATCGACTTGTTGCAACCGGCATTGCCGAATGTGTTGGCTTTGCGCACACCGTCGAGTTCGCCACCCACGATTGCGGCACAATCGGTAATCAAATTGCCGTCGGCATCTTTCACGAAATATTCATAGCTCTCACAGCCGAGAGCCGATGCCGGAGCGTCCCATGAAAGAGTTACGGAGTTATTGCCGACGGTAGCAGTGGGAGCAATAGGAGCGTCGGGGTGAGGAGCGGCTGAATTAGAGTTGAGCGCAACCACCATGGTGCGTCCTTTTTGCTGGGCAGTAAGGTATAAATCGTCCTTGAAAAAGCCTTGACAGCAATAATCCTTCACACCATCACCATTCCAGTCGGGGAACGAAATAGTGTGAGAAAGCGCACCGGGGAGGAGAGTTCTGCATATAAAAGCACCTGAGCTTTTCTCATTAGTGTAGACGTGGGCTGTAGTGTTATCGTTGATTTTGTCGACGTAGCCTGAAATTACAATGTCGAAATCGCCGTCACCGTCCCAGTCGATTACTCCCACAGCATCGGGCGAAGAAGAGCCGCGGTAGGAATTGTATTTCAAGTATCCCGTAACGACCTTAAATGCAGGGCGTTCGCCACCTTTATTGACGTAAACCGTCTGCTCATAAGCCGTGCTACCCATGTTGGCATCGCCGTTGCCGGTAAGGAAGAAATCTATGCGACCATCGTTGTTGAAGTCAGCCACTTTCAGTGTTCCGCCGCCTTTGCGCACCACAGTAGCCGAGCCGTCGTTGATGCCCAAAGCAGAGAAATTACCGGGAATTTCAGGGTTGTTAAGGTAGATTTCAGTGAGGCACGACATTCCGGTTACGTCAGAAACTTTGGCTGAGATAATCAAGTCGGAGAAACCATCGTTATTGAAATCGGCTGTATGAATCACCGCATTCGAAAGATTGAACTCCTGAATGAAAGGCTCGGCAACGAAAGTAAATTCATCGCCATTGAATCCTTTATTGCGTAGGATATAGTTGTAGCACGCTGAGCCTTGATTGCCAATGCAGGCGATATCGGTCAATCCGTTGTTGTCGCAATCGAGTATTGCGGCAGTGTGAGGAGCTTTGATGTCGAAATCAAGAAGATTTCCACCGGTGTCGAGTATTCGCAGAGTAGCGGAGCGGAAAGTCCCGTCGCCATTGCCGAGAAACACGCCTTCACTGCCTAGATTGTTTTTATAAGCATCTTCATTAACGCTTTTGCCAATAGATTCAAAAGCCACGATATCCATTGTGCCATCGTGATTGATGTCGCAAGGCAACAACACCGGATAGTCGGCAACTTGAATAGCCGATGAGGCACCGTCAATGTCGGTCCACGACTTCGAGTTGTCGTCCCAAAGACTTATGTGCATCATGCGGCGTTTTCCAAAAGCATCATTAGAAATAGAGTTGTGGACGTTGCGAGTAGCACCGCCTGAGACTATATCGAGATGTCCGTCGTTGTTCAAATCCACTATGGTGCTACCACCGCGTTCATATCCGCGGTCGATATCGATAAAAGCCGATTTCTCAAAATCCAGCCATTTTTCACCATTCTTAACCGGGCGAATAAACGGCTCTTTCGCCACTTCAAGGCGGTCGTCATTGAATTGCATAGAGCCGATGTAGGTAAGGCGAGGGTGCACAGCCGTGGTGCTATTGTGAGCGTGGAAAGCAATGCGAAGCTGCCCGTTTGCATCATTGAAAATTGTGTGGTGTCCGGTTCCTACAAGGTCGTAGATGCGGCGAAGGATAGGATTTGAAGCAGATTTAGTCCACTTTGGCTCTGATAATGAGGGAGTTGTGGCATAACCTATGGCGTAGTCCTGACTCTCATAGTTGTTGGCAGAGTAGGTGAGATAGTATATGCCGTTGTGTTTCACCATGTTAGGTCCTTCAACCACTCGTGGTGCAATGTTTTCCCAATCGGCAGATACCGAGAAGCAGTGTTTCATAGTTCCGACTTTCGGCGTGATACAGTCGCTCTCGAGTTGGCACATCCAGATGCAATTGCCGTCGGTAAATCGCACAAAAAAGAGATATGCTTTGCCGTCGTCGTCGAGGAACATAGAAGAGTCGATACACTTCTCCGAGCCTAAAAGAGCTTCGAGTTGGTATCCACCCACCTGCTTGAACGGACCCAGAGGCGAGCTTGATTTAGCCACAAACAGATGTTCGTTGGCAGAGAAATACATGATATATTCATCATTGATTTTGTAGACTTCGGGAGCCCAAAACCATTGTTTTTCGGTGCAGTTATCCTTGTGCAAGGCAAGTTGCGGTTGCTCCTCCCATTCAATAAGGTTAGACGAAGTGAAAACCACAATTCCGTTGGAAGAGTAGGTGCCGTAGGCGTAGTAAGTTCCGTCTTCGTAGAACACGAACGGGTCGGCAAGAGGTAGCTTGCTTTGCTGAAATTGAGCTAACGACATTGCAGCAGTGCATAGAAGCAATGAAAAGAGAAAAAAGAAGCGTTTCATTATAGTAAAATTAATAATTAGTTTTTGGGTTATAAAATGGTATGCGTTTCGCTACTCAGCATTAGTGGCGACAAGCAGAGTTGCGAACGAGATTTCCACGATTCAAAATTAGTGCTTTCCCAAAGTTATAAAAGGGTAGAATTGTTTTTTTTAAGGGTAAAATTGTGCTGTCGAGAGGGTGTGTAAATAAAATAGGGCAGGGAAGAGCGTGTTTTGTCTTCCCTGCCGAAATAATATTGATTTAATGAAATGCTACGTTAAAACACCTTCTTCTGTTCGCCTGTGATGTCGGCAAATAGATTGTTGGCAAGACTTGAAGCACCGATTCTGAAATAGCGGTTATTAAGCCATTCTTCACCGAGCACCTCTTTCACAATGGTGTAGTAAACTAGGGCGTCGGCTGAAGTTCTCACGCCTCCCGAGGCTTTAAAACCAATCATCACGCCATGCTTCTCGTAGTATTCCTTGATGCATTGGCACATCACAAAAGCCGCTTCGGGAGTAGCACCGTCGTAGATTTTCCCTGTTGATGTCTTAATGAAGTCGGCACCTGAGTACATTGATAATATAGAAGCCTTCTTGATGTTTTCAGCCGTTTTCAGAGCACCGGTTTCCAGGATTACTTTCAGTAGGGCGTCACCTGCCGCTTCCTTGATTTCAGAAATCTCGTCGGCAATTTCCTCATAGTCCTCGTCCATAAAATAACCGAGGTTGAACACAATGTCCACTTCGTTTGCACCGTCGGCAACGGCAAGAGCTGTTTCAGCACATTTCACTTCGAGACGGGCTTGAGAAGATGGAAAATTGGCAGAGCACACAGCTAAGTTCACATCGCTCACTTCAAGGTTCGAGCTGACGATGCCTGCGAAATTCGAGTATACGCAGATTGCAGCCACGTTCTTGTATTGCGGGTAGGAGTTTTCAAATTCGTTCACTTTTTGCGTGAAAGCTGCAACCGATTTTTCCGAGTCGGTAGAGCTGAGAGTAGTGAGGTCGATGCAGTTGAGCAAAAATTTAAAGACCTCTTGATTTCTGTTCTCATCGACATGCTCGGCAAGGAGTTTTTCCACTTCAGATTTCACGATAGCATCGTCGGCACACACATTGCTCTCTTTGAGAGCTTGAGTGTATTTGTTGGGTGTTTCTTCCATAATTATATTTTTAATATGTTAAAGTCATTTTTTATAGAGAAATCAAAGCCGTGATAATTCATAAATCCTGTGTAATCGGCTTGTGATTTTCAAATATTCAATTCTCAAAGAGTTGTGTAGGGGCGCTAAATAGCATAAAAAGTGCCCTACAGCTATTCTGAGCGCAGTTTTTCGTTGCTGAGATGACGTGTGGAATCACGCTGAGTTTTTTTGTCAATACTTTTTTTCAGGGCTTCGGTGAGGTCCACCCCGGTTTGATTGGCGATGCAGATGAGCACCCAAAGCACATCGGCGAGTTCTTCGGGCAGTGCATCGGGGTTCTCCCCTTTCTTAAACGATTGGTCGCCAAAACGGCGTGCCATTACTCGAGCAAGTTCGCCGACCTCTTCGGTCAAGACTGCCATATTCGTCAATTCGCTAAAGTATCGCACCCCATAGGTGTGAATCCAGTTGTCCACAGCAACTTGAGCTTCTTTAATAGTCATAGTGGTGCAAATTTAAGATTTTAATTTTGAATCTACAATAATTGTAACCGGACCGTCATTCACGAGTTCCACCTGCATGTCGGCGCCGAACACGCCTTTTTTTGTCGGCTTGCCTGTGAGTTCAGCCAATTTGTTGCAGAAAGCATCGTAGAGCGGAATAGCGAGTTCATGACCGGCGGCGTGAATGTAAGACGGGCGGTTGCCCTTTTTTGTGGAAGCTGCGAGGGTGAATTGGCTCACGGCAAGAATTTCGCCGTCGGTGTCGATGACCGAGCGGTTCATTACGCCGTTTTCATCGTTGAAAATGCGCATATTTGCGGTTTTAAGGGCAAGCCATTCCATATCCTCGGAAGTGTCACCTTCCACTACTCCCACAAGAATCATTAATCCTTTGCCTATTTCGCTCACTTTCTCACCTCCTATAGTCACCGAGGCTCGAGCAACACGCTGAATAACTATTTTCATTTTTAGTAATATGATTAATTTTTTTTGAAGTGCAAAATTGATGCAAATTCACCATTTAATCGATGAATTTTGCGTTAATCGGTTAGAATTCCTGTGTCGTCACCAGTGTCGGTCGGGTGGAGCGCATTATAGATAATCGAGGCTTTTGCCGGACCGATAACATTGGCGATTTCATCGATGGAAGCGTCGGTAAGTCGCTTTAAACTACGGAAATGGCGCAAAAGTGTTTCACGTGAAACATTTCCAATTCCTTTGATTTCATCGAGAGCCGAATGGACTTGTCCCTTGCTTCGGCGGTTGCGGTGATGCGTTATTCCGAATCGGTGAGCTTCGTCGCGAAGGTGCTGAACCACGCGGAGAGATTCGCTGTTTTTGTCGATATAAAGAGGAACCGAGTCGCCGGGGAAGTATATTTCCTCGAGGCGTTTTGCGATTCCGGCAAGTGCGATTTTCCCGCGCAACCCCATAGCGTCGAATGCTTCGACGGCTGCACTCAATTGTCCTTTGCCGCCATCGACAATTACGAGCTGGGGCAATTCTTCACCTTCAGCCACAAGGCGCGAATATCGGCGTGTGAGCACTTCTTTCATTGAAGCGAAATCATCGGGACCTTCCACCGTCTTGATGTTGAAATGGCGGTAGTCTTTTTTCGACGGCTTGGCATTTTTGAATACCACGCAAGAAGCCACGGGATTTGTTCCTTGAATATTGGAATTATCGAAACACTCAATGTGGCGTGGCAATTCGTTCAAGTGGAAATCGTGCTGCATGGTAGTGAGGGTGCGCATCACTCTTTGCTCGGGATTCAGTTTTTCCGAGTGTTTCAGCTTGTCGAGCATAAATTGCTTGGCGTTTTTCAGAGAAATGTCGAGCAATTTGCGCTTGTCGCCGCGTTGCGGAATAGTGAAATTCACGTTTTCGAAATCGGAGTCGGGCAGGAGAGGCACCACCACCTCTTT
>CAMEKH010000129.1 GCA_945921235.1 uncultured Prevotellaceae bacterium | reverse complement strand
ATTGCAGTTAATACATGAACAAACGCCTTAATAGGCAAAACATATCAAAAACTATAATAAAAAAATGGAGGCACCAAAACTTTACAACAACACGACAGAGAAAGTCGTTGACGGTCTGAAAGCCGACTTGCAAAGCGGCTCTCGACTTTCTATTGCCGCTGCTTCGTTCTCCATTTATGCTTATCAAGCACTCAAAGAAGAACTCGAAAGCATTGCCGAACTGCGGTTCATTTTCACCGCACCGACATTCAGCAAGTCAAATACATCGAAACAAAAACGTGAGTTTTTTATCCCAAAACTAAATCGTGAACGCAATCTTTTCGGCTCTGAATTTGAGATTCGTCTGCGCAACGAACTCTCACAAAAAGCCATCGCAAGAGAGTGTGCTGAGTGGATTCGCCGAAAGGCTTGCTTCAAGTCGAATATCACCGACGGCTTTGTCAACGGAAATTTGACGGTTGAAAACAGCAAGGACGTTTTCACTTATATGCCGTTCAATGAGTTTACTACTCCTGAACTCGGTTGCGAGAAAGGCAATAATATTGCTCCGCAAATTATGCGACTTCCGTCGCCAAATGCCGACCAATTCCTCGCCACATTCAATCAAATGTGGTACGACGGCGAACGCTTTACCGATGTTACGGAAATTGTTATCGACAACATCACCAACGCCTACAAGGAGAATGCACCTGAGTTTATTTATTTCGTAACGCTCTATAATATCTTCAGCGAGTTTCTCGAAGATATATCAGAGGACGTTTTGCCAAACGAGGCAACAGGCTTCAAGTCGAGCGTTATCTGGAATAAACTTTACAACTTCCAACGCGATGCAGCTCTCGCCATCATCAACAAATTGGAGAAGTTTAACGGCTGTATTCTTGCCGACAGCGTAGGTCTTGGCAAGACGTTCACCGCTCTTTCGGTCATTAAGTATTACGAAAACCGCAACAAGTCGGTTCTCGTTCTATGCCCGAAAAAATTGTATGACAACTGGGTAACCTACCGGGGCAATTATGTAAATAACCCTTTGGTTAGCGACCGCCTCCGTTATGATGTGCTTTATCACACCGACCTTTCGCGTTCATACGGCTATTCAAACGGGACAGACCTTGAACGCATCAACTGGGGTAACTACGACCTCGTTGTAATTGATGAAAGCCACAACTTCCGCAACGGCGGCAAAGTAACTACCGACGAGAACGACGAGAACCCACGTGAGAACCGTTATCTCCAACTGATGAACAAAGTGATTAGAGCCGGTGTCAAAACCAAAGTATTGATGTTGTCGGCTACCCCCGTCAACAACCGCTTTAATGACTTGAAGAATCAACTTGCTCTCGCCTACGAGGGCGACGCCTCGAACATCAACGGACTTCTCAAAACTGAGAACTCCATTGACGATATTTTCCGTCAGGCACAGGCTGCCTTCAACCACTGGAGCAAACTTCCTGCCGAGGAGCGAACCACAAAGGCTCTGCTCGACAGCCTAAGTTTTGATTTCTTTGAAGTGCTCGACTCTGTAACCATTGCTCGCTCGCGAAAACATATCGAGCAATACTACGACACAACCGACATTGGCAAATTTCCGAAGCGATTAAAGCCAATATCCCGCACTCCCAAACTAACGGATCTTGCCGACCGCAAAACCGTGACGTTTAACGAAATATATGGCGTTTTGAGCGAGCTAAACCTCGCTATCTACACACCATCGGATTTTATCCTTGCGAGCAAATCAGCAAAATACAACAAGAGCGAGGACGACGAATACGCCAACCTTTCACGCCTCGGACGTGAGCGCGGTTTGCGACGACTTATGAGCATCAACCTGCTTAAACGATTGGAGAGTTCGGTAAACTCTTTCCGCCTCACGCTCGAAAGAATTAAGAAATACATCGCTGAAACTATCAATATCATTGACAATTATAACGGTGGTGATACTTCGGTTGACGACTATTCGATAGCCGCAGAAGAAAGTGTTGCCTACGGTTTTGATTTCGACGACCGCGAAGACGCTGTGCTTATCGGTGGCAAAAAGTCGAAAATCGACCTCAACGATATGGACTATGTGCAGTGGCGCGATTATCTCAGCAAAGACCTCGACTATCTTAATTTGCTGCTCGTTATGCTTGCCGACATCACGCCGGAACACGACAGTAAACTGCAACAGTTGTTGCAGGACATTCGCGATAAATTCGCTCACCCCATCAACGGAAACAACCGCAAAATCATTATCTTTACTGCGTTCTCCGACACTGCTCAATATATCTACGACAACATCTCGCAGGTGATACTCGACAAGTACGGCATTAACACTGCACTCGTTACGGGCGACATAGAGGCTCGAAGCACATTGAAGTTGCGTGAAAAACTCGACTTCAACAAGGTGCTTACTCTTTTCTCCCCGGTGTCGAAAGAGCGTGACGCACTTTATCCCAATCTCAAAGAAGAGATTGATGTGCTTGTAGCCACCGACTGCATCTCCGAAGGTCAAAACCTTCAGGATTGCGACTATCTCATTAACTATGATATACACTGGAACCCGGTGCGCATCATTCAGCGTTTCGGACGTATCGACCGCATCGGCTCGAAGAACGAAGTTATTCAACTTGTGAACTACTGGCCCGACATGGACCTCGATGCCTATATCGACCTAAAGGCTCGTGTGGAGGCTCGAATGAAAGTTTCGGTACTCACCGCCACAGGCGATGACAAC
The DNA here is from genome assembly GCA_945921235.1 of uncultured Prevotellaceae bacterium. Taxonomy (GTDB): domain Bacteria; phylum Bacteroidota; class Bacteroidia; order Bacteroidales; family Muribaculaceae; genus CALZFJ01. Next base: position 3,582 of record CAMEKH010000129.1, on the reverse strand, counting down.
CCGATTTCTGCCGAAGAAAAGGGCGACTTGAAATATCGTCGCGACCAACTGCTTCGTCTGCAAGAGGAAGTGGTTGACATCGAGGAGATGAACACCGGCGTTTCGATTATGGATTTGGGATTGAACGAGTTCCGCCTCGACTTGCTCGAATATATGAAGAAGCACAACGACATCGAGCATACCCCAATGGGGCTGCACGCTGTTGTGCCGGCATCGGAAGATAACCCACAAGGCGTTATCTATGTGCTGAAAAACCGCAACAATGGTGTGAACATCGACCACAAGAACCGCTTGCACCCATTCTATTTGGTGTATATAACAAAGGATTCCGAGGTGTTTATAAACCACCTCGAGCCCAAAGACCTGCTCGACCATTTGCGGCATCTTTGCCGTGGCAAGGCTGAACCGATTATGGAACTTTGCCGAAAGTTTAATGGCGAAACTCGCGATGGCTCGCACATGGGCACTTACTCCAAGTTGCTCAGCGATGCTATCTCCTCTATCGTCAAGGTAAAAGAACAAACCGACTTGTTCTCTTTCCTCGACGGCGACACAGGCTCGCTTTTCGGTAACGAAATCCGGGGCCTTGATGATTTTGAATTGATTTGTTTTTTAGTTATTAGATAATAGATATTAGATTTTAGATATGGCAAGAGATAGTGTAACATTGGATAAAAGTAAGAACTTTGCAATACGCATTGTGAGACTTTACCAATATCTTTGTACTGAAAAGAAAGAATTTGTGCTGTCTAAGCAGTTGCTAAGAAGCGACACGTCGATTGGTGCGAACTTAGCAGAAGCAATCTATGGGATATCTGACAAAGATTTTCTTTCCAAAATGTACATTTCATTAAAAGAATGTGCAGAAACAAAATATTGGCTGGAATTATTATTCAAAACGGACTATCTTACAGAGCAACAATATCAATCGATAAATGAAGATTGCACCGAATTAATTAAATTACTCACATCAAGCGCAAAAACCATGTCAATCAAACTAAAATCTAATAACTAATAACTATCAAAGATGTACGGACTGCCAAAATCAACAGAAGTCAAGAAGCCACTGCCGAAAACTAATATTTATCAAAAATATCAGTTTTCAGCCGCTCAACGCTTGTTAATTGACACAAGCGTTGCAAGACTCGATTTTGTCAATGCCCTAATCTCAACCACACTCCCTGCAGTGGCAGAGGGTACGGAAGTTAAAGGTATCTTCGTGGTCGATGTGGAACTGAAACGTTCCGACTTCGACAGCAAGGCTATAAGCCTTATCGCAAAGGCAATTCCGCAGCGAATTATCTTCGCATTGCGGTATGCCGACAAGGTTAGGTTTGCGGCTTACCATACAAAATTCTTTATATCCGATTGGAAGCAAGTCAGCGATGCTTGCCTGCCTTTGAGTGGTCTGAATTTGGATATGGTGTGGAGTAACCTTATTTCATCGATTGGCAATTTCGTGGTGGAACAAGAAAACTCGCTCACCGAACAAATAAAAATTGACGAGGAAAAGCATAAACTCCAACAACAAATAGCTAACTTGGAGCGTCAAATGAACGCTACCAAGCAACCTCGCCGCAAAAGAGAATTGTTTTTAGAAATTCAAAAGTTAAAGAAGTTATGATTTTATCAACATGTCCTTCGTGGTCAGAAATAGCAACTTTAATCACAGCACTTGCTACATTTTGTACTTTCATATATTTATTGATTGAAAGACGAGCACGATTATTACCAAACATTGAATCTATTGATGGATTTTACTGTCTATCTGTAGAGAATGTTGGCGAAAGAGTTGCAAAACATATTCATATTTCAATAGATAAAAGATTCACTGATAGTTTGCCCGATTGTGGAGAATATGCGGGTGGAAGAATAAAAACAGTATTATCTGATTTATCAACTAAATCTTTATATATTGCACCTGGAAAGAAAAAGTATTTTCTTTTAATTCAATTCAATAAAAAGATGCCAGATTCGGAATATGATGAAAAGTGTAATGATTGGCATAATAAGAATAGTAATGAAACATTCATAATAACTATAAAGTATAACAGATTTTTCTACAAAAATTTCAAATTCAGAACGAGCGACTACTGTATTGGTTCATTTGCTGTTAAAAATGAATTTGAAAAAATTGCAGAGAACCTCAAAAAAATTTCAGAACATATAGAAAAAATTAAAAAGTAATACATGGATAAATTGAAAATGATGAGCCGGGACGTGGTGGGCGGAAATGTGGCTAAGATTGCCCAACTGTTTCCTCACTGCGTTACTGAGCGAATAGGCAAGGACGGCAAGCCGAAAATTGCCATCGATTTCGACAAGCTGCGTGCGGAGTTGTCGAATGAGTTGATCGACGAAGGCGAGGAACGATATCAGTTTACCTGGCCCGACAAGCGAGCCGCTTCACGCCTCGCCAACACTCCCACCACGCAAACACTTCGCCCATGCCGCGAGGAGAGTGTGGATTTCGACAACACACAAAACCTCTACATTGAGGGCGACAACCTCGATGTGCTGAAAGTATTGCGTGAAACTTACCTCGGTAAGGTGAAGATGATTTACATCGACCCTCCGTATAATACCGGCAACGACTTTGTGTATAACGACGACTTTGCACAAGGCAAAGGCGACTTCGAGGCACAAAGCGGCTTGTTTGACGATGAAGGCAATCAAACCGTTGACCCGATGCAACGCAACACCGAAAGCAACGGTCGTTTTCACACCGACTGGCTAAATATGATTTATCCTCGATTGAAAGTGGCTCGCGACTTTCTAACAGAAGATGGGGCAATATTTATATCAATAGGTGACGATGAAGAAGCTAATTTAATAAAGATTTGTGACGAAATTTTTGGAGAACAAAATTTTATTGCATCAATATGCCATAAACATCGAGCTTCTGTGTCTAATGATAGAATTATTTCAGAAAATCATAACCATTTAGTTTTTTATTGTAAAAATATATCTACTCTATTTTCAAAACAGAAGGAAATTGGAGAAGACCCTATTTTAGAAGGGTTTAATTATAGCGATGATAGAGGGGCTTATAAGTTAACGCCTGTAGATGGACCTGGCGGAGCAAAAAAAGGAAATCCACATTATGAGTTTCTTGGCGTCCTTGGATATTGGCGATACTCTCAAGAAACTATGAAACAAAAGTATGATGCTGGACTTATCGTAAAGACCAAAAACGGATTACAACAAAAGTATTATAAAACACAAGCTGAGAAATCTCGCCGAACAGTTACTACTTGGTGGGACGATGATTTTTTAACTTCATCAGCTACATCACACCTAATAGCGCTTATGGGTGCAAAAACATTTGATAATCCAAAGAGCGTTAATTTATTGCTTCGTTGTCTGAAAATGATTACGAAATTTTCTGATGATGCAATTATCCTTGACTTCTTCAGCGGCTCGGCTACTACCGCACATGCAGTAATGCAACTCAATGCAGAAGATGGTGGGCATCGCAAATTCATTATGGTGCAACTACCGGAAGTTACAGATGAAAAGAGCGAAGCGTACAAAGCAGGTTATAAAAATATCTGCGAAATCGGCAAAGAACGTATTCGCCGT
>CAMEKH010000128.1 GCA_945921235.1 uncultured Prevotellaceae bacterium | reverse complement strand
CCAAGCCACGAAGACATAGAAGATTGATTCATTTTTTCATATTTGGTCGAAAGAAGAGGCTGTGTCGTAATTAAGGGTTACGGCGCAGCCTCCTAATTTTAATCGTTTCCAAAAGTTTTAACGGACAGCATGGTTAATAATAGAGGGAATGGCGGTCAGCCGTCGGCGTCCATTCTGAAAATCGAGAAATTCACGCTGCCATAAGTGAGATGCCTTGTGAAATGCGGCAACGATGAGAAATCGTAGACCTTGCTATGCTCCACCACCACAATAGTGTCGGGGTGCAACATATGCGAGTTGAGTATTAAGCCGGGCACTTCACCAAAGTTGGGCAAATCGTAGGGAGGGTCGGCGAAAACGATGTCGAACTTATGCGTAGTCGACTCCACAAACTTAAATACATCGCCTTTCACTATGGTTAAATTCTTATCGCCGAGCATATCGCGCACGCGGCGAATAAAATTGAATTGTGTTGCCGACTTCTCCACGCAAGTCACGCTCGCACAGCCACGAGACAGAAACTCAAAACTGATTGCACCAGTGCCGGCAAAAAGGTCGAGAGCCGTGCAGCCCTCAAAATCCACCATATTCTCAAGCACATTGAAGATATTCTCACGAGCAAAGTCGGTAGTGGGACGTGCCGTGATATTCTGTGGCACATCGAAGCGTCGGCGTCCGTATTTTCCTCTTATTATTCGCATAACGACATTAAAATCAAGTCAAAAGGTGCCTTCATTGCATCAAGCCCAATCCTCATGGCAGCGGCAGGGAAGATAACCGGCATCACATAAGTTACATATTTTCTCAAAGCCGGAGCCACGACTTCACGCATTCTCTTGTCGCCGGCAATCTGCAATTCATCGTTGTACACATTGAGAGCATATTCGTTCCACACCCCGAGAATATAGAAAGTGGCATCATCGGCATTTTCGCACACAAAGGAGTTGGCAAAAGCGAATTTTCCACGCAAATAGACCATAACATCGGCTCTGCCATCGTGAAAATACACAAATTCTTTGCCCACTCCGGTATTGGCGCATTTTTCAGCAAAATGCTCACACACTGCCGAGAGATGATGCCTCACCGGTGGGTTGTTGAAAGTACGATTCAAGAACGACAGCACCCCTTTCGGCACCTCAAAAGCAATCTTCACGCCACAAGTCAGAAGAGTGTCGACCACTACATCGCCGCCTTGCTCTCTGGCGTAGAGAGCCTCCCAAGCCTGCTGAGAGGCTTCATCGCTCATCTCGCCGGGCAAGACCATAAACCGCATAGACGTCACGGCAATATCCACGCGCTTGAAATCGAGCAAGAAAAAGGGATTGTCGTAGATGCAATTTTCGAGTGAGCGAAGATAATCATCATTGCCGCCATCGAGTGCCAACGTAGTGCTCATAAGTGAATCACGCTCCACCTCGCTATGAGCCACAAAACACACACTGCCACTATCGATTCTCAGCGACAATCGCCATGTTTCGGGGTGATGTATCTCCACATCTATCTTGTTTGATAACGAACTCATCAGTGAAATCTATTCCGTGTAACTATAGTATTATGAAACAATTATGCACAAAATCACATAATCATTGCATCATTTTTCCCGTAAAGTTAGCAAATTTATCACATTTACAAAAATAAAAGCCTGTTTTTCACTTTTAGCGATATAAAAGGGAATACACCTCACATTCGGCTTCCAAATCCGGCTTTTACACCCGCTATATGTGAGTTTATGCGACAGTAGTGCTTTTACAATTATCGAATGTAGACATATCGCATCAGCAGTTCTTTTTGTGACTAAAAATGCAAAATTTGGCTAAAAAATGTACGCCGATTGCCGGTATCCAAACATAAATTCGTATATTCGCACTAAATAATCGCTTTCGCACATTCAGGCGATATTTTCAGCCGTATCAGGCGTAATTTTACTAACTTGAATTCTTAGAGATTATGAAACCATTGACCAACATATTATTAGTAGCATATCTTATCGTCTATAGCTTTATGCCACTCTTTGAAGTAGCACTCGACGGCGATTGGAACGGGCTGAAATACACAGCCGAAACAATCTCAAACGCCGAAAGCCTGCTCAACGCGCTGTTTGCCCTGTTGCCGTTTGCCGTGGGATTTGGAGCCATTGCCATCAATTGCATGAAAAACCGCTATTGGGGACTTGTTGCGGCAGCCCTGATATGCTGCGGATTGTATTTCTATGCCGATGCCAAAGATTTCATTCACATTCAAGTGCCGCAATTCTTCCACATAAAGACACTCGGCATGGGCTTCAACATAGGCTACGGGTTGCTACTCGCCGCACTCGTGTCGGCGGTGCTATCGGTTCTGCCCTTCTCGTTCAATAAGTTCCTTGCGCGTGAGATACGCACCCTGCGTGGCAAAAAAGAGGAGCAAACCGACACTACAAGCACTCCAAGCGAGAATTTATGAGATAGACGTGCTTAGAAGCACGCGTAAGTGCCGTGTAGAGCCAGCGAAAGAAATCGAGAGTCAGCATAGCGTCATCGGGGATTGCCCCCATATCGATAAACACATTTTTCCACTGTCCGCCCTGCGCCTTGTGGCAAGTTACGGTGTAGCCATATTTCACCTGCAACGCATTGAAATAGCCATGCTTTTTCAGCGCACGATAGCGAGTGCGCTTATCGCCTTCAAGCTCCTCCTGCACAGCCATAAATAGCATTTCGCTCTGCTCGCGGGTGAGTGCCGGAGCATCGGTGGTGAGTGCATCGAGAATCACACGAGCATCGATTTCCACATCGTGGTCGGGAAATTCCATAGTGACGTCGGCGAATCGGAATCCATAGAGCTTTCGCATGCTGCTCACACGGCTCACCCGAGCCACATCGCCATTGGCAATGAAGTCCAGCCCCTCATATTCTTCGCTCCAGTAGTAGTTGTTCTTTGCCACAAGCAGCATATCGCCGCTCACAAGTTCCTCCTCGCGATATAGCACCTGGCTGCGAATGCCAAGATTGAACAGCGTGGCGCGCTTATTGGAGCGAGTGATAATGATAGTTTCGCCTATCCCGTCGCGGTCGTAGCAATCGGAAATCTTCTCGAGCAGATATTCACTTGAAATCACCTCAATGTCATCGTAGCCGGTGAGGCGTAATCGCGGTTGGCGCAACTCGTGCAGTTTGCCCGAGCGGTAAAGACCAATGGCATTGCGCAGGCGCGTGGCATTGTCGAGAATCCCCGAGCCATCACCCTGACGCACCACATCGGTGAGAGAAAAGCCGTAGACCGCCAGCCCATAAGCCGAGAGTATCTTAGCATCGAGAGCCGGACTCTCCTCGAATCCCACCGGCGGTAGCTGAGCTGTATCGCCGAGTATTATCAGCCTGCAATTCGTTCCGCTATAGACATAGTGCACCAAGTCGTCGAGCAGACGCCCGGAGCCGAATGCCGCTGCCTCAGCCGAAGCATTACCCACCATAGAAGCCTCATCGACTATGAACACGGTATCGACATGCTTATTGTCGGCAACGGCAAAATTTCCATATTCGGGCGAGTAGCTCTTCTGGCGGTAGATTTTGCGGTGAATGGTGTAGGCAGGGTAACCCGAATAAGCCGAAAACACCTTTGCAGCACGCCCCGTGGGAGCCAGAAGCACCGTCTTGCGATTGAGATGACATAGAGTCTTCACCAGAGCACCGGTCATCGACGTCTTTCCCGTGCCGGCATAGCCATTGAGCAGAAACACCGAGTCGGAGGGCGACGTGAGGCAGAAGCGCGCAAAAGCCGCAATAAGCGTGGTCTGCGCCTCATTTGGGGTGTACCGGAGATATCCAAGCATCACCTTGCCGAAATTCATCATCTGTGCATCGATTGAGCCGTTTTCGTTCATATCCGTAACAATTCAATGCACAAATTTAAGCAAATTCCGCTCATACCGAGCAAAAACTCCTAATTAAAACATTGAAAATCTCTCTGAAAATTTATTTAATACAAAATTTTGAAAAATAAATATTTATCATTACCTTTGACTCGTAATATATATCACTTAACGAAAATTTGCCATTATAATAAACCCGCAACCTGCGATTAACTATAATACTTTCCATTAACCGGAACAAAAAACAAAAAATAGAATAAAAAAACAACTTATTTAACTAACTTAAAAACATTTACAACATGAAAAGAAGATTACTAAGTGCTTTAGTTACGCTGCTTTGCGTATTCGGCATGTCGCAAATGGCAAGTGCACTCAATCCCTACGCCTACGGATTGAAAGCATCAGCCCCCGACGAGAACGGAATCGTAACATTGAGCTACAGCTTGAACGACAACAACGAAGGCACCTGCAAGGTTGCCATCAATTTCTTCAAAGGCGAAACTAACGTTTTGAGTGTAAGCGGAACCAACAATGTGGGTGAGAACACCGTGCAAGTAAATACCGCCGATTTCTCGGACTTCGGTGATTTCGCTTGGAATGTAACCGTTACCGGCAAAACCGTTGCAGCTCCCACTGAGCACAGCAAGTATGTGAAATTCTATTGCCCTCATGGCGTGATTGTCGACAGCAATCCTGCAAGTCCGCACTTCGGACGTGCTATTGTCACCGAAGGTATCACACCGGGCACTAAAACCGGCTACATCAGCTCAAATGGCGAAGGTTGCGGACTTTACGCATTCGACCCTCAGCTCAACTCTATCATGAACAAGAACGGAGGTTACGCATTCAAGGGCGGCTTGACCTATACATCAGGAAAACTCTTCGTGGACCCGATGCGCATCAGCTTGACCAACGACGGGCGTATCTTCATGGGACGTTGTTCTTTCAGTGGCACTGCCAATCCTCTCTATGAGGTAAATCCCGATGACCTCGATGCCGACTTCACCGAGTTCTTCAAAGGAACAATCGATGAAGCCACAAGCGAGCTGAAAGATGCCGATGGCAATTTCATCGCAGCCCAGGTGGTAGGTATGGACTTTAAAGGTAGTGGCGAGGACCTTGAAATGGTAATCCTCTCCTCCACCACTAATGGTGCCGCATTCTCCTATAGCGGTTTCCGCACCGATACTTACAAGATAGGTACGGCAAAAGAGTGGTCGACAGTTCCTACAGGCAACGTAGCGGTATTGAGCGGTCAATACACCATTAGCCCTGCAAATGCAAGCGTCATCTACGACAATGAGGGTGGCTATTGGTACAGCCAATATCGTGGCACTCCAACTGAAGAGCAACCCGCCCTTATCCACGTGAACGCAGCAGGTGAAGAAGATTACAAAGACACAAAAACAGTGTGTGGCGGTGCCGGCATTCGCTTTAACCATGATTTCACCAAAGTAGTGCTCACCACAGCAAAGAAAAAAGCAGGTGTGTTCACAATCAGCAAAGATAAGACCGGCAAGCCGGTTCTCAACCTTCTCTATGAGTTCGACACCAATATTGGAACAAACTGCAACGATATGGCTTGGGACTATGCCGACAATTTGTGGATAGTAGGTAACTCAAGCGAGTATCTCAAGGTGTTCGCACTGCCTCGCAAGAGCGGTGATGTGACTACACCCGCCGTTGGCACTATCAGCGTGCCGGAGCCTCTGCCCGAAGAGATGTATCTCATTGGCACTACAGCCGAGGACTACCAGTGGAGCCCTAACGACCGCACCAACCCGATGACAAAGATAAGCGCAGGCGTGTTTGAGATTAAAGATGTAACAATCTATGCAGATGGGTCTTACGGATATATAGCATTCACAGCTACTCCGGGTGAAACATGGGAGATTTGCAACAGCCACCGCTATGGTCCTTCTATGGGCGACACCAAGCTCGCTGTGGGCGACAACGCAATCTACCGCATCGCCGATGGCTCTTACGCCATTGACCCGGGCACTTACAGCTTCAAGCTCGACCTGAACACAGGCGTACTGACCGTTGTTTATCCGGAAGTACTCTATGCAATAGGATCATTCAACGGCTGGAATCCTGCCGACGATAGCCACCCAATCAAATTGATTAACGAAGGCGAAGGCAAATATGAAGGCACAGTGCCATTAGTAAGCGGTGAGAACTGGGTTACATTCGGAAGCGTGCTTAGCGGTGATTGGAAAGTCTTCAACGCCAATAGATTCGGACCGATAGCCGATGGCGTGGAATTGGCACTGAATACTACCAATATGATTGTCAAGACTACAGATAACGCATTCAAGTTTAATGCTACTGAAGATTTTACTGCCAAGGTTACAATAGACCTTGAGGCAGGCACTATCCTTCTCTCGAAAGCTACAGGCACCGAGAGCGTGGAAGTGGCAACAGTAAAAGTAGTGGCAGGCACAGGTGAAATACAC
>CAMEKH010000127.1 GCA_945921235.1 uncultured Prevotellaceae bacterium | reverse complement strand
CTCTATGATATTATTCTTTGTTATATCATAAAAAGACTCAATGATTATGAAAGCCAACTACGACAACCGGAAATTAGCCACTCTCGGCGAATATGACAACGCCGTGGAAGCCAACATGGTGAAGGGCGTGCTCGAAACGAATGGAGTGCACTGCATTGTGGTCAACGATATGATGTCGTCGATTCTTCCACTTGCACCACTAAAGACAGGCTTGGTGAAAGTAATGGTTTTCGAACAAGACGTGTCACTTGCACGCAATATCCTTGCTTCGGCACCTTCCGACGACGACGGCTACTACGATGCCTGACGTATTAAATGATTATGCTAAAAAAATAGCGGCAATGAGTATTTGCCGCTATTTTTTCACTTTTTGGCTCAAAAAAGCCTTTTCAGCTTCATTTTGCTCCACACTTCTTAGGCGTAATTTCATAACCTATACGCTTGAAAGCTGTAGTGAAATCGGCATATCGGCTTTTAGTCTTGTCGTAGACGATTGTCACCGTCTGCCTCGGTATGGAAGTTTCTATCTTCTTCACGCCTTTCACAAAGCGAATATTTTGCTTTATTCCGCCACCATTTTGCATATTTCCACAATTGTGTCGGTGGCTTTCTCCATCGATGGAATCGGCACAAATTCAAAGCGACCATGAAAATTCAGCCCTCCGGCAAAGATATTCGGGCAAGGAAGCCCCTTGAACGAGAGCTGTGCTCCATCGGTTCCTCCACGTATAGGCTGCACCTTGGGCACTACACCGGCACGCTCCATAGCAGCCTTTGCCGTGTCGATGATGTGCATCACCGGCTCTATCTTCTCGCGCATATTGTAGTATTGGTCTTTAAGCTCCAAGCTCACACATTCGGGGAACTCATTGTTCACCTTGCGTGCCAGATGCTCAAGCTCCTTCTTGCGACGCTCAAAGCGGTCGCGGTCGTGGTCGCGAATGATATAAGTCATCACCGTCTTCTCCACATCACCTTCAATGCCAACGAGATGATAGAATCCTTCGTAGCCCTCGGTGTGCTCGGGAGTTTCCCAGCGCGGAAGCATTATGGCAAACTGATTTGCAACACGAATAGAATTCACCATTTTATGCTTGGCATAACCGGGGTGAACATTCCTGCCCTTAAAGGTAACTTTGGCTACCGCAGCATTGAAATTCTCAAATTCAAGCTCGCCTACGGCACCACCGTCCATGGTATATGCCCAATCGGCGCCAAACTTCTTTACATCAAACTTATGAGCACCTTGTCCAATCTCCTCATCGGGATTGAATGCTATGCGAATGTCGCCATGCTTTATCTCGGGGTGCGTGCGCAGATAATCCACTGCCGTGATTATTTCGGCTATTCCCGCCTTGTCGTCGGCACCAAGCAGCGTATTTCCATCGGTAACTATAAGCGACTGCCCCACATAGTCGTTCAGCTCGGGGAACTGCGTGGGTGAGAGCACAATGTTCTTCTCGGCATTTAGCACAATGTCGCCTCCCTCATATTTTTCGATGATACGCGGAGTGACATGGCGTCCCGACATATCAGGCGACGTGTCGAGGTGAGCGATAAATCCCACCGTGGGCACTTTTTTGTCGCAATTGCCGGGGAGTGTTGCCATAAGATAGCCATTATCATCGAGCGATATATCCGAAAGCCCCAGATTGGTCAGCTCTTTCTCCAAATGTTGTGCGAAAATCATCTGCCCCGGAGTGGAGGGCGTGAGATTGGTAAGTTCATCACTCTGTGTGTCAAACTTTACATATTGCAAAAATCTGTCTACTACGTTCATAGCCTAAAATGATATTTATTGCGGTTAATGCCACAAAGTTAATGATTATTTTTTAGAAAATAAATATTAAGTGCTCTATAATTTCCCTTCGATTTTATTCACAGGCACGGCTTTGCGCACAGTACTTTGTCGTCAGTCATCAATTTATGCGAATTTCGTCTTCAAGTAGCGAATGGCAAACGCCAAGTGCCGCAACGCTGTGGGCAGTGTGCCATAGTATCGACACATTATGCGAAAACGCTCGCGGAGCGATGCTTTGTGGTTCTTATCGGTCAAGCCGTCGGTGAGATAACTTATTACGGGGGCATCGCCTACATAGACATTCCGCTCCGAGCGCTGCAAGCAGCGTATGCACCAATCGTAGTCGGCTGAGAAGCGATAGGAAAGGTCATACTGCGGAACTATGTCGCGACGTGCCACAAAGGCCTGATGACACACAAGCATTCCATGCTTGAAGCTATCGGCTGTGAGCACTGCCGGTGCCGTGAGATGACGCATTCCCACCACTTGCCTTGAGGCATTTACTATTTGCGTCTGCCCGTAGATGATGCCCGGAGCAGATTTCGCAGCATCGGCAAAGCGAGCAAGCGAATCATCGCCGGCAAATGAATCGCCGGCATTAAGAAACACAAGATATCTTCCCGTAGCGAGCTTTATACCTTTGTTCATAGCATCATAAAGCCCCTTGTCAGGCTCCGATTGCACCTTGATTCCCTCCACGCCTTCAGCGAGAGCCACCGACACGGTGTCGTCGGTCGATGCTCCATCGACAATGATATGCTCAAAATCGCGACACGTCTGCCGCTTCACACTCTCCAATGTGGGGCGAATGACTCCCGAAGCATTGTAAGTGATTGTTATTATGCTAAATAAGGGCTGCATAAAACTTCCATTGACTAATTCTTTCGCAAAATTATAGAATATTTTTCTCCTAATAGGCATATTTGTTCGAGAAAAAACACTACATTTGCACAAAAGAAGTTTAACTATTTAAATTAATACTACTATGGCATACGTAATTAGTGATGACTGCGTTGCTTGCGGCACTTGCGCAAGCGCATGCCCTACAGGTGCAATCTCTGAGGGCGACAAGTATTCTATCGACCCTGATGTTTGCATCAGCTGCGGTTCTTGTGCAGAGGTTTGCCCGAGCGGAGCTATCAGCGAAGCATAATAAGCTCACTCTCGCAATGAACAAAAGTGCGTCTTCCTATTTTAGGTCGGCGCACTTTTTTATGTGTGCATAGAGGACTTAGTGGCATAGTGCCGTGCCCCGAATGTGGCAAGTATGCGAGGCAGGAAAGTCAGCGCAAGCGATTTCGGAGATAGTGTGAGCGACAAAGTGTGTGAAACACCACCACTCCGGCTACATTCACTGCTGCAGCCACCATAAATGCGCTGTGATAGCTTATACTCTCAGCCACTGCCCCTCCGGCAAGCACCCCAAGCCCTATTCCCACGTCCCACGATGTCAGGAGTGTGGAATTTGCCGTTCCTCGCTGTGAATTCGATGCCAGATTTATGAACATACTTTGATAGGCGGGAAACATGTGCCCATTGCCAAGTCCTATGATTATTGCTGTGGAATAATACGCCACCGGGTGCGAAACTGTGGCAAACAGCAGATAGCAGAACATGAAGAAAGTGGCTCCGAACGCCGCATTCTGTACTATCTTACCCTTGCGAAGCGAGCGTCCGCCTATGAGGCGCGACACCATAAGTCCCACGGCTGCAAGCATGAAAAATGTGCCTGTGCCGCCACTCATGCCAAGTTCATCTCGACAATAAATGGCAAGATAGTTCGACAGCACTCCGAAACTGAACGACAGGCATGCCATCGACAGTCCGAGTCGCCACCCCTTGAGCAGAAAGAAATGGTCGAGCGAGATAGGTTGTCTATCGACTCTAAGACTGCGATTGCGAGGCTTTATGGCGCAATCCACGGCAAGTCCCATTCCTGCCGTAACGAGCGAAACGGCAAAAATATAATTGAAATCGGTCACATAATTGTAAAGAATAAGTCCCACCGTGGGACCTATAGCCATGGCAAGATTATTGCTTAACCCATAATAACCTATTCCCTCGGCTCGACGCGACGGATAGAGCACATCGATTGCCATCGTACTGCTCGCTACCGTCAGTGCACCAAAAGAAAATCCGTGCAACGTGCGCACTATGGCAAAGAGCATCACCGTCCAAGCAAGAAAATATCCCGCGAAGAAAATGAAAAATATGAAATAGCATATCAGCAAAACCGTCTTTCGCGGAAAGCTATCGACGATATATCCCCCAAACGGGCGCACAAGCAGTGCGGTGAGCGTGTAGCCCGAAAGCACCACTCCTATCATCTGCTTGTCGGCATCGAATGTATCGCGCAAATATAGCGGGAGAATTGGCATTATCACATAAAATGCGAAAAACAGCAGGAAATTACCCGTGAATACCTTCACGAAATTTCCATTCCACAATTTCTCTTTTCCTTCTTCTGAAGTCAACATTTCCCCACAACTTTCTATTCCACACACGTCAATCTATGCGCTCGCCGAGCAGTGTGGCACTCGACACGCTCTTCACCTTCACGGTGATGAAATCGCCCGGCTTTTCATCGCGGGCAGGAAAGACCACCACCTTGTTTTGCTGCGTGCGACCGAACATATCGCTGCGCGAACGCTTGGAATATCCTTCAACGAGTATTTCAAAGGTTTTTCCCACATCTCGACGATTGCTCTCGAGCGACAATTCGTTCTCAAGTGCAATCATGCGGTTCAGCCTCTCTATTTTCACCTCCTCTGCCACATTGTCGGGTAAGAATTTCGAGGCAAACGTGCCGGGACGCTCCGAGTATTTGAACATAAACGCCGAGTCGAAGCCCACTTTGCGCATCAGGCTTAACGTCTGCTCAAAATCTTCCTCTGTCTCGCCATGAAATCCGGTAAACATATCAGTGCTTATGCCACAATCGGGTATCATGCGGCGTATTGCCGCTATGCGGTCGAGATACCACTCGCGAGTATATTTTCGGTTCATAGCTTTCAGCACCGAGTTGCTCCCCGATTGCACCGGCAGATGAATGTGATTGCATATATTCTTGCGACTTGCAATCATGGATATGATATCATCGCTCATATCCTTGGGGTGCGATGTGGTAAATCGTACTCGCATATCGGGTGCCGCATCGGCCACTATGCCAAGCAATGCGGCAAAATCCACCACCGAGCCATCTTGGGGCGACACATAGCGATAACTGTTCACATTCTGCCCGAGCAGGGTCACCTCCTTGAAGCCCTTAGCCCTGAGGTCGCGAAGCTCGTTTAATATGCTTCCCGGCTCACGGCTACGCTCGCGACCGCGAGTATAGGGCACAATACAATATGAGCAAAAATTATTGCACCCGCGCATTATGCTTATGAAACCGCCTATCTTGTTTGCACCGATACGTGCCGGAATCACATCGCGATAAGTCTCAGTGAGCGACAAGTCGATATTTATGGCTTTCTCGCCGTTTTCGGCAGCCGCCACAAGATTAGGTAAATCAAGATAAGAATCAGGACCTGCCACAATGTCTACGCCATGCTCATTGATAAGCGTTTCCTTCATGCGCTCAGCCATACAACCGATTATTCCCACAATGAAATGCCCTCCTCGCTTCTTCTTTATTGCGGCGAGCTGGCTCAAGCGGGCGAAAATCTTCTGCTCGGCATTGTCGCGAATAGAGCAAGTGTTGATAAACACCGCATCACAGCTTTCAAGCTCTTCGGTAACTTCGTATCCTGCCATTTTCATCACCGAAGCCACCACCTCACTGTCGGCCACATTCATCTGGCAGCCGTATGTTTCGATAAAGAGTTTTTTATTATTTTCTCCTCCGGCATAGCTCAGGCGCACGCCATCGGCAATTTTTTTTGTCACTTCGCTCATATTATGTGTTGGTTGTTCTGTTATTCTTTTTCTTTTGACGTTGCAAATTTAGATATAATTATCGACATTATAGACCGGCGGGATAAAGATTTTTCTCCGGAAGGATTTGCTGATGTCCACATAAAGTTGTTTGGAGCATTACAGTGTGAAAATATGGGAAATTTCGCAGTTACGATTGGTTTTTATTCAAGCAAGGCAATTTATTGGGGAAAATAGTCTACTTTTGCATTCGTTAGTGGCATTATTGTCTGCACTCCACAGAGTCAAAGCAAGTGCTTTATTCGAACTGACGTTGAACTGCACACATATAAATGGCAATAGGAACACATTAAAAGACATTATATCAAGCGATTTAAGATAATTATTATGGAATATAAAGGAAAAGTAGCTATTGTGACAGGCGGTGCGCATGGCATCGGCAAATGTATTGCCGAGGAGTTCCGCAAGAGAGGTGCTTCGGTGGCAGTCATCGATGTGCGCAAGGGCGACCACTTCGTTGGCGACATCTCCAAGAAGGAGGTGCTCGAAGCCTTCGCTATTGATATTGTCAGCAAATATGGCAAGGTGGATTACATCGTGAACAATGCTATGCCTCTGATGAAAGGGCTTGATGAGTGTACTTGGGAAGAATTTCAGCAGGCTCTGGCTGTCGGGGTGACGGCTCCTTTCTATTTGGTGAAACTGCTTGCGCCTTATCTTGCCGAAGGGGCATCGATAGTAAACATCTCATCTTCACGCGACCGCATGAGCCAGCCGCAAACCGAGAGCTACACGGCTGCCAAAGGAGGCATTGCCGCCCTCACACATGCCCTTGCCGT
>CAMEKH010000126.1 GCA_945921235.1 uncultured Prevotellaceae bacterium | reverse complement strand
GAAAATACGGCAGAAATCGGTGTATATACCCAACGGAATAGCCTGTGTTGCGCCATCGACGGGGGTGGATTTTCTTGATAAGCACGGCATAAAGCGAGGTGAATATCTGCTTGCCGTGGGGCGAATGTCGTCGGAGAAAGGCTTTGACACCTTGATTCGTGCCGCAGTCAGCCTTAGTGGAGTGAAGCAGGTGGTGATAGCCGGAGCAAGCGACCACGATACGTCCTACTACGACTATCTGCGCTCGCTCGACACTGAAGGGAAAGTGGTGTTCACCGGATTTACCAAGGGAGAGGACCTGAGGCAGCTCTATAGCCATGCGCGGCTTTTTGTGCTGCCTTCCACAACCGAGGGATTTCCGCTCGTGATGCTTGAAGCTATGGCTTACGGCTTGCCAATGGTGGTGAGCGACATTTCAGCCACACACCTCATTGAACTGCCGGCTGACGATTATTTCGAGGCGGGCAATGTAGCCGACCTAACAGGGAAAATAGAAGAAAAATTATTGCGCACGCCTTGCGGAACGCGCGCAAAATATGATTTGAACGATTATCGGTGGGAGAATGTATCGGTCGACACCTATAAAGTGTTGAAAGAAGCTGCCGAAAACCGATAATTCATTGTCCCCACTTAGGCGAGTGCGTGAGAATATAGTGCTTTCAGCTCCTTGTGAGCAAAATTCTATTCTATTTGCGACGAATTTGAATGTCGATGGGCGTGTAGCTCATCTTCTTGTCGTTGATACGGCTTTTGGCGAGCCAATCTTGGAACTTGTCGGAGCTAAGCACGCGCGGCATCTCCAAAACTCGGTTTCCGAGTCCCAATTTATTGCCGTCGGCTTTTCCTTTGTCGAAATCCTGCGGGTGAGTGAAAGCGTTGGGTGAGAAAATTACGCACACACTGTTCCACTCAATTTCTTTATCGGCAGTGAGAATAATGCCATCGACTTGTCGCGGATTCTCCCCTTTCTTCTTGCAATAGTCGAAATTGTCGTAGAAAAGCGTGTACTCTTCGTTTGCTTTGATTTCGTAAGCACCGCTGTGACTTGAGGAGTAGGGCAGAAGGCGATAGACGTTGTTGTCCTCGCCGAGCTGATACACCACAAGATATCCATCGACAGGAGCACGAAAATACAGGAACATCTCATCGCCGGCATAGAATTCGTGGTCCTCATGCTTCAGGTCCACGCCGTTGCGCAGCAGGTGAGTTTCCACATCGATAGCTTGCGAAATAATTTCGCGAGCTTTGAACCACACCTTCACCTTCAGATACTGCTTGTGGGTGGAAGGGTCGATAATCGGGGTTATTTCAGGAGCTTTATTGTCTTTAATCCATTCACCTTTCACCTCGTTGACGCCAATCTGAATGTGCGACATCTTTTCGTTTGTGACGGTCATGGTGCTACGGCTTGCCACGATAGTTCCGAATTCGCGAGCGAGAGCATTGATTTGTGCACGTTGCACGGCTTTCTTTTCAGCCACGTTGCGGCTTTCGTCGTCGGGTTGCTGATACATGTATTCGCCTTCAAGGTCTTTAACCTTCTGAGCTGAAATATATGCTGGAGAAGAGCCTACGATAAAAGAAATCAAAACGAATAGAAGAGTACGAAATTTCATAATCAATTACATAAAGAAGAATTTTATTTAAGAGTCAACGATTTCCAAGTGCTTGACAATGCGGGAGCAAATTCCACGTTAGGAATCTGCTTGCGCTTCTTGTCGTGAAGTGACTGCCTGCGAACATTGTTTTGAACATATTCAAATATTTCGCCGAGATTAGCTTTTCCTTGAGTTTCCTTGAGTTTTTTCAGCAGGAAGTAGGTGAACATTCCGTGGTGCTGGTCGGTGTAGTGGAAGGCGATTTCGTCGCCCGAGCAAGCAGTCATAACCACCATATTGCCTTGAGGCTCGTTGGATTTAGGCTTAATCACCGTTCCGCGGGCTGCTGTAAGCATGTTGCCCGATTTAGAAGCACCGCTGAAGCAGCAATCGAGGAACACGTTCACCGAGCGAGCCCCTGTAGAAGCGAGGTCGTTATAGAAATCATTGAGGAGAATAGACCCGCTCATTGTTAGCGGAGAACCGTCGACGGCAAGCATGAAAGCCTCTTGAGTTTCAAGTTTCGGAATGCCATGACCGGAGTAGTACACGATGAGTCGAGCCGAGTCGGCATATTCCTTAGCAAGGTCGCAGAACGTCTTAATTTCGCCTTTCATTTCAAGGTAACTTGCATTGCTAATGTGGAATATGTTCTTTTTAGGAATGCCAAGCACTTTTCGGCAATAATTGGTCATGGACTTACCATCGTCGATAGCATAGTTCACTTTGTCGACAAATCGATAGTCTTCATTGCTGATAATCAAGGCAAAAGTGAACTTGTTCACAATAGAATCTGAGGGAATGTCGATGTCGATATCCGATTTTCGGTTATTATTGCCCACTTCAATTGTAGTTTTGTCCACAATTTGCTTGGCTTCCTTTTTTGCTATCCCTGCGAGAAGGTCGTCGGTAAGAATTGAGATGGGATTAGTGATTTTCACGTCCACGTCTTCATATTTCAGGCTCTCGTTGATGTCGTAACGATAGGTTGCTCCCGATTGCGACACGAAAGTCAGACCGGAAAGAATCAGCGAGTCGCCGGCGATGTCGAATTTAGGCTCGGAAGGGCGCACTCGGTTGTTCAGCCAATCATCTTGAAACTTCTGTGCTTGCTCATCTTGGAGTGGCACATGAACGAGCATATTTCCGAGGTTATACTTAATGAGATAGACCTCGTGGTCGGCATCGTAGCCGCCGATAGTGATATTTTTCACCTGCATGGTGCCGCTGAATTGTCGAATATAAGCCTCTTTAGCATCTTTCACAATGCTCTTTTTCTTATCTTCGAGCATTTCGCCGCTTGTGCGTTCTTCGTAGTCGGATTTTTTCTCGAATGCGCCTTTTTGCATCCAAATGCGCAAATTTTCGTCGATATAAGAGGAGAGGAATTGAGAGAAGACCGGAATGCCTGAAGAAGTTACCTTGCCACTTGCAGTAGCGTTAGATGAAGCCTGCTCGGCGAGTAGCTTGTTGCTGCGTTTTTCGTCAATCTGCCTACCGATACGCTTAGCCACGAGCATCGCCTCGTCGCGACGTCCGAGCATCAGATAAGTGTCAATAAGACCGTCGAGATAGGCTTTTTCGGGCTTATTGTTGTTGATAATAACAAACAGTTTGGCGGCATTTTCAAGATAAGGAGTGAGCGAGCTGTCGGGCTTTCCATCGGGAGTAGTACGACCGTTTTTCATCTCCATTACCACATAGTTGTAGCTGCTTCGGGCAAGCATTTTGGCGTAATCAATGTTGTTCTCATTACTTGCGTAGAGAGCTTCGCTGATTTTCAGACTTGTGAGATAGTCGCCCTTGATTTCGGCAATACCGGCTTTCAAAGCGTAAAGTTCGGTGGGATTTGGATTGGTTGCCTCATAAGCAGGCAGATACAGCTCGGCTTGAGCTGTATTTCGCGACTTGATGTGATATCGCACGATGTCGTGAAGCAAGTTTGGGTCGGAGGGATATTTTTGCACGCCTTGCATAAGAATAAGAATCTGGTTCTCATCGTCGAGCATATATCCGTAGGCGCGGCTAAGGAAGATAAGTGCATTACGCTCGTTTTTCAACTCATGAGTTTCGAGATACTCTTTCAAGAAGGTTATAGCTTGCTCAAAGTCCTGCGAATTGAATTTATTAGAAGCTACATAATAGAGAAGCGAGGGGTAATGCTCGGGGAGAGAGAACAGTTCGTTCTTGAAAGCCTCGAGCTTGGGGATAGAGATGTATTGCTCCAGCAGGCTCACACCCAGCACGTGATTGTTGTGCTGAGAGAAATACACACCGCCAATTTGAAGCTGCGGGTGTAGCTTGCGCAAGCGTTCTTTAGCTGCGATATAGTCGTCGACGGCTATGCCCGGCGATTTGATAAGATTGATAGTTTGCCGGCAACAATCGTTGAGCAGAGAGAATTCGTAGTCTTTCCCCATTTCGCTTTGCAGTGCATTGCAATAGGCACCATAGAGGCTGTCGGCATCTTCTTTAACACCGGCATTCATGCTGCCCGCCATAGCGAGCAGCATGCCGATGAATATAAAAAATTTAATAGATGATAGCTTCATTTTTTATTTATTTGTATCCTTGAAAGCATCGAAGAACTTCATCGACACCTTGATGCGACGATATTTGCTTCCTTTCTCCTTCGATACTTCCACGAAGTGCTTGAAGGAGGTAGGTATGGAAACATCGGTAAGCACGTTTTTGTTGAGATAGTCGGCTACGCCCATAGCTCTCACTAAAGCAAGTTGCTCATTGCTCTTGATTCCTTGAGCCTTTGTGACAGTCATTTTAGTCAGCTCATTGTCTTGATATACGAGCTGGTCGGTAATGTCGCCATATTCACCTTTATAGGCAAGAGTGCCGATAATAGGCACTGCGTCGGCACTGCCGGTAACCGATATTTCGAGCTTATTGCTATCGGTTGTGTATTTTTTGAAGTCGCCTTCGATGGAACTTTTCACGATGTTCATCATCTGCATAGCTGCGTTAGATTCAGTGGTGTTGTATTTTCCAGCTTTGAAATCGTCGCGAGCAGAGAATTCCTCGTCAACTTCATACATATAGTCGATTCGGTAATTCAAAATCTTGTTGCCATCGGCGTCAACGTCTTTTTCTACTTCGGTTGACACCGAGATGTGGGTGTGGTCGGTGAGAATGTTATCGCTCTTGGCGGCAGTTACCACTTCTTCCTTCAGAGTTTCGAGCTTGGCGCTTTCAATGTTGGCAAGTTGAACGACTTCCATTGGCACAAACGATTCGTTGTCGAACGCCATGCTCTTGCGGCTTAAGTTGTCGTAGATATACACTTTACCGGTGTTTTTATTGCGAGCTTCGGTGTATATAACTTCGAAGGTGTCGTCCTCGGTGAGTCCGTACAAGGTGTTGAAGAATTCGAGGTCGTCGATAGTCTTCAGGTCGTTCAAGTCGGCAGCAGGGATATTCAGGTAGATTGATGGCATAGAGTTGAAGTCGATAGCCAGAGCCTGATTATTCTCGAAGTAATTACCGAATTTTGCAGTTTCGGCACCGATAAGGTCACCTGCCATTCCTGTGACGAGTTGTCTCTCTAACTCCAAAGCGTGCTTGGCACGTGATTCATCGTTCACACGCAAGCGGTAGTCGCTTTCGCTTTCGTTGGGGAGCATCTTGCTCCATTCAGCCATTCGCAATTCGAGTTCATGCTTCAAGTCCATGGTGTGGTAACGTTCCACCGAGTTAAGGTGCAAATTGTCGAAACGAGTGTCGTAGAAAGCTATCATCTGCTCATAGTTAAAAGAGTCGGTGAAAATATCGAGCCCTAAAAGAGCGGCATTGTCGGCATTCAAAATATAGTCAATGTGCGATGTAATCAAATTGAGGAAAGAGAATGTGTCGTCGTTAGCCACAACGGCATATTTGCCCTGGTTCATAATTCGGCATTTCTTAGCACCTCCCGACAGTTGATAAGATTTTTTCTCAGTGAGAGAGGCAATGTCAATCATTCTCAAAGAGTTGTTGGCAAGAAGCACGGAAAATTCGCGAAAATCGCCCGAGAAAGCTACGTCGTTCACATCGGTGTCGAATTTAAGAGCCTTTCGCACGGCACCGCGCTCAAGGTTTATCACCTCCACTTGATTTTTTTCAACAATAAGTGCAGTGTTGGCGGCTTTATTTATTTTGATAGAAGAGGGAGCATCGGCGAGTTGCAGCTCGAATTTCACTTTTTCCTCTTTTTTAGTTTTAGCATTAGATGAGCATTTTATAAGTTTGTTGTCGTCGGTAGCAATAAGCAGGAAAGTACCGTCGGGCGAGAAAGCAAGCTCTTTTGGCAACTTGTTTTTCAATTTAATTATTTTTGTTTCATTTAGTGGGTCGCCGTGGAAAATATTTTTTAATTTTATTGTCTGCTTGTCGGCAAATAGCATTTCACCACCGGTGAAAGGAGCGATGGTCCAAACCGTGGGCTTCAAATTGGGTAATACATATCCGTTAAGAGCTGAAATACAGTTTTTGTCATCAGCGCCGAGCATAAAGAAAGAATGATTCTTCACTGTGGTGTAAGAACTCTTGTATTTAATGGAACGAATGCTGTCGGGCGACAGAAATTCCTGAGCTGAAACTGCCGAAGAGATGCATATTGCAACTAATACAACTACTAACTTAAATACACTTTTCATACTATAACACAAAAACTAAAAGCCTATAGTCCATGGATTCAGCTTGGTTAATTAATATTGTTAAAGATGGACTTCAATGCAAATACCTAATACAATAGCATAAATTAAATAGCATTGGTAATAGAAGTATTAGGTTTACACTCTTTTTATATATTTGCAAAGATATATGATTGTAAATGCATTATAACAGAATTGGTGCTAAAAAATGTTTATGAGTGTATTCTTTTTGTCATTAATTGGAAAAAATCGAATTAAAGGCGTAATTTTGCACCGTGAAGTTACGAAAAGAGTGTAATTCATTGGAAATGAGCGTAGGTTAATTGCTCATGATAGTAATAGGTTACGATTTAGTT
>CAMEKH010000125.1 GCA_945921235.1 uncultured Prevotellaceae bacterium | reverse complement strand
ATTCAAGTGACTGCCGGGGTGGAAATTCAGCATTGTAAGTCCTAATTGCTCACAACGCTGTATTTCATCGAGAAATGCCTCTCGCGATACTTGCAATTTCTCCGCATCAGGACTTCCGAGATTTATAAGATAACCATCGTGTGGCAATATTTGCGATGTGCAATAGCCGCATTTCTCACAGTTCTCCTTGAACTTCTCTATCGATTTCTCTTTCAGTGGTGCTGAATTCCACCGCGTCGGGTTGCGCGTAAATAATGCAAAGGCTTTTGCTCCTATTTCGTGCGCATTCAGTGGTGCATTCTCTACACCGCCTCCAACGCTCACATGTGCTCCAACAAATTTCATAGACTAATTTTATCTTAATTACCCCACAAAATTAATAAATTAATCGAATCACTAAATATCTCCCGCTTTTTTTCGCTTTTGCCATAAATTACAAATCATCAGTTTTCGAACTGTGCCATTTCGGCTCACTGCAAGTTCTCTCTCCGTCTTTCTCATTGCTACATCGACGAGGCGCTTTCCGCTATATATAAAAAATAAAGCGGCAACGAATTGCTTCATTGCCGCTCTTCAGAGGTCCCTGGCGGACTCGAACCGCCGTAGACGGTTTTGCAGACCGTTGACTAAACCACTCATCCAAGGAACCATTTTTCGCTTTTGCGATTGCAAAGTTACGTTTTTATTTTCATTTACGCAACTTATTTGCAACATTTTTTATCTTCACGTTTTTTATCTCTTAGGCAACATTCTCTTTCTGAACAATTTGCACATGCATTTTTCGCATTGTGCCTCTTAAAAAAATAGCGCACAATTGATAGTGCCACAATTATCAATATGATAATTACTGCTATATACTGCTCCGTTATGCCCATATTTGTTTTAATCGTTTATACTCCGACTCAAAATTCGGTGTAAAGATATTTTTACCAATATTTTCATCAATTTCAGCAAATGTCCAAAATCTTCCCTCATCTATTTCGTCTTTGTCAATTCTTATTGAATCAGCACTGACTATAGTTGTGAAAGTATTCACCATTTCGCGCTCTATGTTGCTTTCAAAAATATAGGTAAAGAGCTTTTGATGCTCAAAACCTATTAGACCAAGTTCCTCACGAGCCTCTCGCTTGAGAGCTGCTTCTATACTCTCACCATAGTCAACGTGTCCGCCAACGGCTGTATCCCATTTGCCGGGCTGGATATCCTTAGTCATTGAGCGTCGCTGCAAATAGAGCCGATTCTCACTGTCGCGGACATGTAAATGCACAACCGGGTGGAGCAATTTACTCCCCGAGTGACATTCTTTTCGCGTAGCACTGCCTATTACATTGCCGGCTTCATCTACAAGCGGAAAAACTTCATCATTAGCCATATTATTAAAAAATATTGTTTCTAACATTAAATTCTTTGTCACAAAAAGCACCTCTTCCATGAGCTATTTCCTCGCAAAATTCTTCTTTACCATTTTTTGAAGCTCTTTAGGCTCAAGATCGGCTGAATATTCACTGAACGGTAATATAAATTTACAGCCATTCTTGAATTCACTGCAACCATAGGCGGCTCGCCCCTTCAGCAGATGACCTTTTTTGCAAAGCGGACACTTTATCTGCTCTACCGAGGTAACTGCTTCAGCCTTTGCGCGCAACTTGCGCGGCTCTTGTGGCTTCGACTTAGTCACCTTTGCCTCATCTTCTATTTTTATGTCGGTCGATGTATTATCACGCAGCACATTGAGTACTATTTCATTGATAAGTTCCTTAAGCTCGGCAATAAACCTGCCGGCATCATACTCTTTGCGTTCTATCTTGCGCAATTTATTCTCCCAAAGACCTGTGAGTTTTGCCGATTTCAGCAATTCTTCTTTTATTGTATCGATTAGTGCAATACCGGCAGTTGTTGCCACAAGGTTCTTGCGCTCTTTTCTGATGTAGCGCCGCTTAAATAGCGTTTCGATAATAGCGGCGCGCGTAGAAGGGCGTCCTATGCCATTTTCTTTCATTGCTTCGCGCAAATCATCTTCCTCCACAAATTTTCCGGCAGTTTCCATTGCACGCAGCAGTGTCCCCTCAGTGTAGAGCTTTGGAGGCTGTGTGGCTTTTTTTAGCAGTGAAGGCTCGTGACTACCACTCTCTCCCTCCACAAACTGCGGCATATTGCCATTCTCAGCATCATCTTCTTTCTCTTCAGCCGTGGTTTCTTTTGCATACACATCACGCCACCCATTAATCAGAATCTGCTTCCCTGTGGCTTTAAATTCCACTCCGTTCACATCACCCGCAACACTCGTTGCCGAAAATTCGCAATCGGGATAGAATGCAGCTATAAATCGCTTGGCTATCAGGTCGTAGACGCGTTTCTCCTCATGAGTCAAAGCCACTGTCTGCGGGCGCACATTAGTGGGAATTATGGCATGGTGGTCGGTAACTTTAGAGTTATCAAACACTTTTTTGCTCTTTACTATCTTCCCGGCAAGCACGCTCTGTGTGAGTTCTGAGTATGGCTCCATAGCCTGTAATATACCGGGAATTTTCGGGTATATATCCTCACTGAGATAGGTGGTATCCACTCGAGGATATGTTGTCACTTTCTTCTCATAGAGCGATTGTATGTAGCGCAACGTTTCTTCTGCCGAATATGCAAATTTCTTGTTACACTCCACTTGTAGCGATGTAAGGTCAAACAAGCGTGGCGGAGCCTCCTTACCTTTCTTTGTTGTTACCGAAATTATTCGCATCGGGTACTCCCCTATCTTTTCTATCTCGGCCAACGCCTCTGCTTCTATCTTGTAGCGTCCTTTTGTGGAATTGAACAGTGTGTTGCGATAAAGTGTCTTTATTTCCCAGTAATCTTCGGACACAAAGTTTGCTATTTCCTTTTGCCTGCTCACTATCAAGGCGAGTGTAGGTGTCTGCACTCGTCCTATCGACAGCACATGGCGGTCGTGTGCATATTTCAACGTATATAGCCGTGTAGCATTCATTCCAAGAATCCAATCGCCGATAGCTCGCGACAGCCCGGCATGATAGAGCGAATCGAAGTCGCTCTGCTCACGCAACCCGTTGAAACCGTCGCGAATACTCTCATCGGTGAGTGAGGAAATCCATAGCCGCTTCACGGGTTTAGCACATTTCGCCTTTTGCATCACCCATCGCTGTATCAGCTCTCCTTCCTGTCCGGCATCACCGCAGTTGATAACTTCATCGGCTTCGCCTATCAGACTCTCTATCACTCTAAATTGCTTCTTTATGCCTTCATCGTCTATCAGCTTGATGCCGAAGCGCTGCGGTATCATGGGCAATGCGCCAAGGCTCCATAATTTCCATCTATCAGTGTAGTCATTTGGCTCTTTGAGGGTGCATAGGTGTCCGAAAGTCCACGTCACGCAGTAGCCATTACCCTCGTAATAGCCATCGCGCCTGACGTTGGAGCCAAGTATCTGTGCTATGTCTTTTGCTACGCTTGGTTTCTCGGTTATACAGACTTTCATATCTTTCTTACGCTTAATTGCAGAGTCAATAGCCGAGTCGCTTGGCTTCATTCCACAATTCGTCCATCTCACCGAGAGTCATATCCTTGAGTTTCTTGCCTGCTTTCCGAGCTTCACTCTCCACATAGTTGAAACGTGCTATGAATTTTCTATTGGTCTTCTCCAAAGCTGTTTCGGGATGCACGCCATAAAGGCGGGCGGCATTAACTATGCTAAACAGCAAATCGCCAAATTCTTTCTCCTCATTTACCGAATCGCCTTTCCTTATCTCAGTTTCCACTTCGCCAATCTCCTCTTTCACTTTAGCCCACACATCTGCCCTTTCTTCCCAATCAAATCCCACATTGGCAGCTTTCTCCTGCACTCTGTAGGCTTTGATTAGTGCCGGTAGCGCCGACGGCACTCCGGCAAGTACGGTCTTATTGCCATCTTTTTCCTTGAGTTTTATCTGCTCCCAATTTTGTATTACCTGTTCGGCATTGCTCACCTTTTCGGTGCCAAACACATGCGGGTGCCTGAAAATGAGTTTTTCGCGCAGTGCATCACACACATCGGCTATATCAAAGCGACTTTGTTCATCGGCTATCTTGGCATAGAAAATTATGTGAAGAAGCACATCGCCAAGTTCTTTGCATATATCTTTCTCATCATCGGCTATTAGCGCGTCCGACAATTCCATAACTTCCTCTATTGTGTTTGGTCGCAGGCTTTCATTTGTCTGCTTCGCATCCCATGGGCATTTCACTCTCAGCTCATCGAGCACATCGAGCAATTTGCCGAATGCCTCTAACTTTGCGGCTCGGTCTTTCATATAAAAAACTGAAATTTTCTACTTATTGAAATTTTCTTTTCCCTTATTCAGGAATTCTATGAATTTATCTATATCTTCATCGTAATAGTATGGTCCCGACATCAATTTGCCTTCAGAATCAAGAACAACATAATAGGGCTGAGAGTTTGCACCACACTTATGCCGCTGCAAATAGCTCCAACGGTCGCCGTATGTCTCGAGTTTCACTTTCTTGCCGTTTTCTTTCACATATACAGGCTCCGGCAGAGCTTTCTTATCATCGACCATTAATTTTATCATCACGAAATTGTCCTCTATTACCTTGCGAACCCGACTGTTATCAAACACAGCCGCCTCCATCTTTCGACAATTCACGCACCCATAACCCGAGAAATCTACGAGTATAGGCTTCCCGGCAGAGTTTAACATTCCTTCATCATAGTCGTCATACTCGCTAAATCCCCCGCCATAGAGATTGAAATCTTGAGTGTATAGCGGTGGTACAAATGCACTAACACTCTTGAGCGGCGCACCCCACAACCCGGGAATAAGATATACGGCAAACGATAGTGATATTAAGGCAAGGAAAAAGCGGAAAACGCCTATTCCTTTCACTTCCGAATCGTGTGCAAAGCGCAATTTTCCAAGCAGATACATACCTAACAAGGCAAATATTACCACCCACAGAGCTATAAAGGTTTCACGGTCGAGGATTCCCCACCCGTAGGCTAAATCGGCTACCGACAGGAACTTCAGCGACAGTGCAAGCTCTATGAAGCCGAGAACTACCTTCACCGAATTCAACCAACCTCCTGACTTCGGCATCTCCTTAAGCCACGATGGGAACACTGCGAATATTGTGAAGGGCACAGCTAATGCTATTGCAAATCCTGCCATTCCTATTGCCGGACCGGTGAAATTACCCATACTTGCAGCCTCCACAAGCAATGTGCCTATTATTGGTCCCGTACATGAAAAGGATACAAGCGTCAACGTGAATGCCATGAAAAAAATGCTCAATATACCGGTTGTCTTTTCCGCCTTTGAATCCATTTTGTTTGCCCACGAATCCGGTAATTTTATATCGAATGCTCCAAAAAATGAGATTGCGAATACCACAAGCATCAAGAAAAAGATTATATTGAAAATGGCATTAGTCGATAATGCATTGAGGGAACTTGCCCCAAACATTGCCGTTATTATCAATCCGAGCAACAGATATATCACAATTATCGAAAATCCATATATCATTGCATCTCTCACCGAATTCACTCGCGAGGTATTCTTCTTTAAGAAAAAACTTACAGTGAGCGGTATCATCGGCCACACACAAGGTGTGAGCAGTGCAAGTAATCCGCCTAAAAACCCGCCTAAAAATATATACCAGAACGAGTGTGAACCGCTATTACTCGTTGTTCCTCCGGCTGCATTTGAACTCGATTCATCAACAGGTGCCCAAATGCCTGAGAGAGTAGTATCTACTTCTGTCGTCGGGGTCCCGGCTGTTAACGCAGGCGCGGAATCGGTTTCGGCAAAAATAGGTGTAGCAGCTTTTGCAACGCCTTTAAAATGAAAAGGCTCTTTAGTCGGAGATTGGCACGTAACATCATTACATACCATATATTTCAAGTATCCCTCAATGTTATATGTGGGTTTATTCACCGTAAACTTTTGCTTAAGTGTTACTCCACTCGACCACCAGCCGAGTTTCATGTGAAATACCATATCAACTTGTTCATGAGGTGCAACCTCAGGCGTTAATTCACCATCTAAGGTTATCCCTTCGGTTGCGTCCCATGTTACACTTAGTGGCGTAGGACCTCCTGAGGGAAGATTCATTGCATACATATGCCACCCATCTTCAATAGTCGCTGTAAATATCATCTCGCCATTGGCTTCATCACTCATTTTCACTTCGCTCGTCCACTTCACAGGTGTAAGAAGCTCTGCACTTGCCGTTATAGCCAATAACAGCATAACAAAAGCTATTGTCAGTTTCTTTATCATAATTTTTTTATTTTTCTTCGTCAATGAAATAAATCAGTTCCTTCTACGCTTTTATGCATTGCAAAGTTACTGCAAACAATGCCATAAACCAAGTACAACTTTATTTTTTTCTATCATGCTACGAAAAAAGCCGCAGTTGAAACTTCTCGCTTCAACTGCGGCTTCGTGTCCGAGATGAGATTTGAACTCACACGAGCTAATGCCCGCTACCCCCTCAAAGTAGTGCGTCTACCAATTCCGCCACCCGGACTTGAAACTTTGCGGATTCCTCCGCTCGGCTTTGAGCGAAAAACGGGACTCGAACCCGCGACCCCGACCTTGGCAAGGTCGTGCT
>CAMEKH010000124.1 GCA_945921235.1 uncultured Prevotellaceae bacterium | reverse complement strand
TAGTAATAAGAGTAAAAAGGCACAAAAAAGTTAAAAACTTTCTCATGTTGTTTATAAAAGTTTTAACCCGATAGATGCCCAATCTCAGGCGTTACAAAATTTGGAATGTTTGTAACCACATAAAAAGAAAGCGGGGCATCTTGCTCCTGCTCGTTTGTAGATTTAGGTCGTAGGAAACCTTTGAAATAAAACAAACAGAATTTGACACACGCCGTTGGTATATTTTTACGCCCCTAAAGCGTGCTTGAGGCTACTCGAGCCTCTGCATGCTATTGGGATGGAGTTGTTATATACCTACCCGTTGCATCTACTTCTGCAATGTCTTTGTATTCCAAGTTTGAGTTTCCTACGTTCAAATCTGCCAAAAGACATAGCGTTAGCAAACACTTCTCAATATGTAGCACTCCCTACCTCTCGTCACCGCTCCACATCTTATCAAAGAATGTGGCACGGCGTGGTATGGAAAATTAATGCAAAGGTAGTGCAAAAATTGAAGAATCCAAATAAAATCAAAAATTTTCGGACTTATGTGAAAATACAATAAATAAGGTGAATATGCTTCACTTAGGTGAAAATATGAAACAACGCATAAACCACTGCACTACCGCCAACATTGCTATTTTTATTTCCAGTAATCAAGGAGATTATTAATTGCGCGACGGAAAAGTTTTGGTGCTTTAATTCCCAAAACTAATTTTCCATTTGCATTCAAAAGGAACCCAACTTCCACTTCAGCGATTTGCTCCTCTGTGCTACCATATAAAACTACAGTTCTAACAATATGGAATTTTGAATAATATTTTTTTAGATACATTGCGTCAAATGAATCATAGTTATTTAGCTCTATAATTCCTTGATGCTTATTTTGATACTTCTTTCCTTCTATTGTTATTGCCTCAGTCTCTTTTATATCTAACAGAACCAAATCGGGAATAGAAACTATTTGGTCTTTATCGCCAAGTTTATATGCTTCCCTATCAGCATACTTGGCGAGTGGTATGTGCTTCCCATCTGAAGTGTGAAAATATCCTTTCTCACAACCTGCATGGTTTTCAAATATTGAGTAACTCTCAGTAAAATTCTCAACGACGAGATGAATAAAAATTGTTCCCAATTTCTCACCTTGCAAATCATAGTGCCAATAATCTTTGGGCAAACTGGCTTTTGGCAAAGTTAAACCTTGCAATGAAATTCCAATTTGATTTGCTATTTGGATGAATTTATTTCTCGAGCCAACATGGGATTGAGACAACCCGTGTTGAGTAATTTCAATTTCTTTTTCCCACCCAAGTCTTCTTAAAACTGCAGCAATTATGCTTAATGCTCCAATGTTAGGGTCGTGTGACAAAGAGCCACTTTTATACAGCCTTCCTGAGATTTGAATTTTTTCGTCAAATTTGGTCAGGAGAATTGGTGCGTTACCCTTGGGCGCTCGTCGCATTAATGATTTTGCTTCTATTATTTCATCAATTGTTGAAAATGGGACAAATATGTTTTTATCAAGTTGTTTCCCAAGAATTTCAACTCCTAATGTTAGCAACAAGCGTGTACCAAAAATATAGGTTTCTGTAGGTTCTTCCTTCTGACCAACTTGTAATGCATAAAGCATCACTTTTTTACAGTTGGGATAAAAGTAATTTATGAATACAAATTTACTGCATCTTTGATATACACCTGTATTTCGACTTTCTTTATCATCTGTTTTAGTTTCTTCAATTGCATATACTGGCTCATCCTGTGGCTTAGGTTGGTTGTCCTGGTAATATATAAGAAAATCAGTAAAACTTGATGTGCCGGATACGGTTTTAATGAAGATTTTATTTACTTTAGCACAAGTAAACCCAATAACCTGGTAAGTGAAATCAAAACACTTATTAGCGTCTAAAAGTGGTATAATTCTAATGGTATCTCCAAAGAAACCACAATTTTGGTCTTTGGCAAAATATGAAAATATCATTTCAAGAACAGACTTTTTGGGTCGTTCCTCTGTTAATATCCAAAGATTTTTATTTTCAGTGCTCATTTCTTTTCAAAATATATAGTTGCTCATTAACATGTTTCTTTGTTTTTGCTAATCCATTGTTGTTGCTCTTAAACCGCAAGTATTGGAATTCTTCTAATGCAACTTCACCATATTTTGAAAGAGTTGTCATTATTTCACTTTGAGGCATAATTCCTTCAGTATTATAACTTAGTACCAAGTATTTATATTTTGCAGTCTTAGCAACAAAATCCAAATCTCTCAAGGCTGTTTTTGAATTGCAAAAAGTTGATTTTTTATTCTCGTACCCTCTCATTCCTGTTACGCCGCGTATTTCCGGACTATCATAAGCTGCAATCGTTTCAACCAGATGATAATTTGGCAAATATTGCCTTTCATTATAGGGCGGGTCAAGGTATAAAATATCAACATCATATTGTCCAACAATATCAAGACTATTGCCATAATGAACGAGGTTTTCAGTCACATTTGGAATAATTTCAATTGGACGCATTGATAATTTTTTTACTGCTCGCGGATCCCATTTTTTGTGAAATGCAGCATAAACGCCTGCTACATTAGCATAAAAAGAAATAGTTTCAATCAAACATGCTAAGAGGACGTAGTACTCTGAATCATTAATCAAATTATCTTTATGCCACAATTCAATTTGCTGTCTTATTGCATCTATACGCATGCCATTCTCATTGCTAAAATACATTCGAGGCTGTGATAATTCTTTTGTGCCATCAGGCGTATAGTTGTTAAAAATAAAACCTTTAACATCAGGTATTGTATCAAGATACTCTAATACTAATTCAAGTGGCAATGCGAAAAGTTTAGCTGAATCAACATTTATATGTGGCAACAAATTCCTAAAAGAGGGTTCTTCTCCGTTTTCAATATATGCCTTTTGTAAACAATATGACATATACATAACGTCTGAACAATATATTTTGTAACCAAGTTTTTTGTAAAAGCGTGCGACATTTGTCGTGCCGGAGAAAAAATCAAAAAATGAATTTCCGGTTACACCATGTTCAATAAGAATGGAATAAATCTTATCGAGTATATTTTCTTTGTTTCCAATATATCTCATCTGCAAATGTAATTAGTAACAAGAACTTCATCAGTTTCTGTTTCGCCTCTGTTTTTTAAATGGTAACTTGAGTTGGAATAATCCTTTGAAAGATGGTGTACATAATAATCATTTGAATCTAACCATTCAGAAAGAATCGTATTATGATTGCCTTTGTGCCTCAAAACATTAGACAACGAAAATCTTATACCTCGTGAATTTAATTCATCCAGAATTTCCAATAATCTAATTTCGTGCGTCTTGTTCCAACCTGTAAAGCCTCTTTTCCCATCATTGTAAGAACCGGTTGTAATTAGGTATGGTGGGTCGCAATAGACATAATCATTAATTGACAGTTTAGAAAAGTCGAAGTCATCAAAATTAAAACAAGAGAATAACACATCACGCGATTGTAACGTATCTATAAATTCAATTAGGTTATTTTCCATTCTCGGATTATATGAACTTCGTTCCTTGCCAAAGGGGTTATTAAATTCATGTGCAGTGTTAAACCTGATTTGGTGATTGAATGAATATGCTACGAGGACAAACAAATCTAAAGGGTTTCGCTTTTCATTATAGAGCTTCCTTAGCGAAATATATCCGTCATTATTAGTTAATGATAAATCAAATTCGGATATTCTATTTCGTATGTGAGTAAGTGTGTCTTCTTTTGGCAAAGAATACAACAACTTATAAAAATCAATTAGATATTTTAAGTTATCATTAAATATCACTTTATTAGCTTGTGCATTAATGCCAACATTGCAACCACCACAAAACAAATCTACAAAAACATTTATGTCTTTAGGGAACAGAGGTAAGATTTGTGGAAGCAGAGCATATTTACCTCCAATATAGTTCATAGGCGAGCGCACCAATTCCGGTGGGTTAGCTTTGCATATTGGCAACATTATTATGTCGCTAAATGCTATATTTGTTTGCCTCATAATTCAATACGTGTATAACCGAGAACTTCAATGCAGTATCTGAAGGCGACCAAACCTTATGCAACTACAAAGGAACTCTCCTTTAAAATTTACAAGCAAAAATATTGCCGTGATATTTTTTTAGGTCCTTTTCAGAGTTTATGAAACTATGATTGCAAATGTACTAAATTTTGCGAGATAATTTATCATGCTGTGTGTATTTTAGTATTAGTTGCGGGCTTGAATATGCTGAAAAGTGGGTGACAGATTTGAGAACTGTTAATAGATTAGAGAGATGGTGAATGGGGCGTAAAAACGTTTGCAAAAGGTGCTCAGAAGGTAACGTTGAATTTGCGCAGGAGCAGTTCGGGATAATAGGAGAGCTTGGCTTGTTGCAGTCCGGGTTCACCGGCATCGTCTTCGCGGTTTACCATGTCGATGTTATATAATTTGAGACAATGCTGCACGAAAGCCATATTGATGAATTCGTTGGCTCCGGCAAATGAGTGGTCGGTTTTTTCGATGTGAACGTGCAGTGTAGTTCCTGTGATTTCTCCAATGGTGAAAGCCGCAATTTCATTGCCAACGTAGAGCACAATGCCGAAGAAAGCTGAGGCGTAGCGGCTGAAGTCGTGCAGAATGCGCCGCGTCTGGTTTCGCTCATAGCCCGCCATTCCGTTATCGGTTTTTGTGAGGCAAAGGCGGTCGAAAAACGCTTTTACGTCTTCAATGTTGTCTTTATTGATAGGGGCGATGTGATGGTCGGGGTAGGTAGCAATAAATTTATTTACGTGGTTCCGCTTTTTTTTCATTTTGTTCCCTGCAAGCGTGGCGAGCTTGTCGGCATTGTAGATGTAGTCGCTCCAATGGCTTAATTCGCTGATAGATGATGGGCATAGAGCTTTAAATTCATCGATTCGTTCTTCTGTTATAGCTGAGAATTCGAGTGGAATGCCTTCATCGGCACAATATTCTTTGAGAATATCTACGACGTCGGCGAGCGGCATTTTGCCAATAGGAAGCGAAAAAGCCGTACGCTTCACATCATCTTCAGCCACACCTTTGATTATTAGCGTGTTTCGGAAAATGCAATAATGGTATTTGAAGTAGTCAATCCACATATAAATTCCGCCCACGGTATAGTCGCAGGAGCGGCTACCCGATTG
Source organism: uncultured Prevotellaceae bacterium (assembly GCA_945921235.1). Taxonomy (GTDB): domain Bacteria; phylum Bacteroidota; class Bacteroidia; order Bacteroidales; family Muribaculaceae; genus CALZFJ01. The sequence goes on along the minus strand of CAMEKH010000124.1, from coordinate 1,591 downwards.
CTTAAGATAAGGCAATATTAGTGACAGCGAGTTGAATGTAAGTCTATGAAATTTAATGCTTTGTCGAGTGTTGTTCATATATATGCTTTCTTTGTAGATTGAGGGTTTGGTTCTCAGCATCCTAATATCCATTTACTTCCGGGCAATAGCGACAAGAGCTTGGTGGTTAACACACAACACAGAAAAGAGGCTACTGCAATGCAGGGTATTGCCAAGTCTACTGGCAGGAGCGGGTTAGCTTGGTCGCCGGCTACAAATACGCTTGCAATAGGTGCGAGGAAGAACATGTGCATAAGATACATTCCAAATGACATTTTCGACACTGATGCAATCAGACGTGGAGTTTTTGGCTTGTTGATACAGGAGAAGAGCAGGAATGCGCCAAATGAAGCACAAAGCACATTGGGCGTGCAAAATTCCCACGACCATTCGAGCAAAGGTGTGTCTATTATCTGACCGGGCACACCTTTCCACCAGAATGACCATCCGGTGAATGTGGCTCCGGCGAGGAGTGCTATAGCACCCACATATATCCGCTTGCGGCGGTTCCAAGTGATGTGATAGCGTATATAGTGTGCAAGGACAAGGTAGCCGAGATATCCTGAGCAATACCAAAGCATGCTGAAGCGATTCCAGAAACATTCGCCCCACAGCTCGTCGGTAACGAAAATGTGAATCCATGGAATCAATGTGGACAATACGAAGAATCCAAGGAATATTCGCTCATCGCGTGCAGATGCTTGCTCAAGCCATGGCGATACAATCGGAATTATTATGTAAAGACTTATAAGCGGGTACATAAACCATAGATGACCTGCCATCGACGGGAAATTGAATGCAATGTGTTTAAGGTCGTTAAGCGATTGTTCCCACGTCATGCCGTTCCACAATAGCGGAAGTAAAGAGTAGAGAATCATAAATATTATGAAAGGAGGCAAAATGCGAACGGCTCTGCGGCGATAGAATTGTGGCATTGAGGTGCCGGGCTTCATCGGTACGAGCAGAAATGCCGATACTATCATAAACAATGGTACGCTGATGCGACCTAAAAATCCATCGTAGAATGCTACCCAAAAGCGGTTGGATTCATTGGCAAGCATTGACACAGAGCCGGCAAGACCCGATGAATCGGCTGCATAGAAATTTTCACTTGAATGAACGAGCATCACCAAGAAACAAGCAATCACGCGGATATAATCGATGAAAACTACTCTTTCTGTTTTTTCCATAAAATGCAATTCTGTTCTTCTCTTTTCAAAGATAAATAATTATAAAGTTGAGATTTCATCAAGAGATAATCCTGTGGCTTGCTGAATGATATCGTTCCCCAATCCCATAGCTTTCATTTTAGCGGCTACAGCCAATGCTTTCTGCTTTTCACCTTCGGCTATGCCTTCAGCACGCCCTTCGGCTATGCCTTCAGCACGTCCTTCGGCGCGTCCTTCTGCCATGCCTTCGAGTTTGGCGGTGTTGAGGACATCGTTCTGTACTCTTATGTTGTCGACGTGTGCCTCGTAGGCGCGACGGTCGGCATCGTTCATTGTCATGTAGAGCAGTCGTTCGCGAGCTTCGCGCAATCCGGGAGTGGTGG
>CAMEKH010000123.1 GCA_945921235.1 uncultured Prevotellaceae bacterium | reverse complement strand
ACCATCATAGATATCGGCTTCATCACCGAACCCGGTTCATATCCTATCACGGCATTATTCTCGCCCTCGGCGTAAGTGTCGTATTTAGGGTAATATTTCAAGTTGGAAATTGCCTTGATTTTACCGGTGCTCACCTCCATGAGCACAGCAGTTCCCCAGTCGGCTTGAGTTTCGCGGCACACTTCATAAAGCTCCTGCTCCACAATCTCCTGAAGCCCCACATTGATAGTAGTCATCACATCATACCCGTTCTTTGCGGGCTGATATTCCCACAATCCAATGTTGTTGGTCATCTGTGTGCTACGAGCCTTTCCCGGCTCGCCATAGAGCATATCATCGAGAGCGCGTTCAAGTCCCGAGAGCCCTCCTTGACGCATTTTTGCGGTGTCATAACCCACTTTGCCTATACTTCGCGAAGCCATTTTACCATAGGGATAGCAACGACGCGGCTGCTCCTCATAGTAGAATCCGCTATATTGCTTGCCTTTCTTAATAAATGGGAATTGCTTCATTCGCAGCAACTGGCTATAGGTCAATTTATTTCCAATCGGGAAACTACGCACGCCTTTCATCTTGTAGCGATTGGAGTAGGCGGACCATATTGAATCTTTCCACTGAGCGGCAGTGCGATAAGGAGAAATCACGGCAAGGCTATCGGCAAGCTGCCCGAGATAGCGCTTCAGCGTATCCCCTTTGATGCCCTCTGAGCGCAAATCAAGACGTGGAATATAGAAATTCACGTTAGCGGCAAGTACCGAGCGGTCATCGGCAAGGATTTTGCCACGCTCGGGAGTAACAGATGCTTCTTTATTGAGCGCTTCAGCCTTTTCCTGCCACTGCGAAGCATGGATAACGGTGGTAGAGAACAGTCGGTAACCCACGGCAACAGCCACACTGAGAATACCCGCCATGATTATGACGTAGCGCCCCATGATGTGGTCCTTGTTGCGACGTTTCGTTGTTCTGCTACCTTTATTGTTCATTTTGAATTAAGTTTGTAGGGTGGACATTCGGGCGATTTGAGTTCAAGTCCGAAAGAATCGACAAGTTCTTTCATCTCAGTTTCCCTGATGCGAGAATAATAAGATGCGCTGGCGTTGACATAATCGGTCTTCACGCGCAACAGCTCGGTTTTCAGCGTCTTAATCGTCTGCATATCGAGCTGGCACATAAATTTATTTGCAATATATCCGAGCAAGAAAAACAACACCAACATCACTGCTCCCGAATATTTTTTCAAGAGTCCCGAATGTATTATTTCGCCGCACAGCAATCGTCGCAAAATACTTTTCTTTTTACGTTTCTCCGCCATAGAGTTTTTATCTATCCAATTTAATCGTTAATTGTCGGTCTAATCTTACTTTTATATTTCTCAAGTTGTGCCATGAATCATTACTCTTGGCTCACACGCTCGGCAATGCGCAATTTGGCACTGCGCGCACGCGGATTACGCTCCACTTCGGCATCAGTAGCAGTAATCACTTTGTTGTTCACTGCCCTCAAAGGAGAGTTCACCTTTCCGAAGAAATCTTTCTCCACCTTTCCCTCCACATTTCCGGCTTTTATGAAGTTTTTCACCAAGCGGTCTTCAAGAGAATGATAGGTGAGCACCACAAGCCGTCCGCCGGGACGTAGCACTTGGAGTGTGCCTTGCAGCAACTTCTTCAATGCCGAAATTTCATCATTCACCTCTATTCGCAAGGCTTGGAACACCTGTGCAAGCTCTTTTTTCTCAGCCGAAGTCTTAATGAAGGGAGACACCACACGCACCAGTTGTGCCGTAGTGGCGATTTCCGATTTCGTCCGTTCCACAGCAATGGCATGTGCTATTTTGCGTGCGTTGCGCAATTCGCCATAGAGATAGAACAGGTCGGCAAGTTGCTCCTCGGTGTAGCTTGCCACCACAGTAGCGGCATCGAGTTTTGCATCGCGATTCATACGCATATCGAGCCTGCCATCGGTCCTGAAGGAGAAACCACGCTCTGTTTCATCGAAATGATGAAACGACACACCGAGGTCGGCAATTATGCCATCTACCTTCTCCACGCCATAGAACCGCAAGAAATTACGCAGAAAAGCGAAATTGCCGTGCACGAAAGTGAAACGGCTGTCATCGATACGATTGGAATAGGCATCAAGGTCTTGGTCGAAGCTATAGAGGTGTCCGCCACAGCCGAGACGCTCCATAATGGCTCGAGAATGTCCACCGCCCCCGAAAGTGACGTCGACATAGATACCCGACGGATTAATTGCAAGTCCGTCGATACATTCCCCGAGCAGAGCCGGTATGTGATACACAATATCCTTCATTTTTCTTGCCGGTTTACCAATTTTTAAGCCCGCTAAGCATCTCCGAATCAAGCATTCGGAGCATTATTCATAATTCAGCGTAAAGGTAGTTATTATTATTGAGAATTTACAAATACAAACTTAATTTTTTTCCCGTTTTCGCAAAAAAGTTATTAACAGCCTTTCGTGTGTTTGCAATCGTAAACTTAATATCTATCCCGCCTCCTGCCGGCACCACTCGGCAATCAGCGTGTTTTAAGGCACGGCAGGCCACCCGTTTCAAGTCTAAGCAGCTGCAATATAGCACGAAAACCCGAAGTTGCCTCCGGGTTTTCTCACTCATTATGTTGCAGTCATTTGTTGTCGTCGTAGTGAATAGGGATTTCCCTGTTCAGACTCATCTCGAGCGATATGAGCGTTTCGGTAGCCGTCACGCCGGGGATATGCTGTATTTTGTCGTTAAGCAGCTCCATAAGATGCTGATTATCGCGTGCATAGAGCTTTATAAGCATCGTGTAGGGACCGGTAGTGAAATGACACTCCACCACTTCTTGAATCTTCTCAAGTTCGGGCACTACATTGCGATACATTGAGCCACGCTCGAGTTTCACTCCTATGTAGGTGCAAGTGGCATAACCGAGCACTTTAGGGTTCACGTGATAGCCCGAGCCGGTAATGACTTCCATATCAATCATTCGCTGAATGCGCTGATGAATAGCCGCACGCGACACACCGCACTCAAGCGCCACATCTTTCGATGGGATTCGGGCGTTGCGCATTATGATTTCCAGTATCTTTTTGTCGAGATTGTCAATCTTTTCCATATTCTGATGTGTGTAAAAATTTTCTTTTTGATGCAAATATATAGCATTTATTTAAGAAAACATTACAAAATCAAAACATTTTGCAGTTAAATGACCTATTTTTATGCTTTTTTTAATTCAATTTATCATTTTGCCGACTTTTCATCGGGTGTCTGTACAGGTTGCAACGCCGGTTTGCGCTCGGGAGTTTCACCCACGGTTTCCACCTCGAAGATAAGCATCTCATTGCGCTTTATGATGCCTCGACCGCCACCATTGATGCCGTAGGCAAGACGAGCCGGAATATAGAGTGTGAACTTTGCACCGGGCGACATGAGTCTTAATCCCTCGCCAAATCCCTTAATCATGCGGTTGGGGTCCATAGCTACGGGCGTTTCGCTCTTGTCGAATACCGAGCCATCGAGGTGTTTGCCCACATATTTTGTGTCGATTGATTTGCTCTCGGCAAACGTTTTACCTGTGCCTTTCACATCGATAGTATAAGCTAATCCGCTCTCGGTGAAAATCACTTTTTTATTCTTTTTCAGCTTTGCAATAAATTCAGCCTCGGCAGCCTCATTGGCTTTAGCCTCAGGGCTGTTGCGCTTGATTTCGTCGGTAGCACGATTAAACTGCCCGATTACCTCATTTTGCATAGCACGCACATCGCCGGCTTCTCCGCTCTTGAATGTGGAGCAAAATGCATCGAAAAGCAACTCTTTGTTGAGCTTCAGCTCATCTTGCTCTGCCATCTGCTTCATAGTTTCGAGCAGTCCGGAGGCAAACATACGTCCGTAGTTCACGCTGAGCGAGTCAACGAGCGTCATAGGCTTTGATGCTGCTGCGGGCTCTTGAGCCGCAAGTGTAGAGCCGCTTGCCACAAGAAGCACGGAAGCCACTGCTTTTATAATATTATTCTTCATAAAGATTTAGTTCTTAATTAGTTATACACCGGAATTCAATACGTAAAATAAAGAAATGCGCCTCTCATTCACCGCGACTTTCAAGCATGGTGTCAGAGGAGGCGCAATAGACGTTTTTTCACGCAGGTGTGCATTCACACCTTCGTTTTTTTACTTCTTATCTTTAGCTTCAGGCTCCAAACCTTCGGTTTCAATCTCAAAGACGAGAGTTTCGTTGGCCTTGATTGTACCTCCGCGTCCTTCAGGACCATAAGCAAGGTTTCCGGGGATATAGAGCACATATTTTGCACCCGGCTTCATCATGAGAAGACCTTCCTTGAAACCCGGAACTACGCCCATAGGCGACATCGACACTGCTTTCTCCTTTTGAGCATCGAATTCAGTACCATCGATGTGCTTACCCACATATTTCACCATAATGCGGTCGGTAGTCTTGAAAGTTTCACCGGCACCTTCGTTAATCACCTTATAGGCAAGACCGCTTTCGGTTTTCTTGATTGAAGGGTCTTTCTTCATCTCGGCAGCGATGTAAGCCTCACCGGCTTTCTTGTTGGCGATAGCCTCGGGAGAGTTCTCAATAGCTTCGCGGCTCAAGCGCTGCATAAGCTCCATAACCTGCATTTGAATAGCTTGCGGGTCTTTAGTAGAATCGCTCTTGAATGCTTTCTTGAACTCGTTGAGCACTATGCGTGCATTGAATTCCACATGCTGACGGTCCTTGATATTGCGGAACATCTGCACGAGCTGGCTTCCGAGTGCCACACCTTGAGTGAAGCTGACATCGGAAGTGTCGGCATTGAGAACAAGCTCCATACCTTTGATAAACGAGTCCTTGTTTAATTTAGCTGAATCCGGACCGTGTTGCAGCTCGCCTGCCACGCCATATCCGTACATTTCACCGAACTTTGCGCTCAAAGTATCGGTAGGAGTCTTCAAATCACTGTTGCTGATGCCATTGCAGCCGACAAATGTAGTTGCAGCCATGATTGAAGCAACGGCAAGAATTGAAATCTTTTTCATCTTTGTTGATTATTGAATATAATATATTTTGATTTGTTTCTCTCTATTATTTTTCAACTTTTATGAGCTGAACGTCGAACACGAGCGTCATGTTCGGTCCGATAATACCGCCGGCGCCATTCGGACCGTAGGCAAGCTCCGATGGAATGAAGAGTCGCCACTCGGCTCCCGGCTTCATCATCTGCAATGCTTCCACCCAACCCGGAATCACCTGAGTGACACCGAATGTGGCAGGCTCGCCGCGCTCAATGGAGCTGTCGAACACTTGTCCGTCGATGAGCGCACCGGTGTAGTGCACTGTCACGCGGTCGGTCTTCTTGGGGCACTCGCCTTCGCCCTCTTTGATAATTTGATATTGAAGTCCCGAAGCCGTAACTTTCACTTCAGGGCGCTTGGCGTTCTCGGCAAGATATGCCTCGCCGGCTTTTTTGTTGATTTCCTTGTTTTGCTCCTCCATCTCGGTGAAAAAATTATTCACCACCTGCTTAGCCTCTTCAAGAGTCATCTTGGCATTCTCTCCGCTGAAAGCAGCCTTCACGCCCTCAGAGAAGTCCTCATAATTGAGCGCAGTGATGCCCGAGCGGCGGAAATTGTTACCCATGCTCAAGCCCAACGCATAGCTTATCTTATCCATTCTGTACCTATTTAATTTGTTTGATTATATACGTCTTATTTATTCAAAAAAATTGCCTATCGTGCCATTACAATCTATATATTAATGTGCAGTGCAAGCATTCAGCCTGCAAAATTAGTGCAAATAGCCACAGAAACAAAATAAAAACCGAGTTTTTTATTTTTTGTGGCTTTCTTTATAGTTATTTCAAAGAAAAAGGCTAAATTTGGAGCGCTAATTATTAGTAAACAGCCCAACAGCTAAGATATTAACAAATTACTTATGAAGAAAACCGTTTCATTTTTTCTTGCCGCTCTATTCCTCTCAGTATTTGCCGGAGTGAGCCAAAAGAAGCAATACCAAGTTTTTGGCGTGTGCTTCTACAATCTTGAGAACCTTTTCGACACCATTAACAACAATGGAAATTACGACCTTGAATTTTCTCCTAAGGGTGCCCGCCAATGGGACGGCGCAAAATATCGGTCGAAAATCCACAATATGGCCTACGCTATCAGCCACATGACAAGCGATGCCACTCCGCTCGGACCTGCCGTGATTGGAGTGTCGGAGATTGAAAATATCACCGTGCTGCAAGACCTTGTGAAGCACGATTTAATAAAGAAATGGCATCTGCAAATAGTGCATCACGACTCGCCCGACCGCCGCGGTGTGGACGTGGGTCTGCTTTATAATCCTCGCCTTTTCCGCGTGCTCAATGTGACGAATGCCCGACTCTCAATTCCCAATCAGCCGGAATTCCGCACTCGCGACCAAATGTGCGTGACAGGTCTGCTTGCCGGCGAGAAAGTGAGTGTAATAGTGAACCACTGGCCTTCGCGACTTGGCGGACAGGAGCGTTCGAGCTATCTGCGTGAGGCTGCTGCTGCCCGTGTGAAACTCACCGTGGATTCGCTCCTTGCCGACGACCCCAATCAGGGTATTATTGTGATGGGCGACCTCAACGACGACCCTCAAGACCGCAGTTGCGCCGAGGTAATGGGTGGACGCAAGAAAATGGAAGATGTGAAGGAACCTAACGAATTCTACAACCCTTGGTGGGCTACTCTCGACAAGGGTATAGGCACGCTCGCTTACCGCGGACAATGGAACCTGTTTGACCAA
>CAMEKH010000122.1 GCA_945921235.1 uncultured Prevotellaceae bacterium | reverse complement strand
AGATAATCATAATTTTATAAACTAATTATAATCCCCACTAATTTTCTACTGACCCCAACATTCTCTCACATTGCAATCTCCGCACCACCACATTCCGATTATTACCATAATCCATGCTACAGCGTGATTTCCGCATCGCAATGATGCGAGTGGAGCAAGCAACGCCCCACACACCCCCAGAAAGCGTGTCGGAGATACGCGATTATGGTAGCTTATTTGCCCTATTATTCTTAAAGAAATACAGCCTTTTAACAATATGCCCAATAGCAACAGCAAACATTAATAATCCAAACTTGCCATGAATACCACCTAATGGAGAATGGTTATATGTGATTAACCAATGTATTAATGTCGCTAAGCCAAGTATTATTGTTAAAAGAAATATGTACCACAAAATTCGAGTAACAGGTTTTTTTAATTTATTAAATTTCAAAAACCAGTTACTTACTTTGAAATGCAAGTAGACATGCGATAGCACTAAAACACAGAAAATCAAGCCTATAAACACATGAATTCCAACAAATAAAGCGCTGCGGCTTCTTGTTGCTTCAAGTTGAATGCTTGAAGCCAACATCATCACACTTGCAATCAGCAATGACCAATTGCATATTTTGAGTTTTGCTAAAAATTTCATACTGCAAATGTACAATTTATTTTGAAAATACTTCGCAGTAACTCACTACAACGTAATAATGCTACGTATACTATATTTGAACTACACCCTAAAAGTTAGTCAAAATACTTTTGGAGTGCAGTTCAATAGGCTACGGCCTCTATTTTTTATCAGCCATAAAAAGGTTTAGAGTAAAGTAATAATTTTAAATGCGTGTGAGTTCGCTACCTCGCTTCTACATTAGTATAGTAAAGACGCACCTCTCTGCCCGTAACCGAATTTATAAAATGTCACAGTTTAGCATTCACTTTTCTGTTTGAGCACGGAATGTGAATGCGATTGGATAGTGGTCGGAAATGAAGGGAACGCCATAATTGCCATTCAGCACCCTGAAAGCCATGGGATTTACTCCACTAAAGAAAATATGGTCGATAACCCATTCTTTTCTTGTGTTAGGACTGTCGGTGACCGTTCCAAATCCATTATACGTAATGTTTTTATCTGATATGGCACTCACCTCGCGGGCATCTTTTAGAGAGGCTTTAAGTGGTTCGAAAATGGTGTCGTCGGTTGTGCTGTTGAAATCACCCGATAGGAATACCGGCACATTATTGGGATTTAGTTCTGCCATTTTAGCGACAATGAGCTTGATGGAGTTCCTGCGGGCTTGACTTCCTACGTGGTCAAGGTGTGTGTTGAAGTATAGAAACTCAAAACCGGTGTCATTCACTTTGAAATGTCCCCATGTGCAAGTACGATTACATGCTGCGTCCCAGCCTATCGACACCTTATCGGGTGTATCCGAAAGCCAAAAAGTGCCGCTATTGAGCAGTGTCAGGCGGGTGGTGTCGTAGTAAATAGCCATCATTTCGCCGGCCCTGTTGCCGTCGTCGCGTCCCACTCCTATGTGCTTATACCCCGTCAAGTTCTGGTCAAGGAAATCAATCTGGTCGGGGCATGCTTCCTGTAGCCCCATTGCGAGAGGCTTCTGCTCGGCTACCATCTTTATTGATGCGTCACGACGAAGTTCCCAACGGTTGGCTCCATCTGTTTCAGGCACAGAGCTGAAGCGCACATTATAGGAGATTATTTTATAATAAGTGATTTTTTTCACCTCATTTGTTTCATAATTGGGGTCTTCATCTGATTTACAAGACGAAACTAATGCTGCTACTATCAGTAGCGGAGATAGGATGTTATAGAATTTCATATTTAAAGCGTATTTAGTTATATATATGCGAATTCTAATTCGGTGCAAACGCTATTGACATCTGGCCCGATTATTTTTTGAGTCAACTTTCTACGGCTTTCCGTGTCACTCTATTATGGCGGCGAAGCCTCCATTTCGTGCCATATCGATGCTGAGCGTCGGCTCTATCTTTGTAGTTGATTTCACTATGTGGTCTTTTGCCTGGCGTGCTGCATTCTTGCCGTCGGCGTGTGTGGTGATTCGTTTCGCACCATCAATGGCAAAACTTATGTCGAGGTCGAGGTGTAGCGGAGCATTAGTGCCGTTGATTGCACCAATATACCACTTTGTACCGTTGCGTCGGGCTACTGCGACGTATTCCCCAAGTTTTCCTGCAAGTGGAATCGTTTCGTCCCACACCGTTGGGATCTCTTTGATGAAATCACGGCTATCGGGATTCAGGTCGTAGTGTACGGGGCTGTCGGCAAGAGTCTGGAGCGGACTTTCATAGACAACATAGAGTGCGACTTGATGACTTCGCGTGCCTTGGCTCATTGGTTCATCGTGGATAGCGGCAAAACGCTCTATGTGTGCATTAAGCATAGCACCCGGAGTGTAGTCCATCGGTCCGGGATATTGACGGATAAACGACAGCATCACATCGTGTCGTGGCGTTACGCGCTTGCTCCACTTGTTGTTTTCCAAACCGTAAACACCTTCACGTGTCATGATGTTCGGGAATCGGCGCCGCATTCCGTCGGGAGGATAGCACCCGTGGAAATTCACCATAAGCCTGCGCTTGGCACATTCAGCAGCCGTACGCTCGAAGAAATCCACCATCTTTGCATCGTTTCTATCCATGAAATCCACTTTTATACCCTTCACTCCCCACTTTTGCATCATGTCGAGAGCTTCGGTCATCTGTCGGTCGAGATTCACCCATTTTGTCCACAGGAGTATGCCTACACCGCGTTCCCGGGCATAGCTGCAAATGGCGGGCATATCCACACCGTCGGCTTGAGTGAGCAGGTCGAATGGTGCCGACCAGCCTTCGTCCATAAGCAGATATTCAATGCCGTGCCGTGCTGCGTAGTCGATAAGATAGCGGTAGGTGTCGGTGTTGATTCCGGCTGAAAAATCCACGCCGTACACATTCCAGCAGTTCCACCAGTCCCAAAGCACTTTTCCCGGACGAATCCACGAAAAATCGGCACCTGAATCCTCTTTTGAGCCGAGCAGCCATATCAGTTCTGAAGAGAGTAGCTCTTTCTCTGAGTCGTAGGTCGCGACCACTCGCCATGGGAAGGTGCGGCAGCCGGCATTTTGCATCATAAACGCCTCGCGTTTATCCACATAGATTTTGTTGCCTTTGTCTTCGGGGCGTTCAGTTGCCGGATAATAGGCAAAATCGCCGAAAAGCCCCGAACCATTGCGGCGTAGGTATATACCGGGATAGTCATACACATCGGCCTCGGCAAACAGCACCTGATACCCATTGACACTTGCAAGCATTGGAAGAATAATCAGGCTGTCGGTGGGCAGAGAGGCAAACCTACGCTCGGTGTAGTTATATTCAAACCACTGCTGCATGCGGTTTGTGAGCTGAGTGTAGGTCATGGCATTGCCGTCGATATTGAAATTCACTGTCTCGCCATTCACTTTGTCGGCTTTTTTGCTGCAACTGACGAAACGATAGGCAATACCTTCATTGTAGGCGCGAAATTCCACATTATAGCCTTTATACGAGAGTGTGATTTCATTATACACATCAGCTACCTCCAGTGAGCGTCGCGGCACCGGCACTGTGAGACTTTGACTGACCGACCGGCGCTTCACCGACGTGCATTTTTGCGATTTTCCCCATTCAGTGCCATCAACGTTGATTGAAAGCCGGTTGCACTCTGTTATAGGCTTTGAGTCACGGTGCAGGGTGTAGCTTATCTCTCCATCTGTCGTAATTTCCACACTATTGCGTCCGTCGGGCGATTTTAGTTGCACCTGCCGTGCCGACATTGTGGTTGCTATAGCCGCACAAGCCAAAAAAACTGTTACTATTCGTTTCATTCTTATGCTCCTGCCAATGTTATTAATGAAAGTCCTGAAATAAACAACACAAACATCAAGGCAAGCAACCTCTTGGTGGGTGCATCGGCTCCTTTAAATTCTTTCCACACAAATATGCCCCACAATGCAGCTATCATAGGTGCTCCTTGCCCGAGTGCATAGGATATAGCCGCACCGGCTTTTCCGGCTGCAATGTAGCTCAAAGCTGTACCTAATCCCCACACGCATCCGCCAAATACTCCTACCATGTGTGTTGCTGCACTTCCCTTGAAATATTCAGCGTAGCTTACGGGTTTACCTACAAACGGGTGTCGCATGGCAAGCGTATTGAAGACAAAATTACTCAGAAATATACCGCACGAGAAAATGAAGAATGCCGTGTAGGGCGTAGCCATTCCGGGCGTAGGCGATGTGAAATTATCCAAATCCATAGCTGCGGCTACAAAGCGGTAGAAGAACGACATCAATATGCCGGCAGCTGCCGCAAGAATGATACCCTTGCGTGAATTGCCTTGGTCGGTGCCACCTTTGCGTCGTGCCGCCATGCCATTTATAACGATAGCAAATGCCACTAAAAGAACGCCGATGAATAGCAGAACGACTTCGCCTTTAGGTGTACCGATATAGTTTATTATCACTCCAAGAACGAGTGCGAGTCCCACTCCAAGAGGGAATGCCACCGACATGCCGGCTATCGCAACAGCTGCGGCAAGCAGTATGTTTGAAGCATTAAAAATCACACCTCCTGCAAGGGCACTGAGTGCCCGGTTTCCTTCCACCTGCATAAGGTCGGGGATAAAACTTCGACCTTCATTGCCTATGCTCCCGAGTGTGAAGCACAAAAGCAATGAAAACAATAGGATACCCACTGTGTAGTCCCAATAAAAAAGCTCATAGCGCCAATTCTTGGCTGCAAGTTTCTGGGTGTTTCCCCAACTGCCCCAGCATATCATGGTGATGATGCAGAGCACAACGGCAAGGCCGTAACTATTCACGATAAACATATTCTTATCTTATTGTTATTATTTGTTATTATTATATTTTCATTATTTCATTGGTTTCACTTTCCCGACAATAAAGTTTGCGAGAGTGTCGGAGTTAAGAGCCACAAAGCGGCAATTCCCGCTGTGGTCGATATTGAAGCGTGTGCAACATTCGCCATCGAGTATAATTCTACCATTATCCGACTCGTGGAGCAGGCTTGAATTGTGCTCTACAAGGTTTACTATCGGTATCAGGTCCCAGCAAGGACGGTCGTAGGGCATTGGAATAAAATTCTCATAGCCCACTCGCAAAGGGTGTGTCGAATCGAAGTCGCCTACGGCAGATGTTGCCGGATAACGCACTTTATCACCTACTTCAAAGCCACTTGCTACCATAAGCGTGGGCCACGATTCTATCACCGTTCTCGATGCTGTGCTGTCTTGCAGTATATTCCATTCAGCCGGAGATTGCACGTTGAAATTTCCTCCCATAAAATCAAGACGACGCACTTTCTGCTTCACTAAATCCACGCCTGAAAGGTTGCTGTATTCATCGGCAGGGCTTTCAAGCAAGCGTGCAAGGTTGGTTAGCGGACCTATGGCAATAATGTTAATCGAAGTGTCGGCACTCAGTGCTAATTGTCGCCGCATCATCTTGTAGGCTTCGGCATCGTTGATTTCAAGAGAATCACGCTTACCGACCAATGAATCGTAAGCCTTGGCAAGGTAATTTCCCTCGTTGGTGTTTACTCCATGAAACACATAGCCGTAATCGGGTGAGCCGATGCCATATTTCGAGTAGTAGCTCTTGGTGAATGCCATTGCCAAAGGATTGGCTTTGCTCACGCTTATGCCCACTATCTTCACTTTGCCACAACGCTCATAGTTGATGAGCATCTGCAGGGCAAGCAAGTCATCGATGTCGTTACCAAGGTCGGTGTCGATTATCACTTGTAGAGCTTCAGGTTGTGAAGCACTTTTCTTGCTTCGGCACGATAATGTGCCGAAAGCAAGCAGTGCAAATAAACCTAAAATACTCAAAAACTTATACCTATTCATTATTTGAAATTTCATTGTGCCGGGATATAAACGACAAAGTTTCTTCAATCGACGGAATGGAAGGCTGAGCACCATTGCGTGTCACGGAAATTGCAGCGGCTGCCGAGGCAAATCGCAAACTTTCCAAATCCACTGTGTTTCGGCTTGCGTATGCCACTGCAAATGCTCCGCAGAATGTGTCGCCGGCACCTACGGTGTCTATTGCCTTCACCTTAAATGAGGGAATGGTAGCCGAGGTGCCATTGGCACAGGCAAAATAGGCTCCCTTAGAGCCAAGTGTAATTACCACATTTTTCACACCACGTTTCAAAAGTCGTTGAGCTGATTCGGCAAAGCTCTCACTCCCCGAAATTATGGACGCTTCAGTCTGGTTGAGTATCATCACATCGGTGAGTGCCATCATTTCGTCATCGACGTCGCACACCGGGGCTGGATTGTAGATTACCGGTACTCCGGCTTCACGAGCTATCTGTGCTGCACATTTCACCGAGCTATATGGTATCTCTGCTTGCATCACCACAGCATCTACTCCGGCTATTAGCTCCCTCACTGCCGCAATGCGTTCGCACGTGAGCAATGCATTGGCTCCGGGATTCACCGTGATGATATTCTCACCTTTATTGTCAATAACTATCAAGGCAATTCCTGTACTCACATCGGGCGTGCGGAGCACCGCCGAACAGTCGATGCCCTCTTGCCCGAAGTGTTTCAGCAACTCATCGCCTATACTGTCGTTTCCTATAGATGTCACAAAGCTAACATCGCCGCCAAGCCGTGCTGCGGCTACTGCCTGATTTGCTCCTTTGCCTCCATTGGCTTGCATAAACACTCCGTTGCCGATGGTTTCACCGGCTTGAGGCAATCGTGCCAC
>CAMEKH010000121.1 GCA_945921235.1 uncultured Prevotellaceae bacterium | reverse complement strand
CATGTTCAGACTGTCATCCATTTATGCTTAGCCCCCACTAATCTTCCGCTGAGCCCCCC
This sequence comes from uncultured Prevotellaceae bacterium, assembly GCA_945921235.1. Classification (GTDB taxonomy): domain Bacteria; phylum Bacteroidota; class Bacteroidia; order Bacteroidales; family Muribaculaceae; genus CALZFJ01. The sequence continues at coordinate 6,834 of CAMEKH010000121.1, read as the reverse complement.
TTTTCTATTGTGCCGAGTTTGTGGAAAAATAGAAAAGCGCAACAGGAATTTCCTGCTGCGCTTTTGCTGTAGCGGGATCGAGAATTGAACTCGAGACCTCCGGGTTATGAATCCGACGCTCTAACCAACTGAGCTATCCCGCCATCATTTTCGCTTTTGCGAGTGCAAAGTTACTATTATTTTTTTGATTGTGCAATATGTGGGGCATATTTTTGTGAAAAAACTGTGGAGAAAATTTCAAAATTGTGTAAAAGAGGGCGGTATATCACAAAAAAACGATAAATTTGGGGTGAAATATCGCATTGCGAGAATTAAAAAGAATAACATAAAGTATTTTTGGGGAATGAAAGCGGAAAAAAATACAGAAAAAAATACAGAAATAAAAGGGGGAATTCGCCCTATTCATATTATATTGCCGGTGTTGATAGGCATTGCTGTGGTAGTGTGGCTTTTTGCCGATGAATTCGGCAATTTTGATTTTTCGGTTGTTCCGCTGAATCGACGTACGGCAGTAGCCGCTGTGGCTGTGATAGCAATGATTGCAGCGCGAGAATTTGGCATGACGTGGCGATATCGCACAATAACTGATGGCGATTTGTCGTGGTGGAAGTCGCTGAAAGTGTGCATGATGTGTGAGTTTACCTCGGCGGTAACGCCGAGTGCGGTGGGCGGAAGTAGTATGGCAATGGTGTTTATGAAACTTGAAGGGATAAATTTCGGGCGAGCTACCACGCTGATGATAGTGACACTCTTCCTCGACGAGCTGTTTTTTGTGGTTTCGTGCCCTATAGTGTTGCTGTTTACTCCGTTGGAGTCGCTATTTGCTTCATCGGCTATGACTTTTTCCGTGGGATTGGAAATGGTGTTTTGGGGTATATATTCAGTAATTGCGCTGTGGACGGCGTTGCTGTTTGTAGGCATAATAGTGCGCCCTCAAGCAATACGAGCTATTCTTTTGTGGGTTTTCGGGTTGCGCTTGCTGAAGCGGTGGAGAGCAAAAGTAGTGGAGATGGCTGATAATATGGTAGCAGCCTCGCAAGAAGTAAAACAGAGGACACTCGGGTGGTGGCTGCGAGCATTCGTTGCCACGGCGATGCTGTGGGTTCCTCGATATCTGCTTGTGTGTGCCCTCTTTTGGGGGTTGGTGGTTGGTGCCGACTATTGGTTGGTCTTTGCGCGTCAGGCGGTTGTGTGGATAGTGCTAATGGTGTGTCCCACACCCGGAGGCAGTGGAATAGGGGAGTGGCTGTTCACGCAGTATTATGCCGACATGATGCCTTCGGTGACTGTGGCTATGCTTGTGATGTTTACGTGGCGCATAGTGAGCTACTATATATATTTAATAATGGGCATTACGGTGGTGCCTATGTGGCTACGTAAGAGTACAAAGAATGTGAAAACTGAACTATGAGTTAAAAGAGTGTTTAACTATTAAATTATTTCACGGAATTTATTACTTTTGCAAATATACTTAATCATTAATCTACGCATAGAAAGATATGACACTCGAATTGATTGTATTACTTTCGCTTTTGGGCATAACGGTGTTGCTCGTGGTGGCGATTTGGGCTTTTAGTCGCTTTGTGCGCAAAGACGGCGTGATGAGCGAGATAGCCCTTCAGAAAGAGCAGGAACTTGCCGAAGGGTATATTGGCGTGCCTGCCGATATGGCTAAATATGTGGGGAAGCGAGGTGTTGCGCTCACGGTGTTGCGCCCATCGGGTAAAATAAAGATTGAAGGCACGATGCTCGATGCCGTGTCGGTGAGAGATTTTATTGATGTAGGTGCAGATGTAATAGTTACGAAATACGAGAATACACAGCTCTATGTGGAGCGTTTTGATAATTGTTGAAATGAATAAAAAACTCGAATTTATAGGAATAATTCCGGCGCGATATGCGTCGACACGCTTTCCGGGGAAGCCTCTTGCAATGCTGTCGGGGCAGATGATGATAGAGCGGGTGTGGCGACAAGCAAAAAAAGCAATTGACCGGGTGTGGGTGGCAACCGACGACAGCCGCATTTATGATGCGGTGAAGGCATTTGGTGGCGATGTGGTGATGACGAGCAGCGAGCATCGAAGCGGAACCGACCGTTGCCAGGAGGCATTTGAGAAAATAGGTGGTGGAGAAGATGTGATAATCAATATTCAAGGCGATGAGCCGTTCATTCAGCCATCGCAGTTGCAAGCGATTAAGGCTTGTTTCGACGATGCCGATGCACAGATAGCTACGCTTGTGCGCCGATTTGATGCTTCGCGAGGCTATGATGCTCTTGCCGATGCCAATACACCGAAGGTGGTAGTTGACAACCACATGAATGCACTCTATTTTTCTCGCTCGGTGATTCCGTTTGTGCGCTCGGCAGAGAAAGAACTGTGGGCAGAGCGGCATCAATATTTTACGCATGTGGGAATGTATGCCTATCGGAGCGAAGTATTGGCGCAAATCACGCAGTTACCGCAGTCGAGCCTTGAACTAGCTGAATCGCTCGAACAGCTTCGTTGGCTCCAGAATGGTTATCGGATAAAGGTAGGCGTGACCGACTGTGAAACTATAGGGATTGACACTCCCGCAGATTTGGCAAAAGCCGTGGAGTTGATAGAACATGGGTGTATAGAATAGCAAATAATTGTGATGAAACTCGATTATATGCAACAGCCCGCAGTGGAAGCGTTTGGCACAATGAGTTACCATTGTCCGGAACCAATAGTGCTTGAAAACGGCACAAAGTTATATGTCGTTGATGGTGGGGCGCAGGAAATCAATAAGATAGAGGTGGCATTCAGAGGTGGCACTTTCGATGAAGAGAAACCTATGGTTGGCACTCTCACATCATCGATGATAGTACATGGTAGCAAGAATTATTCATCGCAAGAGGTAGCGGAGAAACTCGATTACTATGGCTCGTGGTTTGGCTCGAGATGCATGGATTGCCATTCCCTTGTGTCGATGCATTCGCTCAATCGCTGCTTTGCCGATACGTTGCCAATGTTTGTCGATATAATTAGAAATCCAGTGTTCCCTGTCAAGGAGTATGAGCTGCTACAAGGAAAGATGCGCAGTGCATATCGCACGGCACGTCGGAAAGTGAAATATTTGGCAAATTTGGAAGCCGCGCGCCTGTTTTTCGGCGATGAGCATCCCTTGGCATGTAATGTAGTTGATGAGCATTTCGATAGATTGACTATCGATGACCTCAAGACCTTTCATAGTAGGTTCTATCGCCCTGCTAATTGCACCATTATTCTCTCCGGAAAGATTACAGACAAGGAGCGTGAGCTTGTGATGCAATTATTCGGTAGTTTGCCCGAGCAACGATGTTCCACACCGATAGCTATACCTGAAGAACATCGTTCGGAAAGGCGCTTTTCGATAGTTGATTGTAAAGATGCCGTGCAAGCCGGAGTGACGATGATGATGCCGGCGATTCCGCGCTTTCACCCCGATTATATTAAGTTGCGTGTGCTTGTTATGGCACTTGGCGGATACTTTGGCAGCCGCTTAATGAGCAATGTGCGTGAGGATAAAGGCTATACATATGGAATAAATGCGAGCCTGCTTGGCAGAATATCGGGAGCACACATAGTGATAGGCACGGAGTGTGATAATCGCTATGTGGGAGGGGTGATAAAGGAGATGAAATATGAAATCAAGCGACTTGTCGATGAATTAATACCCGAAGAAGAGCTTGCAATGGTGAAATCGTTCATAATGAGTGACCTCGTAAAAATGTTTGACACGCCATTCGCATTAGCTTCCTACATAGCATCGACTGTGTTCTTTGGCGTGTCGCCCGATTATTTCAATCGACAGGTACAAGAGATATCCACACTCACAGCTCATGACTTGCGCGATGTGGCAAGAAAATATTTTGATGCTGATGATATTACGGTGGCAGTGGTGAGCGACCGCTCCAAGATTGAACCGACGCTGAGCCAACTTTAGGTGTGAAATGGTGCTGAAAAAAATTGATTACAGCCTTTTCAGTCATTGCTTCCACCGGAATGAAATTTTTAGGCTATGATTTGTTGGCGAAATAATAATTTTTTACGAAATTTGCAAGCGACAACCAAAATAGGATAAATTTATATATTTAACATATAGAAACATATGACAAAAAAGAGCGCATTACAGAAAGCTCGTGCTGCATATCAGCCCAAATTGCCATCGGCACTTTGGGGTGCAGTAAAAGCTGTTGAAGGTGAACCAACTCAGTCGGTTGCCGACCAAGAAGAAATCAAGAAATTGTTCCCTAACACTTATGGCTTGCCTGAACTGACATTTGAGAAACTGGCCAAGGCTGCAAAAGGTCAGCCTGCAATCAACGTCGGTGTGATTCTTTCGGGCGGTCAAGCTCCGGGCGGACATAATGTGATTAGCGGACTCTTTGATGGAGTGAAAGCTATTAATAAGGATAGCCGTCTTTATGGATTTTTGATGGGTCCCGGTGGCTTGGTTGACCATAAATATATGGAGTTGACAGCCGAAATCATCGATGAATATCGCAATACCGGTGGATTCGACATCATCGGTTCGGGACGCACCAAGCTCGAGGAACCCGAGCAGTTTGAGAAAGGACTGGAAATACTGAAAGAACTCAATATTAAGGCCCTCGTGATTATTGGTGGTGATGATTCCAATACTAATGCTTGCGTGCTTGCCGAATACTACAAGGCTAAGAATGCAGGTGTGCAGGTTATTGGTTGCCCGAAGACTATCGATGGCGACTTGAAGAATGGCTTGATTGAAACTTCATTTGGATTTGACACTGCTACAAAAGTGTATTCAGAGGTTATCGGTAACATTCAGCGCGATTGTAACTCGGCAAAGAAATATTGGCATTTCATAAAGTTGATGGGACGCTCGGCATCGCACATCGCTCTTGAGTGTGCACTCCAGACGCAGCCCAACTATTGCATCATCTCTGAAGAGGTTGAGGCAAAGAAGATGACACTGAATGATATTGTTGCCGATATAGCCAATGTGGTGGCTAAACGTGCCGCCAACGGCAATAATTTCGGAACGGTTTTGATTCCCGAAGGTCTTATTGAGTTTATCCCGGCAATGAAGGCTTTGATAGCCGAGCTTAACGACCTGCTCGCAAAGAGTCCGGAATTTGCCTCACTCGATGCTGATGCACAGCGCGCATTTGTGATTAAGAACCTTTCGGCTGAGAATGCAGCAACATTCGAGAGCCTTCCGGTGGGCGTTGCTCGTCAGCTCTCGCTCGACCGCGACCCTCACGGAAACGTTCAAGTGTCGCTTATCGAGACAGAAAAATTGCTTAGCGAAATGGTAGGTAAGAAATTGAAAGAGATGAAAGAAGCCGGCGAATATGTGGGCAAGTTCTCTCCGCTTCACCATTTCTTTGGCTATGAGGGACGTTGCGCCGACCCATCGAATTTCGATGCCGATTATTGTTATGCTCTCGGCTACAATGCCGCACAGCTTATCAATTGCGGAGCCACGGGATATATGTCGTCGATTCGCAATCTCACCAAGCCTTCAGTTCAATGGATTGCCGGCGGAATACCTATCACAATGATGATGAATATGGAGCGCCGCAACGGAAAGATGAAGCCCGTAATCCAAAAGGCTCTTGTGGACCTTGAGGGTGCACCTTTCCAGAAGTTTGCTCAGCATCGTGCAGAGTGGGCTTTGAACACTTGCTATGTATATCCCGGTCCTATTCAATATTTCGGACCGGCTGAAGTTTGCGACCAACCTTCGCGCACATTATATTATGAGCAAGGTGGAAAATAAATTTTTATCCTAACTCACAGCTTGCAATCCCTGTCCGGATAATTTCGGACGGGGATTTTTGCTATATTTTTTAGGGCTTAAATTGTTTGTTTGGCTGAAATAAGCTAATTTTGCAGAGTAAAACAAAATTAATATTCTGCTAAAGTGAAAAAGATTTTGTGCATTACACTGATGATTGTTGCTATGGCATCGTGTGGCGGAGGAAAAGCTACACAAAGTGCATCGCAACTCGATTCGGGCAAGGTGGTGACAGATTCGTTTGCCACAATTGATGGTACATGGTTGAAAAATGCAGGCGACACGGTAAGAGGCTTTGTGCTTAGAGCCGATAAGACGGCAGAAGAGGTGAATATGCCTAATGTGGAGATGCGTCGCTGGAATTTGGTCGGTGATTCGCTGAAAATTGAAGCGACAATGAGTGTCGGCGACAGCGCAGTGCGCCGGGAGCTTGGATTTAGGGTGGAATCGCTCAGAAACGATACATTGACTCTAATTGCAGGTGATAGTTTTACCTATTATGTGCGCAAACACTGAATTGTGACTCGAAAAACTAAAAAAAGTCTTAAAAAACGAGCTAAGTCATTGCAGGTTTGGATTATTTGAGTTAATTTTACACTGCGGTATAATGTAATGTTAATCTGCAATAAACACAAGTAAACATAACTATTACGATTAAATAAAGAGAAGATTATGGTTTATTCACATGAAGTACAGGAAATGTGCTGTGTAAAGAAGGGCGCTAACCACCCTTCAGCTCCTATCCCAGAGGAGGGAAAATGGGTTAGGTCGAAAGAAATCAAGGATATTTCCGGTCTTACTCACGGTATCGGTTGGTGTGCTCCTCAGCAGGGCGCATGCAAGTTGACGCTTAACGTGAAAGAGGGTATCATTCAAGAGGCACTTGTGGAAACTATCGGTTGCTCGGGTATGACACACTCGGCAGCTATGGCATCGGAGATTCTTCCGGGCAAGACTATTCTTGAAGCTCTCAATACCGACCTTGTCTGTGACGCTATCAACACTGCAATGCGTGAATTGTTCTTGCAGATTGTGTATGGTCGCACCCAG
>CAMEKH010000120.1 GCA_945921235.1 uncultured Prevotellaceae bacterium | reverse complement strand
GCAAAATCATAGAAATTTTTATGCTTTCCACAAATAAAGCGACCGCCGAGCAGGTGTGCTTCACTCAAGTCGAGCCGCTTGAGTTTCTTGCACTTGCGATGCATGAATGTCAGTCCTTCGCCATCTAAATTTCCCGACACTTTCAATTCTTCGAGAGCTGACGCCTCCGCTTCCGACATTTGACTCGATAAACTTTCCGAGTCTTTCACCGTCACCAACTTAGGCACAACTTCTCCTGTTTCTTCTTTCCCAAAAAGTCTCTTAAAAGACCTCATCAACTCCATAATTAACAATAAATCTTTTATTACACACTTACTTCAACCAAGAGAAATATTTGGACACATGTAACCATATCTTCTACGCTTTTCCGGCCCTCAAACACACCTCTAATTGAACCACAACTGCAAAGTTATTAATTTTTTTTGAATTTTTTTTTAATTTCACCTCCAATTAACCATTTTCTACAGCCAAATTAGCCTAATTTGCCAATAAATTTCACGCTATTTCGGCAAAACAAAATATTTCAAAACGCTTTGCGATACTTTCCCTCGGTCTTATCTTCAAGAATACTAAGATAGCTCGCATAGCGCGATTCGCTTATCTCATGCCGCTCAAGCGCTTTGCGAACTGCACAACCCGGCTCATGCGTGTGAGTGCAATTGCCATATCGGCACTGCGCTGAGTATTTGAAGATTTCTCTAAAATAATGTGCTACATCATCGCCCAAATCGACAGTTCCAAAGCCCTTAACTCCCGGTGTATCGATGAGATAAGTCCCCTTGCCAAGCTCATACATCTCGGAGAATGTGGTAGTGTGCATTCCGGTGTGATGCGTTGCCGACACAACACCTACCTTGATATTCAAGCCCGGTACAAGGCGGTTAATTAATGTGGATTTTCCTACTCCTGAATTACCCGATATCAATGTCACCTTCCCGTCAGCCATCGATAATATACGTTCAGGCACTTCATCAGATGACTCCTTAGCCGACATCGCCAGCACTTCATAACCTAATGTGGTGTAGAGATATTCCACTGCTTTCACATAGTCCATCTCTTCCTCATCGAGCAAGTCGATTTTATTTATCAATATCACCACCGGCACCGAATATGCCTCAGCCGTTGCAAGAAATCGGTCGATAAACGTGGTGCTTGTGAGTGGGTCCTTAAACGTCACCACGAGCAACGCCATATCAATGTTCGCTGCAAGTATATGCGACTCCTTGGAGAGATTTGATGCCCGACGTATGATATAATTGCGACGAGGCTCTATTGCCGTGATATATGCCGTGCCGTCATCGTTGGCTATAAAATCCACTATATCGCCCACCGCTACAGGATTGGTAGTACGAATTCCTTTAAGCCTGAAATTACCCTTGACTTTACAATTCACCACCAAATCTTCACCGTATTTTACTACATACCAGCTACCCGTATTTTTTATGACAAGGCCTTTACTCATATATCTTTTTGCACGAAGGTCTTCAAAAGCATTGAAATATTCCACATCTTCGTATCGCAAAATTACGACTTTCCACGAAATTCACAAAATAGTATGATATATTTTTCTCTGTTGCTATAAAATTCACGCCAATCGCCTTCTATGCGCAATTATTTGATTTATATCTACTTATAAACAAACACTTGATTCTCAAGTATTTAAATCAAGCAAATTTGTTAAAAATCTATATTTTAGCATTTTACATTGCCAATAATTCGTAAAAAATGCGTAAATTTGCACCCGAAATACAATAAGACATTTTTTGATAGTCATTTAGTAAAATTAAATTATTTATTTAAGATGAATGTAGAAACTATGGGCCTTTGGGCCGGTGCAGTGTGGACAGCTCTTGATGAGCAAGGCACACTCGGAGTGAAAGGATTGAAAAAAGCCACTAAACTTAAAGAGAAGGAAATTTACGCTGCTTTAGGCTGGCTTGCACGCGAAGGGAAAGTAAATGTTGTTGATTCTGAAACTGATGTTATGGTTTCTTTGATTGGCTAATCAAAGTCGTTCAACAAATAATACACATACAAAAGATGAGGCGCATCGTTTTTGTGATGCGCCTCATCTTTTTTCCTGCTGATTGCGAAAGCAGAATGTATTACCACTTGATAACGTATCTTATAAGATAAAAAGCCGATGAAGCAGTTACGCCCCACCGGCCAACATTATTATCATGAAATAAGATTTTTCCCCGTCATCTCCGAAGGTTGCTCAATGCCCATGATGTGTAAAAGCGTTGGTGCAACATCGGCAAGAATACCATCGGCAATTTTCGCGTCTTTATTCGCTGTAACATATACGCACGGCACAGGATTCAGCGAGTGAGCCGTGTTAGGAGTTCCATCGGCATTCAAGGCATTGTCGGCATTACCATGGTCGGCAATAATAATCACCTCGTAATCATTGGCTTTAGCAGCCTCTACCGTATCTCTCACGCAATTATCCACAGCAACTACGGCTTTTTCTATTGCCTCATACACTCCGGTGTGTCCCACCATATCGCCATTGGCATAGTTAACCACAATAAAGTCGTATTTGCAGGTATTGATAGCCTCCACCAACTTATCTTTCACCTCGTAGGCACTCATCTCGGGCTTCAAGTCGTAGGTTGCCACCTTAGGCGATGCCACAAGGATTCGGTCCTCTCCCTCATCGGGCGTTTCCCGTCCGCCATTGAAGAAGAATGTCACATGGGCATATTTCTCCGTTTCGGCAATATGAAGTTGCTTCTTGCCGAGCGACGACAGATATTCACCAAGCGTGTTCTGCACATTCTCCTTATCGAAAAGAATATGCACGCCCTTGAACGATGCATCGTAGGGAGTCATGCAGTAGTATTGCAAATCCTTGATAGTGTGCATTCCCTCTTCGGGCATATCCTGCTGAGTGAGCACCATAGTTATCTCTTTTGCACGGTCGTTGCGATAATTAAAGAAAATCACCACATCACCCTCTTTAATGCGTCCGTCTACTCCGGCATTCACTATAGGCTTCACAAATTCATCGGTCACATCGTTATCGTATGACTTCTGCATTGCAGCCACCATATCGTCGGCTTTCTCGCCCTCACCGTTCACAAGCTGGTCGTAAGCCACTTTCACACGCTCCCAGCGCTTGTCGCGGTCCATTGCATAATATCTACCGATTATCGAAGCTACTTTTCCTGTGGTTTTCTCACAGTGTGCCTCGAGTTGCTCTATAAAGCCTTTGCCACTCTTGGGGTCGGTGTCGCGACCGTCCATAAAGCAGTGTATAAACACATCGCTTAGCTCATATTTCTTTGCAATGTCGCACAATGCAAAAATATGCTCAAACGAGCTGTGAACACCTCCTGTCGATGTCAATCCCATGAAGTGCATTCCCTTACCATTAGCTTTCGCATAAGAGAAAGCCGCCTTGATTTCAGGATTCTCAAGGATAGAGCCGTCTTTTATTGCCTTGTTGATTTTCACAAGGTCCTGATAGAGTACACGTCCGGCACCTATATTCAAGTGTCCTACTTCCGAGTTACCCATCTGTCCATCGGGCAATCCCACATTTTCGCCGCTCGCTTGGAGTCGCGAATTAGGATAATTGGCAATCAATCCGTCCCAATAAGGTGTAGGAGTGCTGAAAATAACATCTGATTTAGTATGGTTGCCTATTCCCCAACCATCTAAAATCATCAATAATGCTTTCTTTCCCATAAAAAAATTATTTATGTTGGTTTTATTATTTTTCCGTGTGCAAAGATAATGCAAATAAGGTGCAAAAGCAACATGTTTGCTCTATTGATTTTGCCAAGATGCCGCTTATCTTTCCTAAAAAGACTATGCAACCTCATTTCTCAGCCTCATCGCGCTTCACTATGAGAATACTTATCTCATAGAGCATATAAAGCGGCAGGAACACTATGGTGAGCGTAAACGGGTCGCCGGTAGGTGTTATGAATGCCGCCGCCACAAGTAGTGCCACTATGGCATGCCTGCGATATCGCCGCAACACGCCTCTGTGCAACATTCCCACAGCACTCAGAGTCCACGCCACAAGCGGCAACTCAAACACTATCCCCATCACCAAGAGCATGCCGAAAAAGGTGTCCATATAGGAATCGAGCGATATCTGGTTGGGAACCATTGCACTCACTTGATACTCGGCAAGAAACCGCAATGTGACCGGAAACACTACAAAATATCCCACGGCTACACCTAAATAGAACATCATCGTGCCGAATGTGAATGCCATTCTTATTCCCTTTCGCTCATTGATGTAAAGTGCCGGACGCACAAAGGTCCATAGCTGATACACAAGCCACGGGAATGTTACCACTATTGCAAGCCAAAAAGATGTGGATATGTGAATGAAAAACTGCGATGCAAGTTGTATGTTGATTAATTCTACGCCGAAGCCTTCGGTGCTGAATTGAGGCAACATAGGAAATTGTGCCGTAATCTTCGCAAATAGCCTATAGAGCACAAAGTCGCCCTTGCACGGCGCAAGAATAATATCGTCGAACACATCGGGCATTACGGCAAATAGCAACATTGCGGCAGCCACAAGGACCACTGCCGACTTCACAAGCACTGTGCGCAACGCATCGAGATGCGCCCAAAACGACATCTCGCTTCCGCTATCTTCAGGTGTATGTGCCATGCGTGTCACGGCAAGTCTATTTCTTCTCCTCGTCGGTTGATTTCTTGTCGTCAGTCTTGTTTATCTCCTCAGTCACATCATTCAACCCGTCTTTGAAATTCTTCACACCTTTGCCGAGACCTTTCATCAGCTCCGGTATCTTCTTTCCGCCAAACAGCAACAAAACCACAAAGGCTATTATCAAAAATTCGGGCGTGCCGAGATTCCCAAACAAGCACAAAATTCCATTTCCTATCATAATCGTAAAACTTCTTTAACTTCGGCAAATTTAGCAATTATTTTTCTTATTTCTCCGACTTTGCACCTGTTTTTCTCCCGAATCTGCTCATTCTTTGACGCCTTTTGACTCATTATTTCCAACTTTCTGCCTGAATTACGGAAATTTTTCCTTAAATATAGCTGCTATATGACAAATATTACTTACCTTTGCAATGCCGTTGTTACCCGAAGAAGAAAAACAACGGCAAGAAATATTGAAATACAATAAATAAATATAACGAATTTTAACTATTTATGAAAGCATTTGTTTTTCCCGGACAAGGTGCGCAATTCGTAGGTATGGGTAAAGACCTCTACGAAAACAATGCCTTGGCTAAAGAAATGTTTGAAAAAGCTAACGAGGTTTTAGGTTTTCGCATCACCGACATTATGTTTGCCGGAACAGAAGATGAATTGAAACAGACTAAAGTTACTCAACCGGCAATTTTCCTCCACTCGGTTATCCTTGCCAAGACGCTTGGCGAAGATTTCAACCCCGATATGGTGGCAGGTCACTCTCTCGGTGAATTTTCGGCTCTCGTGGCTGCCGGTGCTCTCTCTTTCGAAGAGGGCTTGAAGCTCGTTGCCACTCGTGCCATGGCTATGCAGAAGGCTTGCGAAGTCACTCCTTCCACTATGGCTGCCGTTTTGGCTTTGCCTAACGAGAAAGTTGAGGAAATTTGTGCATCTATCGATGATATCGTGGCTCCCGCCAACTATAACTGCCCCGGACAGGTAGTTATCTCGGGCACTGTGACCGGTATTGATGCCGCTTGCCCCAAATTGCTCGAAGCCGGTGCAAAACGTGCACTGAAGCTCAAAGTAGGCGGTGCTTTCCACTCTCCGCTAATGCAGCCGGCTCAGGAAGAACTCGAAGCTGCTATCAATGCCGCTGAGTTCAAAACTCCTATCTGCCCTGTTTACCAAGACGTAGATGCAAAGCCTCACACTTGCCCTGCTGAAATAAAGGCTAACCTCATCGCACAGCTCACTGCTCCTGTAAAATGGACTCAAATTGTGCAAAACATGGTTGCTGACGGTTTGACTGAAGTCGTAGAACTCGGTCCGGGCGCTGTGCTTCAAGGTCTTGTGAAGAAAATCGACTCTTCAGTTGCCACTTCGGGCAAGCAGTAATGAACCTGAAGCTACATTACTAAGAATTATATATAACACTCTTATCATATATTATTCACAAAAAACACTTACCTTAATCTACAATCTTAAATACTCCGAAGGATGCGCCGCGGGGCGCGTCCTTTTTTTTTCACCCGAACAAAATATTTATTCATCTTTACCTTAATATTATAGTAGCCTCACTATAGTCGCACGCCATGACTTATTGTCACAATAATGTTTCGGCATTGTCACAGATATGTCATATCTGCAACCGAACTTTGCAGCAGAAAAACACAAAGACTATAGATTAATGAGAAGATTTCTCGTCGGTATGTGACCGACGATGGCAGAACTTTCGCTCTTTTAGCATCAGCCAACTACAGCAACTGCAGCCGCACTTACTCCGACATGGAAAATTCGCTTTTCGGAGCTTACGACCGACGAAACAACCGCTCTGTCTACTTGCGCCACAGCACCGACAATCAATATAACAGCTATGCCAAATTAGGTGCTATGCTGAATCTCTCTTTTATCACTGCATCGGGCGACAGCCGCTATGAACTAAAAAACATCTTCAACCAGCTCGGTCGCGACCGATACACCTCACGCTTGGGTATCAACTCGCAAAGCGACAACTTCAGTAGTGCCGAATATTACTACTTGAGCCGCACCACCTACAATGGTCAATTCACCGGTAAACACGCACTCAATGCTTCCGATATGAATCTCGACTGAACTGCCGGTTATGCCTCGATAAACCTCCCGTTAGGAAATCTCAACGTGTATGCAGGCGTGCGCTTCGAGCACAACAAAATGGAGCTTAACCGCAATTCGTGCGACACTGAGCGTAGCGAGTATAGCACTTATTACCCCACCAACGATTTCTTTCCTTCGGTTAACTTATCCTACAGTTTCAATCCTCTCCACAAGTTGCGCTTAGCCTACGGTCGCTCAATCAACCGCCCTGAATTCCGCGAAGTGGCTCCATCGGTGTTCTATG
>CAMEKH010000119.1 GCA_945921235.1 uncultured Prevotellaceae bacterium | reverse complement strand
AGAAAATCACTTTTCAGCACCTCACCCCCGAGGGTTTGCGCTCAATAGGACCCGCCATAGAGATTCTTGCAGCAAACGAGGACCTCATGGCTCACAAACTTGCCGTGACGGTGCGACTCGGCAACCTCGAAGCCGGAAATAACCTGTAAAGCCCAATTACGTTATGAACTTGAAAGAATTAGTAAGACACAATATATGGAACCTCGAGCCGTATAGCTCGGCTCGAAGCGAATTCACCGGCAATGCCTCGGTGTTTCTCGATGCCAACGAGAATCCCTTCAATATGCCTTACAACCGCTACCCCGACCCATTGCAGACAAAGGTGAAGGAGCTTATAGCTGAAATACGCCACATTCCTGCCGAAAACATCTTTCTCGGCGTAGGTAGCGATGAATGTATCGACCTTGCCTACCGCATTTTCTGCCGCCCGGGCATCGACAATGTGGTTGCTATGGCTCCCACCTACGGAATGTATCAGGTGTGTGCCGACATCAACGATGTGGAATATCGACGTGTGGCTCTTGCCGACGATTTCAGCCTCGACATAGAAGCTATGCTCGCAGCTGCCGACAACAAGACCAAGCTGATGTGGATTTGCTCTCCCAATAATCCCACCGGCAATGCTTTCAGCCTCGACACACTCAGCGAATTGTGCCGCCGATTTCACGGTATAGTGATTGTTGATGAGGCTTATATCGACTTCTCTCGCCAAGGCTCCATGCTCAAGCACCTTTCGGAATTGCCCAACTTAATTGTCTTCCAAACCTTATCGAAGGCATGGGGCAGTGCGGCAGTGCGACTCGGCATAGCTTTTGCATCAAAAGAGATTATCGACATCTACTCGAAAGTGAAATATCCCTACAACGTGAGCGACCTTACTCAACGCTATGCTATCGACAGGCTGAGCTGCAGCGACGAAGTTGCCGAATGGGTGAACACGCTGCTTGAAAACCGCAAGACTTTAATCGACAAGCTGAGTGAACTCGACTGCGTGAAGCACATCTACCCCACCGACGCCAATTTCGTGCTCGTGCGCGTGGACGATGCCGACGCTCTTTATTCCCACTTGCGCAGTCATGGCATAATAGTTCGCAATCGCAACCGTGTGGAAAAATGCCTCGGCTGCCTGCGAATCACTGTGGGAACCTGCAATGAAAATGACCAACTCATTAATGCAATGCTCAAGTATGAAAAACGATAGTCAGAATTTGCAAAAACGCGCCTTGTTTATCGACCGCGACGGTACTCTCGTGGTGGAACCTCCGGTTGACTTCCAACTCGATTCGCTCGAGAAGTTTGAATTTATTCCCGGAATGATACGCAACTTGAGTTTCATAGCCCGCACACTCGACTTTGAGCTTGTGATGGTGACTAATCAAGACGGACTTGGAACGCCGTCGTTTCCAACCGAAGATTTCGAGCCTCCGCACCGCTTGCTGCTGAACACGCTGCAGGGCGAGGGCGTGACTTTCGACGATATTATAATCGACACATCTTTCGAGCATGAGCACAAGCCTACACGAAAACCGGGAACGGCTCTGCTCGGCAAATATCTGCATGGCGACTACAACCTCGCCGAATCCTACGTGATAGGCGACCGCCTCACCGATGTTATGCTTGCCCGAAACCTTGGCGCAAAGGCTATTTTCTTCGCCGACTTCACTTCCGGCTCTAAAGCCGTGGCTGAAGCCGGACTAACTGACTCTGTAGCTCTTATTACCGACGACTGGAACAGAATCAGTGATTTCTTGCGCGGAGGCAGCCGCACTGCCCACGTCCACCGCATCACTAATGAAACCGACATAGAAATCAGCCTCGACCTCGACGGACATGGCATAAGCCGCATTTCCACCGGAATAGGTTTTTTCGACCACCTTCTCGACCAAATAAGCCGACACTCGGGCATGGACCTCGCAATTTCAGCCCGGGGCGATTTACACGTCGATGAGCACCACACTATCGAAGACACGGCAATAGCTCTCGGCGATGCCCTGCGCATAGCTCTCGGCGACAAGCGCGGAATAGAACGCTACGGCTTTGTGCTGCCTATGGACGACTGCCAATGCACTGTGGCAATCGACTTCGGTGGACGTAGCTGGCTCGTGTGGGACGCCGAATTTCACCGCGAGAAGATTGGTGAAATGCCTACCGAAATGTTTTTGCACTTCTTTAAGAGCCTGAGCGACAGCGCACGCATGAATCTCTACATCTCGGCTCGTGGCGACAACGAACACCACAAAATCGAGGGGATTTTCAAAGCCCTTGCCCGCTCGCTGAAAGCTGCTGTGCGTCGCGATGTATTCACCTATCGGCTACCGTCGACCAAGGGCACTCTGTGAGCCTCCCTGCGTAGGTGCGCAAAAAAACAATTGTGGTTCGACTATTGACAACCCTCTTTTGTGCATAAACGATAAAGAAAAGTAGCTTTTCTCTTTGTTTGCGGCGGCTTTTGCAGTAACTTTGCAGTAGGAAAAGCGGCGGCACGCTTATGTGCTGCCATTTTCTCTAATAAGCCTGCTAATGATTGAGACTGCGTTATATCTTATTCCGGTGCCTTTGAGCGATGTGCCTGTCGACAACGTACTGCCGACATTCAACACTTGCATAGTGCGCGAAATAAAGCATTTTATAGTGGAAAACGTGCGCTCGGCACGACGTTTCCTGAAAAAATGCGACCACAATATCGACATCGACTCCTTGACGTTCTTCACCCTCAACGGGCACACGCCAAGTGAAGAGATTGCCTCCTTTCTCGAGCCTTTGAAGCAAGGAAACCCCATGGGAGTGATTTCGGAAGCCGGCTGTCCGGCAATTGCCGACCCGGGTGCCGATGTGGTGGCAATAGCCCAGCAATTGCACCTGCGCGTGATTCCGCTTGTGGGTCCTTCGAGCATCATTATGTCGCTAATGGGCTCGGGATTCAACGGGCAGAGCTTCGCTTTCCACGGATATCTGCCTATCGATGCCGCCGAGCGTGCACGCAAGTTCAAGGCTATGGAGCTTGACATTCGCAAGAACAACCAGACTCAAATATTCATTGAAACTCCCTACCGCAACAATCGGCTTGTGGCTGAAATGGCGAAGTCGCTTCCTAAGTCGCTGCTACTGTGTGTGGCGAGCGACATCAGCGGTGAGCACGAAAGCATCGTGACACGCTCAGTGGGTGAATGGGCTAAAATGAAATTTGATTACGACAAAATTCCTACGATATTCTTATTGTACAAGTGAAAACTAAAATGCCCGACAAGAAACGATATTCAAAAGTCATTGCAAAGCAACAGTCGATACTCTTTGACATCGACGATTCTCCACTTCAAGCCGAAGAGAACCCGGCTACACCTTCTATCGAAGACCTTAACCGCGAGAGCGTATTGAAGCGCAAAGCTGAAGAAGCGGCTATGAAAACACAGCAATCTATGCGCTTCATCAGCTTGGGTAGCGGCAGTAGTGGCAACTGTGCTTACATCGGCACCGAAACGCAAGGCGTGCTTATCGATGCCGGCGTCGATAGCAAGAAAGTGTTTGCCTCGCTTGCCGACAATGGCATAAAGCCTGAAATGGTGAAAGGGGTGATTCTCACGCACGACCACGGCGACCATGTGCGCTATGCCTACTCTATTGCTCGCAACAACAAGCATATTCGCATTTATTGCACTCTGCGGGTGCTCAATGGCATATTCCGCCGACACAGCATCTCACGCCGACTAAAGGAGGTGCATGAGTCTATCTTCAAGGAGATTCCTTTCTCGCTTGCCGGTATGCAGTTCACGGCTTTCGATGTATCGCACGACGGAACCGACAATGCCGGATTCTTTGTGGAATATGGCACTCAGCATTTTGCCATTGCCACCGACTTGGGCTGTATCACCGAGCGTGCTCGCTTCTACATGACGAAAGCCGACTATCTTATGATTGAAGCCAACTATGACTCTGCGATGCTCGACAACGGTAAATATCCCGAATATCTGAAGAATCGCATTCGCGCCGACAACGGACACTTGGACAATAAGGTGACTGCCGAGTTCGTTGCCAACTCGTGCGATGAACGGCTGAAATATGTCTTCCTGTGTCACCTTAGCAACGACAATAACACGCCCGAAATTGCTTGCCGCGTGGTTAGCGAGGCTCTGAAGGCTAAAGGTCGCATCGTGGGCACCGGCGAGGGACTTATCGATGCCGATTCGGCGGCCGTGCAAGTAGTGGCTCTGCCGCGCTTCGACAATTCGCGCTGGTTTGTTCTGAAAAAATAATAAAGGGGGCTTGAAAGCATATTATAGCTTTGCCCCTTGATTTATATTGACTCTCGCTGAACGTTTACACGCTCAAAGACCTATCAAAAGCAGTAGATATAGGCAAGAGTGCTCAGGCTGATTACTATCCACAGCAGTATGCCCTGAATAAGGGGCTTCACGCCCACCGTCTTCAGCACATCGAGCGAAAGTGATGCACCGATGAAAAACAGTGTCACCGTGAGCGACTTGCGGGCTATTCCATTCACGAAGTGCCCTATTGCCTGCCCTGTGGCACTCGGTTCAAGAATATATGTGTTGAACACCATGGCAAGAACAAAGAAGAAAATGAACCACGGAATGCTTATGCGCTGACCTTTGCTCTTGAAAATCACCGAGCTGACGAGCGCAAGCGGAATAATCCACAATGCTCGGGTGAGCTTTATGGTAGTGGCTATCTGCAATGCTTCCTCGCCATAGGCTTGTCCTGCTCCTACCACCGAACTTGTGTCGTGAATGGCAATTGCCGCCCATGTGCCGAAATCTTGCTGAGTCATGCCGAGAGCATGCCCTATTGCCGGAAATATGAACAGTGCTATTGCATTGAGAATAAATATCGTGCCGAGCGCTACCGACATTTCGGCATCTTTTGCCTTCACCACCGGACCTACAGCAGCTATTGCGCTGCCTCCGCAAATGGCGGTGCCCGAGCTGATGAGATAAGATGTGTTGCGGTCTACTTTCATCAATTTTCTGCCGATAAACCAGCCTATGAGCATTGTGCCTACCACCGATATTACCGTGAATGCCATGCCTTCCTTGCCCGATTGCAACGAGGCTTGAAGATTCATGCCGAAGCCAAGTCCTACCACTGAATATTGCAACAGATATTTTGATGCTTTTTTATTGAATTTCGGATATGCCTGACCGAATGTCAAGGCAAATGCCAAACCTAAGAACAATGCCACCGGGGGCGTTACCCAACTTCCCGCAATTTCTGCTCCGGGAACGTAATCTAACAGCAGGCAACACGATAAAATAGTTAATACCGCAATATACACCTGCTTACTGTATTTCTTCATAATCTCTTTTTTATAAATTCCGTGCAAAATTACTGTATCTATAGCGCAATGGCAAATAAACCGCCTTTTTTATCGCCATAACCCGGCAAAAATTCTTAAGTCATCAATGGAGGCACGTCAGCCCACTATCGAGGGCGGAGCGGCGGGAATGTGCGTGCTCTTTATGCGCCACTCACGGGGATAGAGATTATTGGCTCGGTTGCCGAGATTTTTCACAAATCCTATCGCCACACCTCCATAGGTGAGCACTACAATGCCGCGAGGGGCATCGATTGCAACGGTTTCTCCTCGCAGATATGCCATAATTGTGGCATAATCCACCTCATAGCAGGCAAATGCTTCACGATTGAACGCCGTGGAAAGGAGTAAGCCCTGCGAGGGAATGAAATCCTTGCCTTTGACAGCCGCCACTTCCACTCCGGCATAAATCACCCGCAAGTCTTTGCGAAGCATCTCCACCTCGTCGACATGCTCGGCAGCCACGGCGATAACGTTTCCCTGAGCATCGCATGAAAAAGAGAAATCACCTCTAAGCCATGTTTTCACCTCAGCCGGCACAACGAGTGCTTTCGGTGCACCCTTCGCCGCTTTTGCTCTTGCCGGTTTCACCGCAGCAGCCTCGGCATCGCCGGGTTTGCGCACCACAGCCACAAATAGCCCTTCGCCGCGGGTGCGATGCGGCATGAAGCGATAGCAATGAGCATCGGTGCCGATTCCACTGCAAATATTCCACTCGTCAGGCAAGTGCAAATCCACACTACTTGCGCCATATTCGCTAATCAGATATTCCACCATAGCTTCATTCTCCGAGCGATTATAGGTGCAAGTGCTATAGATGAAATATCCGCCGGGGCGCAGAGCCTCCCACGCATTATCCACTATTTCGCGCTGGCGGGTCGCACATTGCGCCACAAGTTGCGGAGTCCACTGTGTCACAGCCTCAGCATCTTTGCGAAACATACCCTCGCCACTGCACGGCACATCGGCAGCTATCACATCGAAGAAGCCGGCAAGGCGGCGCACCGCCGCACTGTCGCTATTGGTCACCACACAGGAGGTATTTCCCCATTTCATCACGTTCTCTTTCAGAATTTGCGCCCTGCCACCCATAATCTCGTTGCTGACCATGAGCGAGCCTTCGGGAAGCGCATCGATGGCGGCGGTAGTCTTCCCGCCGGGAGCGGCACACAAGTCGAGATAGCGCACCGGTCTGTCGACGAGCTTCGCCACTATGTGTTGCAAAATCATCGACGATGCATCTTGCACATAGTAAGCCCCGGCATGTAGCAATGCATCGAAAGTGAATTGACGCCTCTCATCGAGGTAGAATCCTCTGCCGCACCACGGCACGCGAAGTGCGCCCTCGGGCAAATTCAGCCATTTCGATGCATTCAGGCGCACTGCCACCGAAGCATCGACAGTAGTTATTGCCTCAATGAGTTGCCGAGCCTCATCGGCAGGTAGCAAATCGCCTATTTCTCTCAAAAAATCGCTGTTAAGTTCCATTTTACCGATTGATTTGTGCTGTGCGTGAAAAATTGCCTTTTCACGCTATAATCAAAAATGCCACAATGAGGAGAATTGCAAATATCAGCATATTCCGTGCTGTAGCTCCGAGTAGCGGATTCAATGCCGCACCTTCGCTTCGCGTCAGTTTTCGCCACGCCACGGTGTGTATCACCAAGTAAAGGGCGGGAATAGCAGCTACCCA
>CAMEKH010000118.1 GCA_945921235.1 uncultured Prevotellaceae bacterium | reverse complement strand
GTCTCAACCTTGTCGCCAATCTCACCGTCGATTTCGGTGACAGGTTTTGGAGAGGTGAATTGAGGTGGTCGGACAATCGATTTCGACACAGTGAACAATAACGGTTTCGAATGTCCCTCGTCTTCAAATTCAAAACGCTTCCAGGCGTAGGCTGCGGTGTCGGGACACGCCACAACCTCAAGCAGATAAGCCTTTCCGTTCTCAAACTTCTTGATATCTTTGTCGGGGATGCTGAATTCCGAGCCCGTTAATGCATAAGCTCCAACAATGGCTTCGCTTTCCCGGAGGGCGGCACGCATACCTTCCTCGGTCATGTCGTAGTTGTTCAGGAAATCTACGATGCGCACATTGTACTTGAAATTCACTCTTTTCGACACGTCGCCCGAGCGCACAGGCGCTTCCCAGCGCACAGTGGGGTCGAGAGGCGAAATCATCGACAATTTGTTGAGAGCGCCTATAGGCTCCGGCTTCACGATTGTCGGAGCTGAATAATGCGTTTTTATTACGTCACCTTCATAGAAGTCGGTCATTTGAAAAAGGCGAATCTCGCTTTTGCCGCCGTTTTCAAGCTTAATAAAATCGAGACTACCCTCCTGAGTGGCGTTGGAATGAACCGTAACCTGTGCTGCGTAGGTTGTTCCCTCGCAGAAGTATTTTGTCACGTTAATTGGCAAGACGCACTGAGGCGAAGTCAAGCCCTTTACCTCATAAAATGTAGGGCCATACTCCATCAGGTAGTTTGGGTCCATACCTGCCGGAGCTTCAATCACCTTGAAGTCGTAGGTATAGCTGCGCGCCTGTGGATTGCAGTTGACCACCGGAGCCATCCACTGAAACATAGGCGATTGTGCCGAAACCGTATACACCAGTGCACCATAGCCTGCGTTCATGCCGCTGTGAGTGAACGGATTAACCCACATTGGTGCCGAAGCATTGTAGCACACTTGGAAGGTGCACTTGCTCAGCGTAGGGTTATTAATGATTTGCGGAGACGAAGTCAAGGGGTCCCAGCGATAGATGTGCAGCGTGAGTTCATATGTTCCCTCGGGAAGCAAGCCAAATGAGTTGCTCAAAGCATTGTCAAACATCGACTGCGGCATCGAGATGGTGTTGAACGGCACATGATTGAACAATGTGCGCATCTCCACTGCGTTCAACGCCTTCATCTGACCCGGATTGAGAACCATCGGAGCCTTGGGGATATACGGCGTGCCGGGAACATATATTTCAAAGTTGTCGGAACTTGACAACTGTGTGAGTCGCACACCGAAATAAATGTTCTGTTGCTCTTGAGTGTTGTTTTGAACAGAGATACTGAAATATTGCCCTGGATTACTCAAATAATACGCTACATGAGGCGGCAATATCTGCCTCATGGGGTTGACATTGACCGATACCTCTTGTGCCCTTGTCGACAACACTGTCAAAAAGGCTGCTATAACGATTGAAATATATTTGATTGACTTCATCATAATGTTGTCTTTTTTATCTGGAATAGTTTTTCAGTGAATCTCAGTTTATTTATTTCTTGGCTTTCTTCTTGAGATGAAGAAGTTGGAAAGTATATACATAGTTTAGCGACAAGCGTATGTCGGTTGCGTCGAGGCTTGAGCGCGTCTGCGTGGGATTGACATCGCCATATTTGCTGAACGATGCCGACGCGCTGAATATGTGGGCTTGCTTTAGCGAATATGACGCATTCAGGTCGAGCGCCATCGACAGGCTCTTTGATGTGTACTGCACATGATTGTAGCACAACGACACGCTTGCCGACACGTTCAGATTCTTGTCTTTCAGGAATCCGCGCCCGGTGGACAACGATGTGACAACCGATGTGTATTTTGAATTGAATCCTTTTGACTGTTGCATGCTTGACGACAACCCGAAATCCATCTCCCATGGCTTGACACCAAGATTATACGATGCTCCGAGTGCCAGCGTCTGCACATCGCTCATTCCGATGTTAAACCGGTTGTGGTCGATGTTTTCGGTGTAGTTTGCCGACAACGACACCGAATGGTCGAAGTTCTCGCCGGAATGCGAATATGATGGCATGATTGTCACGGAGCGCAGTTCGCGATTTACGCGAGTTGTGTCGTTCACCACTGCGGCTCCATCGTCCTGACGTTGCAGATAGCCATTAAACATTCCGGAGATGCTAAACCCGCAGGTGTGGTTATACGATGCCATTGCCGAGTAGACGTATCCGTTGTTTGTGTAAAGTTGTTTTTTCGACAAATTGTCGTTCTGCATCGAGAAATTGCCCGACAAACTTATTCGCCTAAAAAGCATGGTGCTCAGCGACGCGCCCAGGCTCTGATAGTTGTTTGATGTGTAATAAGTGCCCAGCGACACGTAATCGGGCTGTATAATCTTATAGGATATAGAACCGTTAACAAACGGGAACGAAAATCCCAGCGACGCATCGCCGGCGAATCGTATGCGTGAGGTGTAACGTGCATCAAATATCTTGTCGAAGCGGGTGGCTTCGCCCACCTCCACTTTAGGCGATTCGCGGTCGGCAGTGAAAGCCGATGTGGCGCCGTTGACCGTGAGCGACAAAAACTTCTTTAGGCTCACTCGTCCCTTGATGCCCACCAACAGGTTCTCTTGCGGACGATTATCGCGCTGCCAATATTCGTCGATGGTGTTCGGACGGTCGTATGCACGCAACAGGTAGATGTCAATGGTATTACCGCCCTTACCGTAACCGACACTGAAGCCCCAGCCTACGCGTTCATATTGCGGATTGCGCGGATTAGGGTCCTCGGGATTGTCGTTGATTGCCTTGCGCAATATGCCGTAGAAGGCTGACGTACGGAACTTGGGACCATTATACTCCAATCCCACACCGTTGAACGACATATTAAGGATGTAGGAATTGAATGGCATTGTCGACCTGCCCAAATGCGCCTTGAAATATTTATAGCTAGGCGATATGTTGAATGAAATTTGAGGATAGCTGAAACTCGTGTTGTTGTTTGAGTAATAAACAGCAAACGGAAACGAAAATCCGTGGATATTAATGTTCATATTGGCAAAAAAGCTATTGCTCAGAGGCGAAGCATAGCCCGACCCCATCGAGGAATGATAATAGGTGTTGTTGGTTCCTATCGAACCCGAAATAATCAGTGGGTCACTCTTGCCTATTTGTGAAATGTCCTGTGCATAGATGGTAGCCGTTCCGCATAATGCCACAATAAAGACTGTGGCGACAATGCGCTTCAGATACGAGGTGACACTATGTGGATTGCTTTTTCGCATTGTGATGTTTGGATATATATGTTGTTTTGCCAAAGGCGAATTTTCTGAATTTGGGGCTTAAAAAAAGCGGTAGTTGCTGAACCAATTGTTCAGTGTGTCGATGGAGAGGTTTTTAAGGAGTATATATTTTTTGTATTCAGTCTTTTGTTTTTGATGAAAGAAACACCATAGCGCCGCACCTCGATTGAGCGGGCGCCATGGTGTGATATAGATGATTATAGAATTAATTCACAAATACCTTCTCGCCATTGATAATCAACAGACCACGAGCATCCTTGCTTACGCGGCGTCCTTGCATATCATATATTACAGGGTCGCTGCCGTCGTGATTGTTTTGGTCGATAGTGATACTTTCGATGCCGGTGGTGGATGTGCCCAATACTACCGGAGCCTTAATAGAACCTTCCATCATGCTGAATGGCATCTCAACGGGCGAATTTTCATATTCGCCTGTCTGGTTGTCGAATATGCGGAACGAAACCTGCTCGCCTTTCTGTCCGTGCACAGTGATGAAGTAACGGCCGTCGACAAGCTTGCTCTCTCCGCGACATTCTTCGCCTACGAATGGAACCACTGTGTAGCATTCCGAATCAATGCCCTCGGGCAGACTTGCGATAATCGACATGTTATCGGCAAAGCGACGTGGATTGTAGGTGAGTTCAGTTCTGTTGGCTCTTGCATTTGCCATCAGTGTGCGCGACTGAGTTGTTTCAGCTTCATTCGAGGCTACGAACTCCGACATAAATCTGTCGGGCTGTATGTTAAACGAAATGTTTTCAGTGCCCGGATTATAAATCAGATAACCCTCGCCGGCATTAATCGATTCTAATGAACCGCTCCATTGACCTTCTGCGTATGCCATGAAACCAGTGAGTGCAACTACGCTACTGTTTTCGGGAAGTTCTGCTTTACTAAAGATTTCATCAAACGAATGGTTCTTTGCACATGGGTTGTTTACCCAGTTCCATCCCGGCTGCAAGGTAACGGTGGTAACGTCATTGCTATACAAACGAGCATTATCGGCAGTATAATCGAATGTCACACCCTCTTTCACCTTAACTTTATAAGCCGAAGTGCCATCCAAAGTATTGAGGTCGCCGAAGAAGCCATATACGGGGTCGTTGTAAGTAAGGGCTGTTTGCGAACGGGCTTCCAATACATTATTGGCATTATCGGCACTGAGTGATATTTCACCTGCATAGGTTGAAATCCACGACCAGCCTTCAGCAAGGTTCAGGTGTTGCGAGATAGTCACGGTTGCTTCGTCGTTGAAATCGCCATAGTTTACAGTCAAAGCGCCCGAACCCGGATAATCAGGAGTAACCTTCCAAGTGTTAGTGCCCTCAACACGTTCAAGGCTTAAGATTGGGGTCTGGTCAGCAAGCGACGGAATGCCGAACGAAATCTCGGCATCTTCGAGAATAATGCCAGCCGGGTCGGTTGTTACTGTAAGTATTTGGTCCTTGTCCTCGCAACCGATTGTGAAGCCTTCGATGCTAATGCCTGAAAGACCTTGCACGATTGTCACATCAAACATGATGTTGCCGGTTTGTTCCAACTCGGCTACGAAGTTGCCTTCGGCATCGAATCCGCAAGCGGTGACCGTCTTTGAACCAGATATAGTGGTCATGCCGTAACCGGCAGCAATAAATCCGGCAGCTGTCTCAGCTGGCTTAACCACTGTAGTAACCGACGATTCCCATGTGAACTCGCTCCAGTCCCATTGTAGTTTTGAATACACACTTACGTGCTTTTTAAGGTCGTCAGTAATATCCAAATTATCCAATTGTTCTTTTGGAACACTGATTGACAAAGGCTCAAGCACGCCTTCCTTAGGTCCGGGAACGCCCTTAATTACATTCACAGGAATTGACAATGATTCTTCTATATCAGGGTGCTTAACAGTGATTGTGCCGGAACCTATATTGGCTGCGGTGGTCACCAAGCCAATACCTGTATAATCAAGTGTGCTAAAAATTTCGCTGCCATCGTCAGTAGTGCCGCTAAAAGTATATGTAACAGTTGATTTGTCGTGAGTTGCATCGGCAGGCTCAATGCGATAGAGATGTTCAAGGTAATCATTCATTTGAGAGCCTTGAATCACCGTAATACCGTTAGGATATAAAGCAGACAAACTGGTAGCTAGTTGGATTACGGTCAACGTAATGTCAACGCCAGTGAGAGTGCCAGCTTCGTTATTGGCGGTTAACACGTATTCACCTACTTTGACGGGTGTTACTTGTGTGCCACCTTCTGCCAATTCAATGCCGGTTTCATCGCCGCTCTTCAGAGACCAAATCACCTGACCTGTATAATCGGCTTCGGCATATTTACCTGTCACATTGATAAGAGTAGCAAGTTTTGAAGTGGTTTCGCTATCGTTCAGAGGCACCGTCAGAGTGTTGGTGCTGCCATCTTTAAGTGTAATAGCTGCAATCGGGTTGCTAATTGTAACCGGTATATCTGCATACACATAATTATTAGTAGCATTGGTGCTGAACGAAACAGAAATATTCTGGTAGAACTCGGCGGGTTGATTGGGTTTCAATGCTGTCAGCACCCCGTTCTCCACCTTCATGTTTTCAATATAATTGCCCACACTTACATCATAGTTGTCGGGGACATTGGCGCCTTCCGGCTCAAACACGAGCACATCTGAGAGAGTAACGGTGTTATACACATCCATCTCGATTACACCATCGCCAGCAGCTTTCACATTTGTTGGAGCTGTGAAAAGCAGCTTGTGGCTACCCGAAGGATAACCCACAGTCTGGTCGCCGCCGGTGAGTGTGATGGGGTTGCTTCCGCTGGCTTCGCTGAGAGTATACTCAGTGTTGCCGCCAACCAAGAGCGCAAAGTCGACCGTCTTGTCGGCATCGGCTGAAGTTACGGGGATACGGAAAACGAATACGCACGATGATGTAGTAGTCCCTGTAGTATACTGGGCTGTTCCCAAACCACGGCATACTCCGTCAACAAAGGCTCCCAATTGAAAATCATTGGCTAAAGGATTAACATTTGTTCCGCCTTTGTCCTGTAGAGTCACATAGAAAACCGCCTCGTTAGAGGAGCTTACCGACGAAACCGTCCATTCTCTCGCTGAGAGTGTTTGCCCTATTACCATGAATGTAAAGGCAAAAAGAAGTAGTATTCTTTTCATAATAGTTCGTTTATAAAAGATTATTTTGACCTTATTGTTTACAATTATTTGTAAATTTTTTCTACGGATTAGATTGCAGTGTTTCAGCGCCATTTGCATCGGAAACAACATTGCCCTTCACAAACAGATAGCTGATGCGTGAGCGAGAGGTTGTAATTACCGCCACGCGCTGAATGAAAGTTCCTGAGCGGTTGCGCGGATAGAATGTAACGAGCACCGACGTTGTGTCGCCCGGCGCTAACACCTTTGGAGCGAACTTTGCCTCGGTGCATCGGCAGCGAGGTGCTGCACTCACTATTGAGAATGGTTCTTTGCCGCCGTTGCGCATTACAAACCGGTGGTTTACCATGCTGTCTGTTTCCAAAACATTCCCGAAATTGTGTTCGCGCCCTTTCAGCCACTGGATTTCCGACTGGGCTGTTGCGGTGCTAATTCCTGCGGATATCAACATATCTGCAAGCACCATCAGAATAGGCAGACGGTTCTTGATTAAGCAGAAAAACTTATTGTATTTTAAGGCTTTTTTAATTGACATCCGTGAAATATTGTTAGTAATAGTAAAAAAAATAACTTGGTACAATTTCCGCTCAGTTGATGCG
>CAMEKH010000117.1 GCA_945921235.1 uncultured Prevotellaceae bacterium | reverse complement strand
GTGTGCAATGTTGATATATGCACCTTGAGCCATTATGGTGCCGGGAGTCTGCTTGGCGCAAGCTCCGGTACTGAAATGATTGTGTGTGACTATCGTTAGGGGGAAAAAACGGCAATCGAGTGCGCTGCGCACTGCTTCAATGATAAAAACACTCTCCTCTCCGGCATGAATCACCGGTGCACCGAGCCCGAGCAGCTCATTGAATTTCAGTCGCCCGGCAATTGAACTGCGCCTGAAAGCTATTTCTATGGACGACACATAGTAGCCTTTCGGCGGCTTGGCAAGATTAAAAGAGTGATTGGGGAATATCTTATGCTCAAATTCCGAAGTGGAGCGGAATGTTGCCACATCGAGCGATGGATTACGCTCAAAAGTATCCAATATGTTGGAGAAAGATTGGCTGTCATATTCCACATCGTCATCGGCGATAAGGCATATATCGGCAGAGGAGTGCTCTATGGCATTATTGCGGTTGCGGCTTAGTCCGCGACCTTCGATACAAGTCACTGCAACATCGTTGCGCATCAGTTCGGGCGGAATGTTGCAATCATATCCGTCGCGTTGCCACGACACCACATATCGCACACCCTTGGCAGGTGCCAAAATAATATTGTGAACTTTGTGAATTCCGTCGTTAAGAGTGCAAATCAGTACGTCGAGAGTCAGCATTTTGTTTGTGAGATTTTGTTCCAGAAATCAATGTGACGCTGAGCCACTATGCGGCTATCGTTGTGCTTCACCACAAAGTCACGGCTCATTTTTGAAAGTTGAGGTAGCTTGTCGCGGTTCAAAACCACACGTTCAAGCGTGTCGGTTATTTCGTCGTCGCTGAAGGGCAGAACGTTCACTATAGGGCGGTTGTCGGTTTCACCAATCAAATCGTAGTATTCAGGTTCGGCACCGCTCACAGCCACAATTCCGCTTGCCATAGCGATAAGAGCGTTGGTGGCAGGCGTATAGGAGTAAAGTTGGTCGAGGATAACGTGTGAATTGCGCATACGCTCCAAGTATTCGGAATATGGCACATTTTCCACTGCGCAAATCTCGCACAAGTCGGGGTGGCGTTCGTGCACCCTCTGAGCAGCGGCAAGCAAG
This sequence comes from uncultured Prevotellaceae bacterium, assembly GCA_945921235.1. Classification (GTDB taxonomy): domain Bacteria; phylum Bacteroidota; class Bacteroidia; order Bacteroidales; family Muribaculaceae; genus CALZFJ01. The sequence goes on along the minus strand of CAMEKH010000117.1, from coordinate 5,986 downwards.
CGCTCAGAGCCTTTCAAGATGCATCGGTTTCGCTGTATTCCTATAAAAAAGCGTACTTTTTGCGGCACATTCTCAATGAAACATGGCTTAATGGCATGGGTGTCGATAGGTATGCCGGCATAGCACAGACGCTCGGGAGCAATGTCTTTATATGTGGCATAATATTCGTAGAGGCAAGCCACAATACCATCGAGGCGAGGCGTAATATAGTCGGAATGACGTTTCATGAAAGGCAGTAGCCAATTCTCCACATCACCTTTCTCCTCTGAGCGCATGAAAGGTGACAATTCATCGCCCACAAAGAAGTCGGAATAGCGGAAAGTGTGCTTGTCGTAGCACTTCTGAACATAATGATAATCGGTGCCGAGAGCCGAGAGAAAAATGTGGCTGTTGTGACGCTTCAAGTAGTCGAAAACAATGCGCACTTTCTCGGGGCGAAGGTCGAGAAAAATGGGGTTCACGAGGTGAACAATGTCGAAACCTCTGAATTTGCGCATCGCCATAGCCACGTCGGCAACGTAGCGCAAAGCCCCGAGATTTCCGGGACGTCGCTGCAGGTTTATGTTGCGCGGAGTGTTCATCCAGCGGCTGCCGTTGGACGCCACAATCGCCTCATGTCCCATGCTGCGGAGCGCATCGGCAAGGGTGTTGTGAAAATTGCTCGCATCGCCCACGAAAAGTATCTTCATGATGATAATCGTCTATAATTACTATCCAAAAATAGCGATATTTGCATTATCTCACAAGTTTTAGCCTAAAATAATAGATAGATGTGCGTTGTAATAATGAATAAATGCTTAAATTTGTAATGCCCGAAGTGAATATTGCGGGTAGAACAATATTGAATATATAAATTTTAAATAGACAGGAACATGATAAGATTAAACGTATTCATTCAAGTGAGCGATGATAATCGTGCCGCTCTTGTGGCTACAGCTAAAGAACTTGTAGAGGCTTCGCTGAAAGATGAGGGTTGTGTGGCTTACGATTTCTTTGCCAGCACTACGCGTGCCGATGTGTTTATGATTTGCGAAACATGGAAAGACGAGGCTTCACTTGCAGCTCATGAGAAAGCATCTCATTTCACTACCCTTGTTCCCAAGATTCAGGAACTTGCTGCAATGAAACTTGAGAAATTTGCTTTTTAAGTTTCTTCGCGAATGACCGATACGACGCTTGCCGTAATCGTGCCCGTGTATAATCGCGCACGGATAGTGGTGCGGACGCTTGAGTCGATAGCTTTGCAAAGCTATCGACACTTTCACCTTGTGCTTGTCGACAATAATTCCACCGATGATACGTGGAGCGTGCTCAATGAATTTAAGAGCAAGCATGAAAGTGATGATATGCCTGTTACCGTGGTTAAAGAGTGCAAGCGTGGCGCAGCGGCGGCAAGGAATGCCGGGTTGGCAGCATCGGAGAGTGAGTGGGTGATGTTTTTCGACAGCGATGATGTGATGGATTATCGCTTGATTGACCGCTATATGGCTGTGGTGAGGCAGTGGAACAACGATGTCGACATTGTGGTGACAAAAGCAGAGGTGGAGTATGGCGACGGAAGCCGATGGCTCTATCCCTATTACGAAAAGAATCTTCTCACCAATCACATCTTTCATGCTATTCTTTCCACTTTGCGCTATATTGCAAAAAGAAGTATTGTGGAGAAAGCCGGCAAGTGGAATGAAACCTTGCCTAATTCGTGCTGGGACGATTGGGAACTCGGTGCGAGAATCCTCTTGCAGCACCCTAAGGCAGCGTTTCTAAGCAGTGAGGTGCTTGTGCGTGTGTATCACACCGCAGAGTCAATCACAGGGCAGAATTTTGCATCGAAGCAGGGTTGCTGGGAGCACGCTATCGACACAGTAGAGAAAATTATAAGCGAATCGTCGGAGCCAAGTAAAAATCGCTTGATAAAATATCTTGAATTCAAGCGGGTGGCACTTGCAGGCGATTATAAACGCGAAGGACACAACAAACTCGCACGCACATTGTGGCGGCAGGTTTATTCCCGTGTCCGCCACGATGTGGTGATGAGTTGGCTTTATCCTCTTGCCTATCTTTATATAGGCATGGGAGGTCGAGGAGTGTCGCACATAGTGAAACACCTGGTGCGCTGAAAATCAGTCGTATTGCTATTGCTCAGTTCTTTATTTCTTGTGAGCGAGCATGTATTGTGCTATCTGCACGGCGTTGAGTGCTGCGCCTTTCTTAATTTGGTCGCCTACAACCCAGAATGACAAGCCGTTATCGTTGGCAAGGTCCTTGCGGATACGACCTACGAAAACCGGGTCTTTGCCCGAAGTGAAAAGCGGCATTGGGTATTGCTTTTCGTCGGGATTATCGATTACCACTAATCCTTGAGCCTTAGAGAATGCTTCGCGAGCCTCTTCTACACTTATCGGGCGCTCGGTTTCCACCCAAATAGCCTCGCTGTGAGCGCGAATTACAGGAACACGAACACACATTGCGCTGACGCATATTTCGGGTTCGTGCATTATCTTTCGCGTTTCATAGAACATTTTCATCTCCTCTTTTGTGTATCCGTTGTCTTGGAATACATCGATGTGAGGAATTACATTATATGCAAGCTGATAGGCAAATTTTTCCACTGTAGGCTCTTTCCCTTCAGCTATTTCGGCATATTGTTGCTTAAGCTCATTCATAGCCTGAGCGCCGGCACCACTTGCTGCTTGATAGGTGGCAACGTGAACGCGCTTAATTTTTGAGATTTCGTTGATTGGCTTCAGTGCCACAACCATTTGGATAGTGGTGCAATTAGGGTTTGCAATGATGTTGCGTGGAGTGTTGAATGCATCATCGCCGTTCACTTCAGGAACTACCAATGGCACATCGTTGTCCATGCGGAATGCGCTTGAATTGTCAATCATTATTGTGCCGTGTTTTGTAATAGTATCGGCAAATTCCTTTGATGTGCCTGCACCGGCCGATGTGAAAGCAATGTCGATGCCTTTGAAGTCATCGTTGTGTTGCAATTCTTTCACTGTAATCTCTTTGCCGCGGAACGTGTAAGAGCGTCCTGCACTGCGTTTTGAGCCGAAAAGAGTAAGCTCATCGATTGGAAAATTCTGTTCTTCGAGAACACGGAGAAATTCTTGTCCTACGGCGCCGCTTGCGCCTACAATTGCTACATTCATTTTCTTTATTTGTCGTTATTCTGAAAAAATACTTGTTATTTTTCGAGTTTGCCGTAATAAATTTTGTCATCGTTGATAATTTCAAGAGCTTTCTTGAAAATCGGGTTTCTGTGATTGGAAACCACATAGAATGCGCCCGGGTCGGTGTAAACATCGCGCGCAATTAGGGCTTTCGTTACTGATTTCAGCAACTCTTTACTTTTTTCATATTGTTCTTCGTTGAATTTCACGCTGTCGGCTTCGCCCAATTTTTTAAGTTCGTCCATAAGGCTATCGTCGACAATGAATCCACAGTCGAAATCCTTCACCGTCTTGTATTTTTTTAGAATCAGTTTGCGGTTATTATCTACGTGAGATATCACAAATCTGTTTATAATTCCCTTAGCCAGGAGGTCACGGTAGTAATCGGTATATTCGAGCGTGTCGAGAGGCACAAATACATCGGGCATAATTCCACCACCGCCATAAATTATGCGCTGATGCTTCAATGTGGTGAATTTGAGCGAGTCGGCAAAGTGTATGCTATCGGCACTTATCAGCTCACCATCTTTATAGCGGTTGTAGATATCTTTTTCATAGCTTTTTTTGTCGCCGGCTTCGTAAGGTTTCTGAATACAACGTCCCGAAGGCGTGTAGTAGCGGGCAATAGTGAGACGAATCATTGAGCCGTCGTCGAACCTGAACGGGCGTTGCACAAGTCCTTTACCGAATGTGCGTCGACCTACAATCACCCCGCGGTCCCAGTCTTGAATTGCCCCCGAAAGAATTTCGCTTGCCGAGGCAGAGTATTGGTTTACCATAATCACCACCTTATTGTTTTGCAAAGAGCCACCGCCTTCAGCCACGGCATCGTGGCGAGGAGCATTACGCCCTTCAGTGTAGACTATGGTCTGTCCTTTTTGCAGAAATTCGTTGGCAAGGTCGGCAGCAATCTGCAAATATCCGCCGCCATTGTCGGAAAGGTCAATAATAATTTGCTTCATTCCCTGTTTCTTCAGCTTTTTCACGGCATCGGTGAATTCGTCGAAAGTCTTTTCGGCAAATCGGCTTATTCGCACATATCCTGTGATATTGTCTGCCATATAAGCGGCATCAATGCTGAATAGCGGAATATTGTCGCGCACGATACGGAATTTTATAGGTTCAGGCACGTTGCGACGCTTCACAAGCACGTTCACTTCAGTGCCTTTAGGACCGCGCAAGCGTTTCATGATGTCGGAATTTTTCATTTTCACACCGGCAATCACAGTGTCGTTCACCTCGATAATTCTGTCGCCGGCAAGAATTCCTACACGCTCCGAGGGACCGCCCACAATGGTTTGAATCACATAGAGAGTATCCTCTTTCATATTGAATTGAATGCCAATTCCGCTGAAATTGCCTTGAAGCGGCTCTTCGAGGTCTTTAGTTTCGGCGGGAGTGGTGTAGGAAGAATGAGGGTCGAGCTTGTCAATCATTCCCTTTATGGCATCTTCTACGAGTTTGTCGGTGTTCACGCTGTCCACATAGAATTGGCTGATTGCAAATTCGGCATTAATCAGTTTCTTCAGCTGTTTTTGCCCTTCAATACCTTCAGCCAGCAGTACTGATGTTAATGCAATGCAAAATAATATTGCTAATCTTTTCATTACTAATAGTCTTTATTTGAAAATTCTTTTTGTAAAAAATCAAGGCTTGCGCACTTTCCATGTGGTAGGAATAAGAGCGGGGTCGCAATTTTTTGGCAAATATTCAGAAACATCGTGATTGTATTTTACCAATTCGCGAACAATCGATGAACTGATGTGCCCATACTCCGGCAGCGTGTAGAGTAGCACGGTTTCTATTCCCGACATAGCGCGATTGGTCTCGGCGATATTTTTTTCGTACTCAAAGTCTTGAATCATGCGCACACCGCGCAGAATATAGGTAGCACCGCATTGTCGTGCGGCATCAACAGTCAGCCCCGTGTAGTAAATCACCTTCACGCGAGGTTCATTGCGGAAAATGCCTTGAATCCAAGCGATGCGCTCGTCGGCGGTGGTGAGAGTCTGCTTGTTGTAGTTCACACCAATAGCAATAACAATCTCGTCGAAGAGTGGCAGAGCGCGCTCAACTATTGATTCATGCCCTATAGTGAACGGGTCGAAAGAGCCGGGGAAAATTGCCACCCGGCGTTCACTTTGTGATGTCTTCTTCATTTTCAATCACTAAGTTATCGATAATGAAATTTTGTCGTTCCATAGTGTTCTTGCCCATATAGAAAGCAAGCATCTCTTTCACGGCGTCCTCTTTGCGTAGCGACACACGGTCGAGGCGCATGTTAGGACCGATAAAGTCTTTGAATTCTTCGGGGTCAATCTCGCCAAGACCTTTGAATCGGGTTATTTCGGCATTGTCGCCAAGTTTTTTAATAGCGGCGATGCGCTCCTCATCGGTGTAGCAGTAGTAGGTTTCGGCTTTCGATTCGCCATCGCCTTTTTTCCCGCCTCGAGCCTTTCGCCGTGCTTCCTTTTTGTTACGCACGCGGAAAAGCGGTGTTTGCAGAATGTAGACGTGTCCTGTCTTCACCAATTCGGGGAAGAACTGAAGTAAGAACGTAATCATCAGCAATCGAATGTGCATACCGTCGACATCGGCATCGGTGGCAATAATCACCTTGTTGTATCGAAGCTCATCGATTCCACCTTCGATGTTTAAGGCGGCTTGAAGCAGGTTGAATTCTTCATTCTGATAGACTACCTTCTGAGCCATACCGAATGAATTAAGCGGCTTTCCTCGCAGTGAGAATACGGCTTGAGTTTCCACATCACGAATTTTGGTGATAGAACCGCTTGCCGAGTCACCCTCAG
>CAMEKH010000116.1 GCA_945921235.1 uncultured Prevotellaceae bacterium | reverse complement strand
TTTCGCAAGTATTCTGATACTTCCCGAGGAGTCACTATGCGACTATCAGAGAATAATACAAACAATACTTGCGAAACTTGAATAACTCAATTATATACTACGACGCTAAAAGTCAATTCTTATTTCCTTGCTTTGTTTAATGGCATTATTTTTCTTTTTTCCGGTAGATATTATCAACAAGCTGTTGATAAGTGTTGATAACTATAAACTAATTTATATAAATTTATTATATTCAATTATTTATAAAAAATATAATTGTTGATAACATTGTTTATTTCTATATTATCTGCAAAACTATGAATATATTAACAATTTTGCCTATAATCACTATTTTTCTATTTATAAACAAGTTGTTGATAAGTGTTGATAATATATTAAATTAATTTATAATATACTGAAAATAAAATAATTAAATAGCAGCAAAATTGTTAATAACCTTGTTAATCAGTGTAATTTTTTAAAGAAATCCCACATAACAATACCGGCAGTTATCGACACATTCAGCGAGTGCTTTGTTCCACACTGAGGAATTTCAATGCAGCAATCGCTCATATCCACAGCCTCTTGCTTTACACCTTTCACCTCATTACCAAAAATCACGGCATACTTATCATCTTTATTGATAATAAATTGTGAAAAATTTAAGCTACCTTTGACTTGCTCTATAGAGCAAATTTTATAACCTTTGCTTCGCAAATCATCGATTGCACTGCACACATCGTCATAGTACACCCAATCCACCGAATCTTCGGCTCCCAAAGCCGTCTTGTGAATATCGGGGTGAGGAGGAGTGGCTGTTATTCCGCACAGGCAAATATGGTGAATAAGAAAAGCATCGGCTGTGCGAAATATCGAACCAATATTATTCAAGCTGCGCACATCATCGCCAACCACCACCACCGGTATTTTTTGCACCGTCTTAAACTCCTCACAGCTTATGCGTTGCAATTCAATCATCGATTTCTTTTTCATATCATTAAGAAAGTTGATAAAACAGTATTTTCTGCAAATTTACATCATTTTTCCACATATATTCACAAGTTGTTAATAACCATGTGAAACACCTACAATAAATCAACATAAAAAAATTATCAAAACATTTTGAAAAACCCTGTTTGGAGGCGTATAAAAAGAATTAAATAAAAGGCAAAAAAGATAACAAAAACTTTTATAGACACTTTCAACACCGATTTGTAGAGTTATTGATAGGTGAATAAGAGGATTTTTATTAACTTTGTGCGTTGTTAACACCATGTTAATAACATTCGCAATCTATTGATTGCCACATATAAAGGTTGTTTATAACATATTGATAGAATATTTTCTTTCAATAATAACTTTATATGCAAGAAAAAAGCTGAAAAGTTATCAAAACAATTAACAGCCTATAATTATCACTATAAGATTAAGTTTTTAAGAAAAAAATAAAAAATAATTATATATGATTAGTATTGAAAAGGGATATGTTGATGAACCTATAGAAGAAGGTATCGACGTCCGTAGCGAGATAATGCGTCTTAAGAAAGAGAAGAACGCAGTAATCATGGCTCACTATTATCAGCGTCCGGAAATTCAGGACATTGCAGATTATATAGGCGACAGCCTTGCTTTGGCACAAATGGCAGCAAAGAGCGAAGCAGATGTAATAGTGATGTGTGGTGTGCACTTCATGGGTGAAACAGCCAAGATTCTTTGCCCCGATAAAAAAGTTATTGTTCCTGATATGAGTGCCGGGTGTAGCCTTGCCGACAGTTGCCCGGCTCAAGAATTTGCCGAATTTGTGAAGCAGCACTCAGGTTACACGGTGATAAGCTATGTGAACACCAGTGCGGCAGTGAAAGCCTACACCGATATTGTGGTTACTTCTTCAAATGCCAAGCAGATAGTGGAAAGTCTGCCAAAGGAAGAAAAGATAATTTTCGGTCCCGACCGCAATCTCGGAAATTACATTAATTCGGTAACAGGGCGAGAGATGCTGCTATGGGACGGTGCTTGCCATGTGCATGAGCAATTCTCCATACAGAAAATTATTGACTTGAAGAAGCTGCACGGCGATGCTAAAGTGCTTGTACACCCCGAGTGCCGAAAACCGGTGCAGATGATTGCCGACAAGGTAGGGTCTACTCAGGCTTTGCTTAACTTTGCAATAGATGATGAATGTAGCACTTTCATTGTGGCCACAGAGAGCGGCATTCTGCACGAGATGCAGAAGCGGTGTCCGCAAAAGACTTTCATTCCGGCTCCTCCCGAAGATGGAAAATGCTCGTGCAATGAATGTGCCTACATGAAGTTGATAACTCTTGAGAAATTATATAATTCTCTCAAATATGAGCTTCCTGAGATTAGTGTAGATGAAGAAATTGCTAAAAAAGCCATTAAGCCTATAAAGAGAATGCTCGATATTTCGGCTAATCTCGGTATTATTAAAAAATAGGGAAATTGATTTTTTATTTACATACATATATTGAATAATAAAAAAATAACATAATAAAAATGGAATATAATTATAAAGAAATAGAACAACGCTGGCAAAAGTATTGGAGAGAGAATAATATTTACAAGACGGAAATAGATACTTCTCGTCCTAAATTCTATGTTCTCGACATGTTCCCTTATCCTTCGGGAGCCGGATTGCATGTGGGACATCCGCTCGGATATATTGCATCGGATATTTATTCACGCTATAAGAGATTACAGGGATTTAATGTGCTTCACCCTATGGGTTACGATGCCTACGGACTTCCTGCCGAGCAATATGCCATACAGACAGGTCAGCATCCCGAGGTGACCACTAATGAAAATATTAACCGCTATCGCCAACAGCTCGATAAAATAGGTTTTTGCTACGATTGGAGCCGTGAAATACGCACTTGCGACCCTAAATACTATAAATGGACGCAGTGGGCATTCATCAAGATGTTCAAGAGTTATTACGACACTGCCGAGGATAAAGCACGCCCCATTGAGGAACTTGTGAAATATTTTGAAGCTAATGGAAATGCCGATGTACCGGCTCACTCAAGCTATAGCGAGGTTTTCACGGCACAAGAGTGGAAAGCAATGACTCAAGTAGAGAAAAATGATGTGCTGATGAACTATCGCATAGCATACCTTGGCAACACTATGGTGAATTGGTGTCCGCAACTTGGAACCGTGCTTGCAAATGATGAGGTGAGCGAAGGTGTTTCAATTCGTGGTGGCTATCCGGTGGAACAAAAGGTGATGTACCAGTGGTGTCTGCGAGTTTCGGCTTATGCCGGACGTTTACTGCGCGACCTTGAAAATATTGAATGGTCGGACTCTATTAAGGAGACTCAGCGCAACTGGATAGGCTACAGCGAAGGAGCTGAGATGTTCTTCAAAATAGTAGATAAAGATGAATATCTCAAGATTTTCACCACCCGTGCCGACACTATTTTCGGTGTTACTTTCATGGTTCTTGCCCCTGAGAGCGAATATGTGGCAACCGTGGTGACTGAGGCTCAGAAAGAGGCTGTGGAAAAGTATATAGATGAAGTGAAGCATAAGACCGAGCGTGAACGTCTGATAGAGAAAAAAGTGTCGGGAGTGTTTTCGGGAAGTTATGCCGTGAATCCCGTCACCGGAAAGAATATTCCTATTTATATAAGTGACTATGTGCTTGCAGGTTATGGAACGGGAGCTATTATGGCTGTTCCGGCTCATGATAGCCGCGACTATGCTTTTGCAAAGCATTTCTCACTGCCTGTAGTTCCGCTTATTGAGGGTGCTGATGTGAGCGAGGAGAGTTTTGATGCCAAAGAAGGAAAAATGATTAATTCCTCGAATGAGCTGTTGCAACTCGATGGTCTTGATGTGAAAGAAGCCATAGCTAAGACTAAACGTTACATAAAAGAAGCGGGAATTGGCAAAGTGAAAGTGAATTATCGATTGCGCGATGCCATTTTCAGCCGTCAGCGTTATTGGGGTGAGCCTTTCCCTGTATATTTAGATGATAACGGGCAGCCACAGGTGCTCGAAGAGAGCCAATTGCCGCTCGAGCTTCCGGAAGTGGATAAGTTCCTGCCCACTGAGAGTGGTGAACCTCCATTAGGTCGCGCAAAGAATTGGAAGACTCCCGATGGTCACCCCTATGAGCTTTGCACAATGCCGGGATTTGCCGGTTCGTCGGCTTATTATCTGCGCTATATGGACCCGCATAACGATAACGCCTTAGTGTCGCGCGAAGCCGATGAATATTGGCGCAATGTCGACCTCTATGTGGGCGGAACCGAACATGCCACAGGACACCTTATTTATAGCCGTTTCTGGAATAAATTCCTCTACGACTACGGATATGTATGTGAGCCTGAACCTTTCAAGAAGCTGATAAATCAAGGAATGATTCAAGGACGCTCCAACTTTGTGTATCGCATTAAAAATACTAATAAATTCGTGTCGCTGAATCTCAAGAAAGATTATGATGTGACACCTATACATGTAGATGTGAACATAGTGAGCAACGATATTCTCGATATTGATAAATTCCGTGCTTGGCGACCGGAATTCAACGATGCCGAGTTTATTCTTGAAAATGGAAAATATGTGTGCGGTTATGCCATAGAAAAGATGTCGAAATCGATGTTTAATGTGGTGAATCCCGATGATATTGTGGAACGTTATGGAGCCGACACTTTGAGACTCTATGAGATGTTCCTTGGTCCGATAGAGCAAAGCAAGCCGTGGGATACGAATGGCATAGACGGCGTGAATAGATTCTTGAAGAAATTATGGGGACTTTTCTATAAGGGTGATGATTTTGTTATAACCGACGATAAAGCTACCGCAGAGGCGCTGAAATCGCTCCACAAGCTCATCAAGAAAGTAACGTTCGATATAGAGCATTTCTCCTACAACACTTCGGTGAGTGCATTCATGATTTGCGTGAACGAGCTTGCGGCTATGAAGTGTACAAGTAAAGAAATCTACGAATCGCTTGTTGTGCTGCTTGCACCATTTGCACCTCATATTGCCGAAGAATTGTGGAACAAGCTCGGGCACGACACCACAGTGTGCGATGCCAAGTGGCCCGAATGTAATGAGGCTTATCTTGTGGAATCGACGGTGAAATATGTAGTGTCGTTCAATGGAAAAGCCCGCTTCAATATAGAAGTACCCAATGGCACTTCCAAGGAAGAAGTGGAGAAAGCGGCACTTACAAATCAGGCTGCGGCAAAATGGATTGAAGGTAAGACCCCGAAAAAAGTAATTGTTGTGCCCAATAAGATTGTAAATATTGTAATTTAATTATATTACGCACATTGAAGCAGGTTGAAAGAATAATTTATTATTTCTCAACCTGCTTTTTTTGTTTCTATACACTTGTTATTATTAAAGAAAAAAGCCGAAAATTATGTAATTTTATTTTTTGATTTTTGCATTCATTTGTTGTACTTTTGCAAAAGTAAAAAAGATAATAACAGAATAGCTGTTTCTATCAATCAAAAATTCGTAAACGATATTTAACTGAGCAGATGGACTACTCAATTTTGAATTTTCTGACTCTTCTTGGAGCAGTAGGACTATTCCTTTATGGAATGAAAGTGATGAGCGAAGGCTTGCAGAAAGTGGCAGGCGACCGCATGCGTAACATTCTTTCGGTGATGACAAAAAACCGATTTGCCGGAGTACTTACGGGAATATTAATCACTGCTTTAATTCAAAGCTCTTCGGCATCGACGGTGATGGTGGTGAGCTTCGTGAATGCCGGACTTATGTCGCTTGCCCAATCCATGGCTGTGATAATGGGAGCAAATATAGGAACCACATTCACTGCGTGGATTATATCAATTTTCGGTTTCAAGGTTAATATCTACGCTTTTGCCATTCCATTAATAGGTTTTGCCATACCGATGCTGTTTTCGAAGAAAAGCAATTATAAATCAATAGGTGAATTTATAATAGGCTTTTCTTTTTTGTTTATGGGATTGGATTATATAGGGCAAAATGTGCCCGACCTCAAGTCGAGTCCTGAAATTTTTGCTTTCTTGCAAGATTATGCAAGTCGCGGTTTCATTTCCGTGCTTATTTTCGTGACCGTAGGACTTGTGGTAACTATGATAATTCAATCGTCGGCAGCCACGTTTGCTATTGTTCTTATTATGTGTACGAAAGGTTGGATACCATTCGATATGGCATGCGCCATGGTTCTCGGTAGCAACATAGGAACCACTATAACACCTATTCTTGCATCACTCAGCGGTAACGTAGCCGCTAAAAAAGCCGCTCTCGGGCACTTCTTGTTCAACTTCTTCGGAACGATATGGACCGTATTGCTATTCTTCCCCTTTGTGACATTGATAGTGTGGATAGTGAAAGGCATGGGACAAGGCGACCCTAACACCCTACTCAGCTATGTTGGTACTCTCGAAACGAGCGACCCCGAAGCCTACAAGGCTGCTATGGCAGGCACGCTCGGTAATTCGCATCCGGTGATGCAAAACATTCTGAAATTGCAATTCTCGGTTTCTTTCGGGCTTTCTATGTTCCACACTGTGTTCAATATCATCAATCTCTGCGTGATGATTTGGTTCACTGAAACTTTTGTGAAAATCACCAATTTCCTCATTCACTCCAAGAGCAAAGAAGACGAAGAATTCCAGCTCAAATTCATATCGCGCGGTCTTCTCAATGCTTCAGAATTGAATATAACTCAGGCACAACGTGAAATACTCGTCTATGCCGAGCGTGTGGACCGCATGTTTGGAATGGTTCAGCAACTTGTGCACACCAAGAATGGCACCGAAGAATTCAATAAACTCTTCACCCGCATAGAAAAATATGAGGAGATAAGCGACCGAATGGAGATAGAAATAGCCAATTACCTTAATCGTGTAGTCGACGGTCGATTAAGCTACGATGGTAAACTGCGTGTATCGGCAATGCTAAGCATAGTGACTGAAATAGAGAGCATAGGCGACAGTTGTTACAACATATCGAAGACTCTTGTGCGCAAAGAGGAAGCTCACAGCCATTTCACTGAAGAAATCTACTCAAATATCGACACAATGATGAAATATGTGAGTGAATCACTTGCCAACATGCTTGTTATTCTTAGCGACATTGAAAATGTGCACGATTCCGACCTCCTGCGCAATTTCAACAAGGAGCGTGAAATAAATAATTACCGAAACCTCTTGCGCGTGGAGAATATTGAGAATGTGAACCAAAAGAAGTATGACTATCAATCGGGAATATTCTACATGGATATAGTGTGTGAGGCTGAAAAGCTCGGCGATTATGTGATAAATGTAATAGAAGGCGTGGAGCATCAGTTCCGCAAGCGCACCGACAATTCCCTCCACCAGAATCTTTAGCCCGCATCACACATATTACATAAATAACAAA
>CAMEKH010000115.1 GCA_945921235.1 uncultured Prevotellaceae bacterium | reverse complement strand
CAATACAGGCAATAAATACAGTCACCCGGTAGTGGGAAGCAACCACACAGCCATTGATGAGCGATACACCGATATGTTGCGCTATTCGGCGGCAAAGGGCTACACTCCCGAGTTTGCATATACCACCGAGGCCCCTGCCGGCGATGCGTGGAGCACAGCCGCTTTCGACGACTCCAAGTGGCTCCGCGGCGAGTGTGGCTTCGCATCGTCGAGAATCGAAGGCTCCACATCGAGAATTTTCGGCACGAAGTGGGATTCGGGCGATTTATGGCTTCGCAAGACGTTCCTTGCTGATGTGGAAGCCGGAAATGTGGCACTGCGAGTGACTCACGATGGCGACACCCGCATTTTGCTCAACGGCGTGGTAATCTACGATAAAAAAGGAGCTGACTATTGCATAGTGAATCTCACTAAGGAGCAACGAGCAGCATTGCGAAATGGCGAAAACGTGCTTGCCGTGCACACTGCTCGAGGCAGACATTCGTGCTACTTCAATGTGTCGCTTTTCGACCTCAAGGACACTCTTGCCGAGGATATTCTTTTCACTCCGGGACAACCTAACATAGTGAGGGGTGTGAACGGCTTCGAGTGGTGGCTTGTGTATATGGCAAATCGTAATCTCACCGGGCGCGACCAATATATCGACCGCGTGCAGTTCTTCGACCGCAAGATGTGGGTAGATGGCATCACCGGTCCGAATACGCCGGGTTATCACCCGCTTCCGGCAAAGCCTACATTTGCCATAAAAGAGGAAACCGCTGCCGTGGGGGCATTCGTCGGCACGATTGCCGCCGAGGCGTATCTTGTGGAGAGCAATGTGCGCACTTCGGGCGATGCCGGAGTGCTTGCTTGGTGGGTTGATGAGCACAACAATGCCAAAGTGGGCGTTGATGCCGCTTCGCGCACTTGGTATCTTGCCGTGACGCTCAATGGCGTCACTTCGGAGGAGCGCTTCGGGCTACCCTGCGATTTCAAGACCGGTGTTTATCACTCACTGCGTGTGGAGCGTTATGCAGGCGACCTGATGGTGAGCATCGACGACCTTCCCGCACCCGGTTGTAGCCGATTCAGTGATGTTATTCCGGCTACAAAAGGCGTGGGCGGACTTTTCGACAATGGCGGCGATGCACGCTTTGAGGGCACAATCTTCACGGTGGGATTCGATGACCGCTCCTTTAAGCTCGACAAAGGTGCCGAGATGCTATTTGGCGAGGCTCTCACCGACTATGAGATGAGTTTCCAGCTCTCTGGCATCGACAGCGGGCGCAAAGCCGGGTGTTATCCGGCATATACCGATGCCCGCAACTATGTGCGAGCCACCATTGATGGCGATGCAGGCAGTATTATCGTCGACGTTGTAGCAGGAGGCAAGACGCAGAGCCGCAGCGAGTATAGCCTTGGTGCCACTGCGATTCATTATCCCGATGTGAAATATTCCGATGGCATAGAGAAGACTTATCGCTTCGACTCGCCGACGTGGCTCGATGCGATATATCTCAATCGCCACGATGCCGACCGCCATAAAGATTTTGTTGATAATATGTTTGGAAAACTCAATGTGGAATATTTTGCCAACGGCTCGTGGCATGCCGTGGAGGGCGAAGCGGCAGAAGTGGCATGCAATCCCATGTATAATGTCATGCGGTTCAAGCCAGTGCGAGCCGAGGCATTGCGATTCATCAACCGCGAGCCTACCGACACACATCGCCATATCTACAAGATAGGTGTGAGCGAGAAGTTGCGCGGCTCATACAATGTGCGCACAGTGCGCCGAGGCAACAAAATATACCTCTTTATTGACGGAAAAGAGATTTGCAACATTGATGTGAAAGCCATGAAAGCATCGCGCACGGGATTCTGCCAAAGCAATTATTTTGCCGATTATCGCGGTGTGCTCTATTATCACATAGGCGAATGATGAAGTGTGAGAATTATAACTGAATAAAATTAATTATTAATACATAAATGATTGAATTCGATATGGTTAACGTAAAGAACTTGTGCTTGGTAGCTCTTGCGGCTACTGCAATAGGCTCATGTCGGACGGACAAAACCGGTGCCGACAAAGGAGAAGAAATCTTTTTTGCCGACCCAACTATATTTGTCGAAAACGGCAAGTATTATCTCACCGGAACACGTGGTGCAGGTGCGATAGGGTTTCAATTGCTTGAATCAGATGATTTGACAACGTGGACTATGTGTCATGCCGACACTGCACGCTTCATGCTGAAACAAGGTGAGCAGACATTTGGAGATTGGGGCTTTTGGGCTCCGCAAATCTACAAAGAGGAGGGAAGCCGTTATTGCTTGTTCTACACTGCCAATGAACAAGTGGTGGTGGCGAAAAGCGATTCACTCACCGGGAAGTTCACGCAGAAAGAGTTGCGACCAATCGATGGCAGCGAGAAGAATATCGACCCATTTCTTTTCAAGGACGACGATGGCAAATATTATCTCTATCATGTGCGTTTCGACAATGGAAACTATCTGTGGTCGGCAGAGTATGATATGGAGAATGATTCAATCGATAAGAGTACGCTTGTTCGCTGTTTCGGGCTTACTGATGCGTGGGAGAAGACCGATGACAACAAGTGGTCGCCCGTAATGGAAGGGCCCACGGTGTTCAAGAAAGATGGAGTGTACTATATGTTCTATTCAGCCAATCATTTCTTGAATCAGGATTATGCAGTGGGTTATGCGACGGCACCTGCGCCACAAGGACCGTGGACTAAATATGCAGGAAATCCCATTATCCACAAGAGCATAGTGGGCGAGCCGGGTTCGGGACACGGCGATATGTTCAAGGGATTAGATGACAAGCTCTATTACGTATATCACGTGCATAATTGCGACTCTGTAGCCTCGCCGCGTCGCACACGCATAGTTCCGCTGATATTTCAGCGCAACGACAGCACCGGCGTCTACACCATTTCAGCCGATAGTGCCAATATAATTATTCCTCGCATCAAATAAAGCGTAACTAATCCAAGCTCGAATGAGTGGGCGAACGCTCGGAAAGCGAAAGAATCGCTGACTGGTGATAATAAAAACGGACTCCTGCCTAAGTAGTTGGGCAGGAGTCCGTTTTTACTTGTCGATATTATAGCCTATGCGGCTTATTTCACTATGAATTTCAGAGAAGCGTCGGCCGACTTGGCGATATAGAATCCCTTGGCGAGAGCCGATGTAGCGATGCTACCCTTGCCACGAGCCACGAAGCGTCCGCTTGCATCGTAGATGCTGATTTCAGAGCTGTCGGCAGCTTTCACCACTGAGCCATCGAAAGTCAATATCGAGGCAATTTCGGTGCTTAGAGTGCTTTCTACGCCACCCGATATATTCTTGGTGATTTTCACCTTGCATACGCAAGAGAAATTGTCGGCAGATGCAGTGACAGCAGCTTCGCCCTCTTTCAAGGCAGAGATGCCCACGCCCACTTTCTCGTCTTCAACAACTATGAAGTTCTTGGCTATGACATCGCTTTCGGGGAAGTCGATTGTAATATCGTCGGCAGAGCCTCCCACGCAAGAGAAAATCACTGTGGTGTTGTCACCTTGCTCCATTTCCACGCTTGCCGGGCTTGCGACGATACCCTTCACTGTGTTTTCAAAGAAAAGACGCAGAGTGTTCTTGGCACTTTCGTCCCAAGGAGAAGCCGATGAGTTTCCGAAGGCAAAACCAATCTCTTTGCAGAAGTCGGCAGTGAGATTGTCCTTTTCGATAGTTTCGCCCTCCACGCCCTCTTTTCCGGCATAAATTTCAGCGGGGAAAGCGGGAGCAAGTGTACCTACCGAGAAATTATTCTTCAGATAGCCGTCTTTATCTTCGGCATAGTCGTTATAGTCGGTTTTACCCACAATTCGGTGAGCGGTTTCGTATTTGTAAGCATTAGTTTCGTTGTTTACCGGCACAAAATTGAGAGCCGAAAGATTCACAATGTTTCCTGCGATGCAGTCGCCTGAGCCGGCAAGCCATTCCAAAGAGCCGATAACACCACCGATAATAGGACCATTCCAGTTTGTAGCTCCTGTAGCGGTGAGCGAGCCTTCCACAAAGTTGTTCACAATGTAGTTGTGGTTGTCGCTACCGGTAATACCACCCACAGTGTGAGTAGCCGAGATAGAAGCATTCACGTGGCAGTTGCGGATAGAACAAAGCTGAGCGCTATAGGCTTCGAAGCTGTTACCTGCTATACCGCCCGCATTGTTTGCAGCAACAAGAGAGCCGGAGAAAGAGGAAGCGGCGATTTTCGAAGATGCTTTAAGGTTTGCCACAAGACCGCCCACGATGCTCGATTCGGGCAGGTCGATAGAAGCATTGTTGACCGAGCAAGAGATTAAGGCAGATGAAGAAGTAGCATCGCCCACAAGACCGCCGAAAGAGCCGGAGAACCCGTTATTCACGGTTGTAAGTCCATAGATGTGAACATTCTCGATTGTTACGTTTTGGAACGTCAATCCGGCAAGCAGTCCGCAAGTGTTTTCGCCCGAAAGCTCCATTGTGGGGTTAATGAAGTTGAGATTCTTCACTGCAGGAGCAGGAGCTTCACCTTCGGCACCTGTGCTTTGCGGACCGGTGATAGAGCCGAACAAGCTGCAATGCTTGCCTGTAAGGTGCAAGTTGCTGATAGTTTTGCCATTGCCGTCGAGAGTTCCGGTGAAATCGGAGCTTGAACCCTCTATAGTGATAAGAGAAGCATCGATGTCGTTCACCAGACGGTAGTGAGCGGCAGGATTCTTGGAGATGTAGGCGAGGTCACCTGCCGTAGCCACAAGATAGGGGTCGTCGGCAGTGCCCGAGCCGCCGGCAAATTTCGAGAGCGGCAATTTGTAGATTTCGGCGTGGTAATCCGACGAGGTCTTGGCATAGACAATTACAATGGTGGGATTAGAGCTTTCATTGAAGGTCCACACCCTTGAAATCTCGCCTTGTTCTTCGGTAGGCACTATGTTGAACACCGTTTCGTTCTTTTCATTGAGCACAAGCAGCTCGGTTTTAGTCTTAGAAGATTCGCCGGTGTAACGACCCACGAGGAACATTACTTCGTGCTGGTCGTCGGTGTTGATAAAATAAGGGTTCAGCACCGTAGCCGTTATATTAGGAGTGGCGATAGCCACGTCTTTGCCGAGGTAGAAAAGTCGCTGGTGGTCAAACGAGCCATCGGGGCGGAACCAGTTGAGACATTCGCACAAGTGTCCCTCTTCATTCTCTTGAGTGACACCCATGCGCACCACATAGCGGTATTCGCCGTCGGACGATGGGATACGGTCCATAGCCGTGCTGAGAGTGTTGTTCTGGAAGTCGGCAGGCATAGTAAGCACCTTGTCGAAGGTGTCCATATTCATGAAATTGAAGGCATATTTGCCATTTTCGTCGACAGTGATAAAGCAGTCTTGTCGCGGGAAACCGCTCACGTCGCTGAGGGTTATAAACGACTCGGCATTTTCAAAAATCGTTTTTGTAAGGGAGCCGTCGGCGGCATAGATAAAGTAGGAATAAGTGCTTCCGTCGGTAGAGATGTGGTAAGCATTGGTAGTGACCACATAGCTCACATTACCATCATTGTCGATAATCATGTCGTCCATATACTCGAGCGTGCCGGCGCCGTAGAAGCTGAAAGGCACGTCATTGTCGGTACTCTTCACGACAGGCACTTTAGTGGTGCCAACAGTGGTGAGCTTCTTGGTGCCGTAGCCTGTGAGCGGCATGGTGTAGAGAGTGAGGCAGAAATAATTGTCGGGTGTAATCTCCATGTTCTCGAAGTCGTTAGGGTCGACGAAATATGGCTTTTCATAGCCTGTGGCAGCTATGTAAAGGAGATTATTGTGCTTGCGCACGAGCATAGGCAGACCGTCGTTATAGTTGGCTTGGTCATCGGAAATATCTATGTGAGCCACTTCGCTCGGAGGCGTTGAATATCCGGCTTTCTGCATAATGGTGAAACGCTGACTACGCACGGCGCCCTCTTGCTTATCGCCAGAGGCAGGAGTGAAAGAGCCGTCGGGATTGGCATAACCATTGTTGTCGAAAATCATGTAGAATGTTTCCGACCATTGGTCGGTAGAAGCATCGGTGGCAGAAACCATCATACCGTCGACCACGCACACCGGTTCCACTTTCTCATCGGTATTCTTAATAGAGAAAGCGTAGGTTCGCACATTGTTCACATATTTCGGAGTGTTGGCGTTGACGAGCACCATCACTTCGTAGTTATTATCGGTGTTGAAGAATTTCTTGGTCAACACATCGGCGAAGTCGATAGATGCGATTTTCGTTTCGCCCTCAAGCAGTGGAATGTCGGCATTCACTTTTCCCACAAGTTCGCATTTCTCGTTGTAGACCGAGAGCTTGAATCCGGTGATAGTTTCCTCTTTGAACGAAGCCCCATTGCCGCTAAGCGTTTCACGCTCTATGGTCACGGCATAATACCAATAATCGTCGGAAGCCGTGCGCATCCAGCCGAAATCGCCGAAGTTATCCATGCCATCGGCAGTGATAGGAGCCGTTTTTATCGAGCCAAACCCTTTTGCTGCAAGGTCGCGGTCGAGCTTGCTGTGACGGATAGCAGAGATACGCTCAAATAGCGACTTGCTTTTAAGTTCTTGCTTCATAGCAACTTTAGCCGAAGTTGATGAGGCTGCAGAAGCTGCGATGCTTGCGGTTGCCAGCAGTAATCCACCGGCAAGACGTGTGAAATTCATCATTTTTTCTTCTTATTTTATAGTGTTAAACATTATTCCCTATGGAAAAATACGAGTGAAATGTTGTAGTGATTGATAATTTGTGTGCAAAATTAGTGATAAAATATGATATTATTATGCAAATGCATATCTTATTTTATAATATGATACTATTTTCTTGTTATTTGAGAGTTTTTTGTTAAAAAAGGCGGCGCCTGAAGCCTCAGAACTTCAGGCGCCGCTATGTCGGGCAGGGTGTCTACCTAACTGTCAGGGAAGGATACCCTCTGCTTTGAAAGGCTGGAAATAAGTAGCTGAGATCCTCCCCAATTTGCGGGGGAAATCCGACACTGTTATGTCCATAACGCCCATTTCTATGTTGTCGCTCAATGTGTAGACATAGTTGTCGGCAGTGTTGACGGCAAATGCGTAAATTGCCACATCGCCTACAAAGATTTTCTCGTCTTGGTTGAGTCCGTTGATTTTGTCTTTGTCGGGAGTGAATGTGATGGTTGCCGAGTATTTTTGACCCGATTTTGCGTTGTCCACTTTGATGTAGCGCAGGTAGCAGCGCTTGTAGTTGAATAGGGAGGTCGAGACGGCTTCCAATTTCGCATTGACGGCTTTATAAGCCTCGTTGTTCCAATCATTGATTCCGTTGTCGGGCAGACTTACGCTTATCTGCTTGTTGCTTGTAGGGTCGGTGGCGGTGAAGCTCACTGTGCCGCAATCGAGGTTGTTGCTCGGAATCAGCGCAGCATAAAG
>CAMEKH010000114.1 GCA_945921235.1 uncultured Prevotellaceae bacterium | reverse complement strand
ATACAATTACTTCGCCTTAAGCACCGGTACAATACCAAACCCCGATGCATACTTGCTTGACTTGAATAAAACCGTGCAATATGGATTCCACGGCGCTCCGATTCGAGCCATTCACAAGTGATATTTTTTAGCACTTCACATCATACTACACTTACTTACAATATTAGATAACTCGCAACAAGCGGTATATCTCAGCTGTAATCTCTGTCTACGTAGTATTAGAGGGATACCGATGCAAGTACTATTATAATTCTTTAATAAATTATATCGAGATATGTAAAATCAAGTTAATTTGAAGTTCTAATAGTTAAACGAATTTTTTCCAGATATCATTATTCACCGGTAGTGTAAAGTTTCCTGAGTCGCGTATCCTTGGCTGCTTTTTATCACTTGCTTTCAGTCACATACAGGAGTATGCTCCTTTCAGCAAGTAATCAAAATCTACTCAAGGCTACGACCTCTACGACCCCCAAAAATTTAAGGAACACGCTCTAAAAGGTAGTAGACATCAACTTTTTGTCCGTTTTACTAATGTAGTCATAATGAAAAGTGACAAAATAAACCTAAAATAACTAAATTAAAAAAAACAATGAAAAAGAATTACTTAAAAGCATGTGCGGCATTAGCTATAATGGCAATGGCGACCACAGCAATGGCTGAGACAAAAACATTAGAGTTTGATTTCTCTTTTCCTATCAACACCGGCGGAATAGTGGGCGTAGCCTACGACAAAAACGGCAAGTCAATGTTCATCAACAATGAACAAAAGACATTTACCGCAAACGATGTGAACGGAAATCCCTATCTTTTCAATTATTTCCACTGGGATAAGCAAATCTATATAGGTTATTATCAAGATGCCCTCCAAATCGGCTCAAGCTCTAAGCAATTGTGGAACGGTGAGCTTGTACTTGGAGCGGAAATCAGCAACATCACAAAAGTGGAAGTCACTGCAATGGCTCCTGCCAATGAGTGGGGCGGACCGACAATCATGTTATGCACTGCCAACAACAAGGCTGAAAACGGTGAATTCCAAGTGAAAGACTATATGTGGTGCGCTGCTCCAGGTGCCGTGGCAGAGAAATCACCGAAACTCACAAATCAATACACCACCTACACATGGGAAGGCTCTTCTCCGGTGAGCGGCAATCTAATGGTGAAAGCATATAGCGGTGGAAATTACTGGTTCAGAATACAAAGCATAAAAATCACCTACGAGGGCGATATCACCACTCCCGCCGAACCTATATTCTTCAACCACATCACCACAATCAACGACAATGAGCGCTACTTCGGCACTTTCTCGGCTCCCAAAGATGTGATTCTTCCGGCTACGGCAGGTGTGGAAGTGTACACCGCAACTGTAGCCGACGGCTCACTCGGATTATCCAAACTTGAAACCGCCGATTACGCTTCAGCATCGGAATTAGCAGTGAAAAACATTGTGAACGGTTATCTCGTTCCTGCAAATACAGGTGTCATAGTATCGATGAACTCGGCATCAACCAGCTTCAAGACAGCTCACTTCATCGATTTCGACGGCACTGCACCGGCTCTTACAGCAAATAACCTCCTTGAGGCTGCCGCTACACAAAAAGAAGTATATGCATCGCCCGAAACAAAATATTACACACTCGATTATGCCGATGCCGAAAAAACCAAGCTCGGCTTCAACTGGGCACACTCTTCAACCGGCACATTCACCGCTCCCGCTCACTCAGCCTATCTTGCAGTGCCAATGAGCGAAGCTTCGACCGTGAACACCTACCTCATCAACGGAGGCTCAATCTCGGGAGCCGAGCTTATTGGAGCTGATGTGAAGAGCGAAAACAACGCTATCTACAACTTGCAAGGTATTCGCTTGAACGAAATTCCGCAACAAGGAATCTATATCCTCAACGGGAAAAAACTTATTAAAAAGTAATAATAGGTTAATTAACAACCACAATTTTTTCTAATCATCAACAATTTATGGAAATAGAGAAGGATAACTTCAATCGCATACTGCGACGCCTAATCGAACTCGCTAAGGAACGTGAACAAATAATTTCACAGAGCGAAATCGATGAAGCTTGGAGTAGCATAGAGCGTGCTACCGACATTAAACTGGACTTGCAACGCCGAAAGAAAAGAATGAGATTCTACTACATCTCTGCCGCTGCCGCCGCTATGGTTGCTGTAGCTATCCTTCTCTTCAATTCCATAACCTTTGCTACTGATGAAGCAGGAGCCTTGATGGAATATGTGGCGACAGGTCGCGGTAACTATAATCAATTAACCACACCGCTCGGCTCAAAGAACCACATCACATTCTCCGACGGCAGCCAAATATGGATGAACTCGGGAACTAAAATTATCTATCCTGCAAAATTCAGTGACAAATCTCGAAATATCTATATTGAGGGTGAGGCATACCTTGACATTGCTCACAACGAAGCAGCACCATTCATAGTACATACCAAAAACGCCACTGTAAGAGTGCTCGGAACCGCCTTCAATGTGTCGGCTTACGCAAAAGAAAACAGCACCGAAGTAGTGCTTGTGAGGGGGAAAGTAGACCTCAGCAATGGTAAAGACAGCCACGTAGTGCTCTCGCCCGGTGAGCTTTCGAGCGTTGTAGCCGACGAAGTTAAGCAACCTGTGGCAGTAGATGTGGAACAATACATCTGCTGGATTGACGATATGTTAATCTTCCACGACGACACACTAAAGAAAGTATTCAGCAGGCTCAACGCCCACTATGGCGTGGAATTCGTGCTGGGTCCGGGAGTCGACGAGCGCAAGGTCACCGGTAAACTGAATCTAAAGGACGACATCGATGAAGTGATGCGCACTATATCTTTCACATCGTCGATATCCTACCGCAAATCCAATGGAAAAATATGGGTTAACGTAACTGACTAATCACTAATTACTAACACAGGGCTACGCCCCTTTCCGAGCGAAGCCTATACACTGACAATGAGATGAATAAAACCAAGAAATCATTTGCAGGAGCATTGGTTACACGACTTTTGCTCCTGTCGATTATTGCCTTTGGCACAGCTTCGGCTTCGGCTTCTCCAGCCCGAATACAAGCCGACAGCAACACTATCACCATCGACATGCAGAAGAAAACCGTAAAGGAAGTCCTCGACTATATCGAGAGCCGCACGGGCTACGTTTTCTTCTATGGACACAATTCTATCAATGCCGATAGCATAGTGAGCATTCAGATGAACAACGCCACAGTACCTGCCGTGCTGAAGCAGCTTTTTCAAGGCTCGGGCGTAGATTATAAAATCCAAGACAAGCAAGTTTCGCTTCACAAGTCGGGACAAGCCTCTCCTAAACAGGCAAAACAGCCGAAGAAGCAAGCCAACAAACGAAAAATCACCGGTACGATTGTCGATGCCGCCACCAATGAGCCGCTTATCGGTGTGAGCGTGCAAGTGAAAGGAAGCAAAGGCGTGGGCACCGTGACCGACATCGACGGATTCTACAGCATCGACGTCACCAATCGAAATGAGCTTGAATTCTCTTATGTGGGCTACTCCAAGCAGACTCTCGCAGTAGGCGACCTCGGTGTGCTCGACGTGAAAATGGAAACAGCCAACGAAGTGCTCAACGAAGTGGTAGTGGTGGGTGCCGGAACACAGCGCAAAGTGTCGGTAACAGGTTCTATCGTGTCGGTGAAGGGTAACGAACTGAAAATGCCATCATCAGCTCTCACCAACAACCTCGCCGGAAAACTCGCCGGACTCATTTCGTCGACTAAGAGCGGCAAACCGGGTGAAGGCTCTGAATTCTACATTCGAGGTATTGGCACTTTCGGCGGTCGCGCCACTCCGCTCATTCTCCTCGACGGTATTGAAATCACATCAGAAACGCTCAACAGCATTCCTCCCGAGAGTATCGACCAATTCTCAATCCTCAAAGATGCATCAGCCACCGCTATCTACGGCTCGCGCGGTGCAAATGGTGTACTCATCGTTACCACCAAAGAGGGAACTGAAAACACTCGCGCCAAAGTGTCGATAAACGCCGAAGTTTCTTTCCTCAAACCAATGAAGGAGATGCAATACGTCGACGGTCCGCGCTGGATGGAGGTGTACAACGAAGCCCTCACATCGCGCTATCCCACTGCTTCGCCTCGCTACTCGGCTAAAGATATCGAATACACTCGCTCGGGAATTAACCCCTACGTATATCCTAACGTTGATTGGTATGACCTCCTTTTCAAGGAAAACACCATGAACGAGCGTATAAACCTCAATGTACAAGGTGGTGGCTCGAAACTTAGCTACTACATGAGCATTCAAGCCAATCACGACACCGGTCTTATCAACTGCCCGAAGGATTATGTGTTCAACAACAACTATAACCACTGGTCCTACATCTTCCAGAACAACATCAACTACAAGCTCACCAACAGCACAAAAGTGAGCCTGAAAATCCATGCACAATTTGCCAACAAGAAAGGTCTTGGCGACAACGATAACCTCTATTACAACGTCTACGACATATCGCCGGTAATGTTCGCTCCGGTGCTTCCGGTAAGCGAAGGCGATGAATATCTGCACTTCGGAAACCGCGTATTCTCGGGTACAAACGTCTATACCAACCCCTATGCAGTGCTTTTAAGTCAATTCCGTCATACCAACTCCAACGACATCACAGCATCGGTCAACCTCAATCAGAAGCTCGATTTCCTGACCAAAGGACTTGAACTGACGGCGTTGGTGTCGATGAACGCACGGTCGCAGAGCACCTACACAAGCTATATGTCGCCATTCTACTATCAAGTAGACACGCAGGCATGGGACCCCGCCAAGCCCTACGATTTCATCTACAACAACGTGGGCAAGGCAGGTAGCACATATCAATCGCAGTCGGCAATAGGTCGCTGGTCATCAATGACCTATTACCTTGATGCACGCATCAACTATAACCGCACATTCAATAACGACCACTCAGTGTCTGGACTCTTGATGTACATGATGCGCGAATATCGCGAGCTACAGCTTCCCAACCGCAATCAAGGACTCTCGGGTCGCTTCACCTACGACTTCCGCCACCGCTATCTATTCGAAGTAAACTTCGGTTACAACGGAACAGAGCGATTACTCAAAGAAGACCGCTTCGAGTTCTTCCCCGCCGTGTCACTTGGCTGGGTGGCAAGCAACGAAGATTGGTGGGAACCGATAAGCAAATATGTGAGCCACTTGAAGGTGCGCGGCTCCTACGGTATAGTGGGTAGCGACGACACAGGTAAAAATGCCGGTGCACAACACTTCCTCTATATATCAGATGTAAGTACAAACCAATCACACTTCTACACAGGACCATACGGCGAATACACGCACTATAACAGCCCCGTCATCACGACATATCCCGTCGACGGTGCTTGCTGGGAGCGTGCAAAGAAATTCGATGTAGGTGTCGACTTCGGCTTCTTCAACAAATTGAACATTACATTCGACTTCTTCCACGACCGCCGCGAGAAAATCCTTATGAAGCGCGGTTCATGGCCTCAAATGATGGGCTACGACAAGGCTCGCCCTTGGGCTAACGTGGGTAAGGCTAAAAACATGGGATTCGACATCTCAGCCAACTTCACCACCAATCTCACCGAGGACCTTTCTCTATCACTGCGCGGAACATTCACTTACGTGAAGAATAAGCTCGTCTACGTCGATGAGCCTGATTACGCCTACTCATGGCGCTCGGAAACCGGCTGGCCGCTATCGTCTTATCGCTGGGTGGGCTACGTTGCCGACGGACTTTTCAAAGACCAAGCCGACATCGATGCCAGCCCTGAGCAAAACCTCGGCTCGAAAGTGATGCCGGGCGATATTAAATATCGCGACCTCAACGGCGACGGACGTATCACCACCGAAGACCAGACGCTTATCTCCGACTGCGGAACACAGCCCCGCATACAGTATGGTATCGGGTGCTATATGAAGTGGAAAAACTTCGACCTCGGCGTATTCTTCACCGGCTCGGCAAAACGCACAATCTACATGAGCCCGATGAATCCGTTCGGTGCCGACACAGGCTCGGAATGGGGTGCCGGCGAGCGTCAGCTTGCCAAGTGGATTGATGAGTCGCGCTGGAGCGAGAGCAACCCCGACCCTGAAGCTGCTTATCCGCGCCTTGGTACTCTCTATACCGACGTTAAGAACAACCTTGTGACAAGCTCCTACTGGTTGCGCAATGGCTCGTTTATCCGATGGAAGACTCTCGAAGTGGGTTATCAGCTAAAGAAATGCCGCATCTACTTCTCAGGCGACAACATAGCCGTTTGGAGTGCCTTCAAGCATTGGGACCCCGAACTTTCATGGAATTCATTCCCTCTCCAGCGCACATTCAATGTGGGAGTTCAGTTTAACCTCTAAGAAACATCGATAAGTGACACACTTTTGCACTATTTCATGAAAATTCTTGGAAACGTGATTCAAATCAATATAGAAAATCGGTAAAATGATTATGAAAACTATAAAAATCAAAAACAGTATATTTGCAAAATTGCTCTGCGCTGCATTTGCAATGGGGGCAGCAGGCTCATGCAATTTCCTCGATGTCGTACCTCCCGAAAGCATGGAGATTGACGACACTATGAAAGACAAAGACCGTGCCGAGGCGTTCCTCTATCGTTGCTACGAAGGCATTCCTGCAGTCTACGGACAACACTTGTTGCGCTCGTTTATGTCGTCGGTCGATGAATACGGGCTTCCCGATGCTTGGGGCGTGCAAAGCCAGCAATATGCATGGGGAACCATCAACCCCGGAGAAATCAGATTCTCGGTGTGGGAGAATATGTATGCCTCAATAGGTAGTGTGAACAATTTCCTCCGCTTGGTGGATATGTACACCCCGGCTCACAGCACTGCCGAGGACATTCGTCGCTGGAAAGCCGAATGCTACTTCTTGCTCGCTTTCTATCACTTCTTCCTGCTTGAAACCCACGGTCCGATTCCTATTGTTGACCATTACTATAGCTCTACGACCGACAAGTCAGACTTCCCGGGACGTTCGCACTTCGACTACTGCGTGACACGCATCTGCGAGTGGCTCGACTACGCTGCCGCCAATGGTCTGCCCGATGCTATCAACGACACTCAGGAAATAGGACGTGCCACAGCTACGGCGGCAAAGGCTCTGAAAGCCCGCGTGCTACTCTATGCCGCTTCTCCGCTATGGAACGGCGAAGCTCCCGAGTCAATCAAAAACTGGCGAAACACAAATTATGAAACTCCGGGCTACGGCACCGAATTGGTGAGTCACACCTACGACCGCTCCAAGTGGGAGCGTGCCCGCGATGCAAGCATTGAAGCTATAGCTATTGCCGAGGGCCTTGGCAACCGCGCTCTCTATAAGCTCGAAGACGGCGAGCGCAAGCGCGAATCGGAGAACGTGTCGCTTCCCGACATTCCGGGAGCTTCATTCGAGCTTCGCCAATA
>CAMEKH010000113.1 GCA_945921235.1 uncultured Prevotellaceae bacterium | reverse complement strand
CAAGAAACAGAAACAGTGCCAGTAGTAGAGGAAAAGGCTCAAGAGAAGCCTTGCTATTCACTTGAAGAAATTAGCGCCATGATGAGTTCCGGTGAAAATGTATATGGCAAAACATTCTGTGCAGTCGATGCCATACAATTTGAGTTTGGGAATAGCACTATAAAACGTAGCTCCTATGCTTACCTCGACAAACTCGCAAAGATTCTAAAAGAAACCGGAATGAAAGTAGAGGTGAAAGGGCATACCGACAATGTAGGCACTGAAGATTTCAACATGAAGCTGTCGAAAGAACGTGCAAAAGGCGTTGTTAATTATCTTGTAAAGAATGGTGTTCCCACATCACAACTCACCTATAGCTTTTATGGTATGTCTCAGCCTTTGGCTGATAATGACACCGAAGACGGACGAAAGTTGAACCGCCGTGTCGAGTTTGAAATTTTAAAATAATAAAGTTGAACAATCTTAAAGAATGTAAGAAATGAAAGCAAAAAATATTTTCAAGCATTTATGGCTTCCTGCGGTCCTTCTGTTTGGCAGTACGGTAATGGTTTCTTGTTTAAAAGATGGAGAGGAGACCGTGGCTCTGGAAGCCGGCGATGCAACTGAATTAATTTTGGGTAGCTGGGAAGTGGAGCGTAGCGAACTCTTCGATTTAACAACCGAACTTTATCACTCCGATTTACCTGACGACAATAACCTTTCCAAGATTTACACTTTCGGACAAAACAATTCAGGAGCGGTAGTGGAGAAAGGTTTGTCGCCTGTCAACATCTATTGGCACATCGACAATTCTCAAGAAACGATAGAAATCGATGGTCAATCATTCAGAATCGCATCACTTGGCGAAAATGTAATGTCATTAGAATCTACTCGCACCGTAAACGGAGAGCAATATCGTCATCGCTATATATTAAGTAAAATTGAGGATGCAAGTGACTTGAATGTTGAAGAACCCGATGATGATGAAACGCAAGTAGTAACTTCCGATGAAGGACGCACATTCCTTCGTTATGGCTATACGGTTATTGTGCCCAAGGGGGCTGTACCAAGAAATAGTTCCGGAGAAGTTGGCAAAGTTGCATTCTCTATCCAACTCTCCGAAGACCTTCCGGCACCAGTGCCAGAAGGAACAACTCTACTTGAACGAGGAAGTATGAAGATTGAACCCATGAACTTCACATTCAACTCTCCTCTGACTATAAAGATTCCTCTGCGTGGATTCAATCCCAGCGATGTCAATGTCTATTGGTATGATGCCTATGCAGGTCGTTGGCGATTGATACCATTCTCTAAGACTAATTCCGATGGCACTGCTTCTATCTCAGTAATTGAACTTGGACAATTCATTGTTGTAAGGAATTCCTCAGGAACCGGAACAAATAAAATGAATGTAGGTGGTATACATATTGCTCGCCAGTATATTCAAAGCGGATATTACTACTACCTGACATTAATTCCAAAGAACATTTCAGGCTCAAGCAAGAGTATCGCTTTCACAGCTAATGGCGAAGACTTGTATATGGCTGGTGTTGAACCGGGAACGTATTCAGCTTCCATAACACGTGAGAACAGAAGCTCTACAAATTCTGATGCTTC
Organism: uncultured Prevotellaceae bacterium; assembly: GCA_945921235.1. GTDB lineage: Bacteria > Bacteroidota > Bacteroidia > Bacteroidales > Muribaculaceae > CALZFJ01. The sequence continues at coordinate 6,166 of CAMEKH010000113.1, read as the reverse complement.
CACAACAGAATCGGCAACTTTGAACGACATAAAAGTTTCAACTACTCTTACAAAAGGAAATGGTGGATACGACACTTACACGGGTTGGACAGAATTGTCTTTATCTAACGTTATTTGGAGCAATGGAAGACCCGGCAATTGGGGCGAAGCAACCAAGACTTATGGCACAGGCAAGTTCCAGGCTACATTAACATGGGTAAATACGGATAATAGCAAAACTGACTATGATTTACATCTCACAACTCCAAGTGGAGAAGTATTCTATAGCCATAAGCAAGCCGGAGCTTTTGAATTGGACTACGACTGGATTTCCGGTGTTGGTAATGCAATAGAAAACATCTATAGTATTCGTGATAATTTTGAAGCAGGGACCTACAAGGTTAGAGTCCACCACTTTAGTGGGGTAACGGGTAAAAAATACAATTGTCGTATCATTGTCAATGGAGTAGTTGTAAAATCTGTTACCGGTGCTATTAACACAAATAAGTCTTACGACGATATCTATACGTTTACCGTACAGTAGGACCATGTATTTGTAAAAATATAAATACTTCATAAGCATATAATAGCGAGAACCTGACTTCAGCAAACTTAGGTTCTCGCTTTTTCTACTAAACTCAAATAAAAAAATCGCAACCATTTGAATTCTCAAATGATTGCGATTTTTATTTGTACTCGGAGCGGGACTTGAACCCGCACAGCCGCAATGGCCAAAGGATTTTAAGTCCTTCGTGTCTACCATTCCACCATCCGAGCAGCTTGGTTAAGCTGTTGCTCAGCGTTACGTTCGACGCTTGTGCGCTTAATAGCGGTGCAAAGATACATATTCAAATCGGGTTATGCAAGTCTTTAGCCAAAAACTTCATCTTAAATTTGTGCACTGTGCTATATGTGTAGAGTCTGTAGAGCCTAACAGCAAAGGGCTAAAAATTTTGCACTTCGCAAGGAGAATAACCCCGGCGAAGTGCAATATTCGGTAAGTGCATAGCACTCTTAACGTCTTTTCTGTGCTTACTAAAGCGGATATTCGTCGAATTGATAGAGGTCAGTCGACAGATAGCGCTCACCGGTATCGGGAAGAAGAGCCACAATACGCTTTCCGGCGTTTTCAGGTCGCTGAGCAAGCTGCGTTGCCGCCCACACTGCCGCACCTGCCGAAATTCCCACAAGCAATCCCTCATGGCGCGAGAGCTTTCGGCTTGTGAGTATTGCCGCATCATTAGGCACTTGTATCACCTCATCGACCACTGCCGCATTGTAGTTCTTGGGCACAAAATTTGCGCCTATGCCCTGAATTTTGTGCGGACCGGGTTTGCCACCCGAGAGCACAGGTGATGTGGCAGGCTCCACAGCCACGACTTTCACTTTCGGATTATGCTTTTTAAGTCCGGCTCCGGTGCCGCTTACCGTGCCACCCGTACCAACTCCTGCCACGAAAATATCTACTTCGCCATCAGTGTCGCGCCAAATTTCCTCAGCTGTCGTTGCCTCATGCACGGCGGGGTTGGCAGGATTTTCAAATTGTTGCAAAATCACCGAATTAGGAGTTGATTCTTTAAGCTCCAATGCCTTGTCGACAGCACCTTTCATGCCATCGGCACCCGGTGTGAGCACCAATTGTGCGCTTAGGGCTTTGAGCAGATTTCGGCGCTCAAGGCTCATAGAGTCGGGCATAGTGAGAATTGCCTTATAGCCTTTGGCGGCAGCCACCATAGCTATTCCCACACCGGTGTTGCCACTTGTAGGTTCTATTATTGTGCCTCCGGGCTTCAGCAGCCCGCGTTTCTCAGCGTCCTCAATCATAGCGAGAGCTATTCGGTCCTTCACACTTCCGGCAGGATTGAAATATTCGAGTTTGGCAATTATGGTAGCACTCAGATTCTCAGCCGCATTGTAACGCGACAATTGCAATAGTGGTGTGTTACCAACCAGTTCCGTAAGGTTATTTACGATTTTTCCCATAATCATTCAGTATTAATTGTGTTATTATTAAATAGCTACGTGCTTGCCGCGCTACATTATCTTTTATCATTCCGTTAATCTCTCCAAGATAGCGTAGGTTTCACTTCTTGCCGAGTGGATTGTTATCCAAGAGCAAAGTTATTTTATATTATTTTCTTGTGCAATATAAAAAAGCAGATTATTTCACCAAAACAAGCACACTATAAAGAATAAGATTTCACATTACAGCCCGTTATCAGTGTAACTATAGTATTTTTCTCCTGCCACTATCAAGTGGTCAATCATCTCAATACCAAGTATTTTACACCCTTCGCGGAGGCGGTGAGTCACATCATTGTCGCAACCGCTCGGACGTGTAGACCCCGATGGGTGATTATGAACGGCAATTATGCCATCGGCAAGGTGTTCGAGAGCCGTTTTCAGCACTATTTTCGTGTCGACAACGGTAGCTGCCGTTCCACCTTGACTTATTTTATACTTTCCCGTGACGCGCTTGGCACGATTAAGCGTAATCAGCCAAAATTCCTCATGAGGCAGATGCTTCAACGAGTCGCCGATATAGCGAAAAGCTACCGAGCTGTCGGTGATTTGAGGCAGTTCATCGAAATTCTCGCTGTGATACCTTCGCGAAAGTTCAAGAGCGGCAAGAATGGTAATCGCTTTAGCCTCCCCCACTCCGCGATAGCGGTTCACAAGGTCGGCAATACTCAGCCTTGCAAGGTTGTAGAGCTTATTTGAGCAATCGCCGAGAATACGCCGACACAGGTCGACAACCGATTCACCACGCGAACCGCTACCAATGAGTATTGCAAGCAGCTCGGGATTGGTGAGCGATGAAAAACCGTGAGCAATAGCCTTCTCACGCGGACGCTCGTCGGCAGCAAGGTCCTTAATGGCACGGTTGTAGTTCTCTTCGCGTTGCAGAAATTCCCTTTCCTCCATAATTCATTCTGCCTTAAAGCTATTTACCTTTACGAATCATTATCTCCTCTTCGATGTTTCTGCCATGACGCAAAAGAATTTTCCACGTATAAGCCTTAATGAAGCCTATCCCATAGCCTCCAAGTTGTATTATACTCGTCACCACGGCAAGCGAGCCGATTTTCAGGCTTCGTGTCGATGCAATAGCCGTGAGCCACACCGCCACCAGATAAGCAGCCAAGGGCAAAATCGCCCACCACCGCCACAGCAAAGCAAGTAGCACCATAGTCACCGTACCCAGCACAAAAGCCGCAGGTAGGCAGTGCACAAGTTTCAGCGAATCGGGATAAAGCAACTTGAGAGTAATACGCGACATACCGAACACATATATCTGGCGGCAGAACAGCCTCAGCGAAGTGCGCCGCTTGTGATATACGTAGGCATCGCGCACCAATTTAATGGAGAAACCCGCATTCCTCACGCGCATGCTCATATCTATATCCTCAGAGAACATCTCACGAAAACCGCCTATCTTCTCCCACACTTTGCGGGAATAGCCCATATTAAAAGAGCGCGGCACAAATTTCTCGAGTTTCACCTTGCCGCCGCGAATACCTCCGGTGGTGAGAAACGAAGTCATGGAGTAGTTAATAGCCTTCTGCACATCGGTGAACGAGTCGTGAGCCGCATCGGGCCCGCCGAAGCAATCTGTAGGCTCTTCATCGAAGCGAGCCTTCAGAATCTCGAAATAGCGCTCGGGAATCACGCAGTCGGAGTCGAAAAACACAAAGTATTCACCCCGTGCATGCTCCATTCCGTAATTGCGCGCTATGCTGCGTCCCTCATTGCTCTTATGGAAATATTGCACATCGACTTTGCCCGCAAAAGCCTCTACCACAGCCTTACAAGGCACCGTAGAGCCATCTTCCACTATCACCACTTCAAAATCCTTCAGTGTCTGCGCCGAAAGGCTTTCGAGGAGGTCGTGCACTTCATCTACGCGGTTATACACCGGTACAATAACAGAAAAATACGGCATAAGCATATCACATTTTTACTGAGTTCTACCAAATATTAGCCTTTACATCAGAAAGGTGTAGGTTCATCATTATTGTCCATAAGGAAATCGGAGTTCTGCAAAGGCACATTTCCCGGTGGAGGAGGCATAAGCATATCGTCGGGCTGACTGTCGACACCATCGCCGCTCAACTTCGACTCGTAAGTGCTCTGCGTGAGGTCGAAATTCTCGTCCCAGTTTTCAAACCGTGCAAATTGGGCACGGAAACGCATCTTCACATCGCCCACCGAGCCACTACGATGCTTGGCAATGATGAACTCGGCAAGTCCGCGTATGTCGTTGCCATTGGCATCTTCCGATGAACGTGTGTAATATTCCGGGCGGTGAATGAAGCACACTATATCGGCGTCCTGCTCTATGGCTCCCGACTCACGAAGGTCGGAGAGCTGCGGACGCTTGCCGTCGGTGCGATTCTCCACACTACGGTTAAGCTGCGATAGGGCAATCACCGGAATCGACAATTCCTTGGCAAGCTGCTTGAGCGAGCGCGAAATGGTACTCACCTCCTGCTCACGGCTGCCGAATTTCATTCCACTGGCGTTCATAAGCTGAAGGTAGTCGATTATTATCATCTTTATGCCATGCTCGCGCACAAGTCGGCGAGCCTTGGTTCGCAGTTCAAACACCGACAACGACGGAGTGTCGTCGATATAGAGCGGTGCAGCATAAAGTTGCTTGATACGCCCCATCAGTTTGTCCCACTCAAGGCGCGAGAGCTGTCCGCTCTTGATTTTCTCGCCCTCTATTTCACACACATTACAAATCAAGCGGTTCACAAGCTGAAGATTCGACATTTCAAGCGAGAACACGGCAATAGGAGTGTTGAAATTCACTGCCATATTCTTAGCCATAGAAAGCACAAGAGCCGTTTTTCCCATTGCCGGACGTGCGGCAATGATAATCAAGTCGCTCGGCTGCCAGCCCGACGTCATCTTATCGAGGTCGTGGAATCCGGTTTCAAGTCCGCTGAGTCCGGTCTTTCGGTTCGATGCATCTTCTATCTTCTTAATAGCTTCACTTATCACAGGGTCTATCTGCGTTACGTCTTTCTTCACATTGTGCTGAGTGATTTCAAACAGGCGTCCTTCAGCCTCCTGAAGCAAGTCGTCAACATCATTCGACTCGTCAAAAGCCTTCTCTTGCACTCCCGAGCAGAAACTTATCAACTCTCGAGCAAGATATTTCTGTGCCACTATGCGGGCATGATATTCCACATTGGCTGCCGACGACACTCGCCCCGTAAGCTCTGATATGCGGAGTGCACCGCCCACATCGTCGAGCATACCATTAAGCCTAAGCTGCTCAGTAACGGTGAGCATATCTATCGGTCGTTGCATAGCCCCAAGCTGTTGCACAGCCTCATAAATCTTTTGATTCCGCGAATCGTAGAAGCTCTCGGGCTTCAAAATATCGCAAATTATCGTGTAAGCGTCCTTCTCAAGCATCAATGCTCCAAGAACAGCCTCCTCAAGGTCGGTGTCGAATGGAGGGAGCTTGCCAAACTCGCTCACAACCTGCTGTTCATGCCGAGGTTTCTTGACGTAGGTTTTCGGTCCATCGCTTCGATAGGAATATGTGCTACTGTTATCGTTTGCCATTATGCATAGTCTTTGTTTACGATGACAAAAGTAATAAAACCACCTATCATTAGCAAGTCAAACAATCCACAATCGCAGAAAAATCTTGTCGATAATCCGTGTTTATTCTCCATAATGTTCACTTATTACGTCTTTGCCGCTTCATAAGAGCGCGTTCCTTAAATTTTGGCGTTGCACACCAATTCATAGTGATAAATCTTTCAATTAATCCAAATTTTCACTAAATTTGCTATTGAAAATATCGCGGCGAACAATGTAGCGATGTTTTTTGTTGAATTCACAAGTATAATTATTAACAATCAAGACAAAACTTGTAAGCATTATGAAAAAGTACGTTTGTAAAGTGTGCGGTTGGGTATATGACCCCGAAGTGGGTGACCCTGAAGGTGGAATTGAACCCGGAACGGCATTTGAAGATATTCCCGATGATTGGGTATGTCCTCTTTGCGGTGTAGGAAAAGATGACTTTGAGCCTACCGAAGATTAAATAAATCGACACAACCACTTAAAAATCCCCTGATGCCCATACATTTGCGCATCAGGGGATTTTCTATATTTAAGCCTGCATGCCTCACTCGGCTGCCACAGCAAGTTTTTTCGATTTTGT
>CAMEKH010000112.1 GCA_945921235.1 uncultured Prevotellaceae bacterium | reverse complement strand
ATCTCCTATGAGTGTCAGCGGCTAAAGCACAATGCCACGCCAAGTTCGGGCTTCATTTCAGATAAGTATGCGCATTTCTTCAAGGCAAAGGCCTCAAGTGCCACGTCGACAATCAACGTTACGGTGACCGACTCGTGGGGCAGAAGTTATAGTCAGACGATAACGCGTCCGAAATCTTTCGGATATTTGATGAGATAATCGATAATTTCGGTTGTGCGTAAGGAAAGAAGAAACAAGATATAATATTTTAAGTCAAAGTCGGTGTGTCTGTGAGGTTTATGTACTCCTCACAGACACATTTTTTTATGATTTTAGCTTACGATACAAAACTTTTTTTTAATGCGAATGATTTTTTTTGACTTAAAAATTGTGTAATTAAATTTTATTTCGTAATATTGCAGTCGCATAAACGAAACCGTGAATGGAAAAATAAGAAAGTATAATAATTAATAGTCTAACTTTAAAATTTTTTAATCATGAAACGATTTTTTGCAGTCAGTGCCCTTTCATTGGCACTATCAGTACCTCAAGTGTTTGCAGGTGAAGTAGCAGAGCCGGTAGCAGAACCAACAGCCGAGGCTGTAGCCGCTCCTCAAGAGTCAGGTTGGAAAGAAGTTCTTTCAAAACTTCCCAAAGTATCAGGATATTTGCAGACCGGTTGGAACTACACCAGCGAAGGATATGCCGGAGCAGCAGAGAAATCATCATTCCAGGCAAAGCGTCTTCGTCTTATAGTAGACGGAAATGTAGGTGCAAAGGTTTCTTTCCGCTTGCAGATTGAGGCTTTCAACGGTATTTCCGGTTCTACAAATGGTAACGGACAGAAGAACCTCCAAGTGATGGACGCATTTGCAACAGCAAAACTTCTTCCTGAATTACAAATCCGTGCAGGACAATTCTACACTCCGATGGGCTTTGAGAACTATGACATCTCTCCGGCTACTTTGGAAACTGTAGACTTCTCTAACATTTGCTATCGCATGGCATGCCGCAACGCTATCGGTTACGACTTCGTAGATTATGGTCGCGACCTTGGTGTTATGCTTATCGGTGACTGCTTCAAGAGCGATGAGGGCTTCAGCTACTTGCACTATGACTTTGCAGTGACTAATGGTAGCCTTCCTTGCAAGGACGATGTGAATAGGTCGAAAGACATCATCGGTGCCGTTACTTTCCGCCCAATCAAGAAACTTGCCATCAAGGCAGCTTACAACTGGGGTGAATACTCTGGCATGGGACACACATATCAACCGATGAACCGCTTCATTGCCGGTGCATGGTATAACGACCCTACAGGTCTTACTCTCCGTGGTGAATTCGGTATTCAGAGCGCAAAGAACGAAGGCGTTGACCTCGTTAAGGAAACTGGTGCATACGTATTGGCAGGTTACCATGTAGGTCAATTCTTGCCGATAGTACGCTGGGATATGTACAAGGACGATGTGAACAAAGTATCTGCCAACAATTACAACCGTATCTTGGTAGGTTGCACATGGCAAGCTATGAAGAACCTTAAGGTTCAGCTCAACTATGGCTACACTATGTACGACAAAGACGCTAAGGAATTCAGCAAGGCAAACGGTGGTAAGGACGGTATGAGCCAAATCCAACTTATGGGCTTGTTCAAATTCTAATAGAAGAAAAAGAAAGCACTTATAATTAACTTCTAAAATCAAAAAAACGACAATGAAAAAGATTTTATTATTGCTTGCCGCAGCTTTTATAGGAACTGCCGCATACGCACAGCATCTCGGCACAGAGTATCGCTTGAAGAAAGTTGTTGAAGTTCCCGGACGTCAAGGAATTGCAGCCGATAAGGATTACTTCTACGTATCAGATACTCGTGGTCTTTACAAATTCGACCGTAACTGGAATCTTGTGAAGAAACGCGTACAGACAAAGGACAAAAACGGCAAGTTCATCGACCCGTTGTTCCAACAGCCTGAAAAAGCCAACCACTTTGGCGATATCGACGTGCACAACGGACGTATCTACACAGGTAACGAATATTTCAACCTCGGACGCGGACATAACATCAGCGTAGACATTTACGATGCCAACACTTTCGAATACATAGAGAGCATACCTTGGCGTGCGGAGTCAGGACAGGTGGAAGTGTCAGGTGTAGCAGTTGACCGCGAGCGTAACCTCGTTTGGTTGAGCGACTGGGTAGACAGCCGTTATGTATATGCCTACAGCCTCGAGACCAAGCAATACTACACCAAGGTACAATGCCGCCCCGAGCCATATTGGTGCCAGGGAATCTTCATCGCCGATGGCAAGATGCTTCTTGCAGCCGATGATGGTGAGTCAACTTATCACATTGCCGATAACGTTTACGTTATGGACATCACAGGTGCTCCTTACACAGGCTTGGTTGATGGCACAGAGCCACAAAAGAAGAGCCCGTGGGAAGTAGAGACCGACAAGGCAGGTAAAGTTGTTAAGCGTACAGGCAAAATCGCCGGTGGTGCAATGGGTGGTCGCGTAGAGCTTTTCCGCGAAATGATTGACTTCCGTCGCGCAGGTGAAATTGAAGGTCTTTGCATCGACCCTGTAACAGACGACCTTCTCGTTCTTAACAACCGTGGTACTCAAATTATCCTTGGTATGTCGCAAGGTCCGTTCGCAGAGGAAGGCTACACTAAGGAAATCCACGAAGTTTACATCTATGAGAAAATCAAATAATCAGTCTCACTGATGGCGCTTATATTACAGAAAAGAAGACCTGTATAAATAACAATAAGTGAATCAAGTGCCGCCTTAGCGGGTGAAAAAGCCACAGAAGGCGGCACTTATTATCTAAAAAGCATCACACCGGCGGCACACGAATAGCGCAGCCGATGACAAAATCCATAAACGAAACAATCATAAAGTGTATATACAGTATCTTTCACTCTATAAATAAAACCAACAGTTTTTTTAAATTCTACAAAATAGAGACTTAATAATTAGTAAGACAAATCGTGAATATCTGTGGCAGTGATGCCGCAGATATTTTTTAGTAGAGAGTAGCTTGTGGAAAGAACACCTACGGCTCGAAAAGCGTTGAAACTAATGATAAGAGGCTCCTCAAGGTTTTGTGAAGCGAGTGAAATATAATCCTTAAATAGTGAAAAATGAAAAAATTTTTGAAGTGTACTGTAGTAGTAGCCTGTACGGCGGTATTTACGTCGCAGAGCGCATTTGCACAAGATTTCGATACTAATCCTACGGCAAAAATCGACGATGCCAAGGAGGACCTCCATTTCACGGTTGGAGCACGCCTTATGGCTGATGCCGCCTATTACAATGTGGAGGAGTCAGAGATGAAATCGGGTATGGCGATGACCGATGCCCGCATACGCACGTCGATGACCTTTCGCAACTGGTATTTATATGCCGATTTCGATTTCACGAAGGGAAAATTCAGCCAAAAGAACATTTTCGTGCAATATAGTATCGACCGCGGCGAGAATCACCATACGTTTAAGGGCGGCTACTACAACGACCCTGCCACAATGGCCAACAACACCAGCCGCGGAAGTCTGCACTTCATATCGCGCGCCGCAGCAGCCAATGCGCTATCGCCCGGACGCGAGTTAGGCTTCTCCTATAAATTCTATAATCGGCACTTTTTTGCCAATCAAGGCGCATTTGCCGAGAATCCCTATAACGACCAGCCCAATGGCGCACAAGGCTTCACCTTGGGCGGCAGGTGGCTGTATATTCCGCGCGACGACAGCCACACATCGCTACACATAGGAGCTTCGGCACGCTATGCCAATACGAGCACCGGAGAGCGCACTGCAGAAGGCGAGATACTCACCACTCACACGCTTGCCTCGAGCGTAGAAACCTACGTCGACGGCAACAAGCAGTTCCTCTCGTGCACTCTGCCGTGGGCACGCCACTCGGTGTATGCCGGCATAGAGGCACTTTATCGCCGCCCCAAGTTCTTTGCTCGAGGGGAGTATATGCTAAAGCATATTCACCGCAAGAGCGGGAAAGGATTGCCCGACAATACCTTTCACGGCGGATATGTAGAAGCCGGATACCTGCTTTTCGGCAATCCCTACCGCTATAATCGCAAAGAATCGGTGATTAGCGGCCTCGGGGGCAAAGGCTTTGAGCTGTCGGCACGCTATAGCTATCTCAACCTCAAGGATGAAGGCGTGGAGGGAGGTGCCATGCACTCAGCCACTGTGGGCGGTTGCCTTGCCTTCAATCGGTTTTTCCAAGTGATACTCGAGTATAGCTACAACCATATCGACAACTCGGCATATCCGCTCGACAAGAATATGCACATAGTGCAAGCACGCATGATGTTCTCATTCTAAAAAGGAACAAAACAGCATATTATATATTTCCAATATTACTATTTTTTGTTCTAAAGGTAAGAACTATTTCTAATTAAGACTAAATTTATTAATTTTGCGAAGTCATAATTAGAATATTGAGAGAATGAGGATAGGAAATATCGACTTGGGAGAGCGTCCGATAATGCTGGCACCAATGGAAGATGTCACCGACTTGTCGTTCAGGCTCATTTGCAAGGAGCAGGGCGCCGACATGGTGTACACCGAGTTTGTGTCGGCCGATGCTTTAATCCGCAATGTGAATAGCACAACCCGCAAGCTGAGTATTGACGAAGCCGAGCGGCCGGCAGCCATTCAGATTTACGGCAAAGAGATAGGTCCTATGGTGGAGGCGGCACTCATTGCCGAGGCGGCACGCCCCGATGTGCTCGATATAAATTTCGGCTGTCCGGTGAAGAAAGTGGCATCGAAAGGCGCCGGGAGCGGCATGTTGCGCAATGTGCCACTTATGCTCGAGATGACTCGAGCCATAGTCGATGCGGTGAAAATTCCGGTCACAGTGAAGACTCGTCTCGGCTGGGACTGCGAGAATAAAATAATAGTGGAGCTTGCCGAGCAGCTTCAGGACTGCGGCATACAGGCTATCGCTATTCATGGGCGCACGCGTAGCCAGATGTACACCGGCGAAGCCGACTGGACTCTTATCGGCGAGGTGAAGAACAATCAGCGCATGAAAATCCCGGTAATCGGCAATGGCGATATTACCACTCCGGAGAAACTTGTGGACTATTTCAACCGCTATGGCGTAGATGGCATAATGGTGGGACGCGCATCTATAGGCGCACCGTGGATTTTCCGTGAGATGAAGCACTATATGCGCACCGGCACTCGACTTGAGATACCGGCAGCCGAGAAAATGGCATTGTTGCGTCGGCAGATTCGCGAGAGCATCGACAGCATTGATGAATATCGAGGCATTCTCCATATTCGTCGGCATCTTGCGGCATCGCCGCTCTTCAAGGGTATACCGAATTTTCGCAGCACTCGCATAGCAATGCTTCAAGCCAACACTTTTGCCGAGCTTGATGAAATATTGAATCGAATAGAGAATGAATTGCTCTGATTCTCCCGACTTAGGTGGAGAGAAAAAGGATTGAAAAATGATAAAATAAATAACCAACCAAGAAGATATAAACTTAAAGTTATGAAGCGTAACTTGTTACTTCAATTGCTGATGATTTTGGCGTCGTTGACAGCCATAGGACAGGGCAATGTGGGACGATATGAAGTGAAAGTGGGTGATTTCAAGACACTCCGCGTGGTGAATGATATCAATGTGGAATATGTGTGCAGTGCCGACTCGGCAGGCTTGGCGGTTTTCTACACCACCCCCGACAAGGTGATGGCATTTATGTTCGACAATAATATGAAAGGTAAACTTTCTATACAACTAACTACAGATGAGGCACTTGCACCGAAAGAACTGCCCACGCTACGTGTCTATTCGCAATTCCTTCAGGAAGCCGAGAACGATGGCGACAGCTTGCTTAACGTGGTAAAGGTGACTCCGGCGCCGAAAATTAAATTCAAGCTCACCGGCAACGGACAGATTGAGGCTCACAACCTTAGCGGCACGGAAATAGAAGCCGCAATAGTGACCGGCAGCGGACGAATAGCGGTGTCGGGCAAATGCACCACTGCCAATCTGCGCTGCACGGGAGCCGGCGAAGTGGTAGCCGACAATCTTGTGGCTGAAGCGGTGAAATGCATGCTTGTGGGCACGGGAAGCATAAGATGCAACGTTAATGACGGACCTCTATCAATCAAAGGTAGTGGAACAGGCAAGATTTACTACCGTGGAACTCCCACTGAGATAAAATCATTCCAGCTCGGAACGATAAAGGCAGTGCCGATTAAGGATTAGCGCCGGCCATTGTTTACTTTGCACAATAATGCGATGCCCGATGACTTGAAACTGAAAACTGCAAGGACACTGAAGTGGAACACCTTCGACCGTCTGTCGTCGCAGGTGCTCTATGCCGTGACCGGAATCGTGCTTGCCAATCTGCTCACCAAGCAGGAATTCGGATTGGTGGGTGCGATAATGGTGTTTCAAGCATTTGCCACGCTTTTTGTGGATAGCGGCTTCTCCAATGCACTTATACAGCGCAAATCGCCTACCGACACCGATTACAGCACTGTATTCTACTTCAATGTGGGCGTGAGCGTGATAATCTATGCCGTGCTATGGCTTAGTGCTCCGCTTATTGATGCACTTTTCAATGCCGGCGGCGAGCTGATACCGCTGTCGCGTGTGATGTTTCTGTCGTTCATACTCAATGCCACCGCCATAGTGCAGACTAATAGGCTCATGAAGCAGATGAATGTGCGCATGATAGCCGTGAGTAATGCCGCAGGACTTGTGGTGAGCGGCGCACTCGGAGTGTGGCTGGCACTCGAAGGGTGGGGAGCGTGGGCAATAGTGTGGCAGAGTGTGACACTCTCGGCAGTGAAGTCGCTGATATTGTGGCTGTGGTCGTCGTGGCTGCCGAAAGCGGTCTTCAGCATCGGCTCTTTGCGCTCTATTTTCGCCGTTGGCATAGGCATAATGACAAGCTCGTTCTTGAACATACTTTTCCAGAATATATATTCCTTCATAATAGGAGCTTATTATAACTTATCGCACCTCGGGTGCTACACTCAAGCCGACAAATGGAGCAAAATGGGCGTTACATCGCTCTCGCAGACGGTGTCGGCATCGTTCCTGCCGCTGTTGAGCGGTTGTCAGGACGACAGCGTGCGATTTCATAGAATGATGTCGAAGACACATCGATTCACGGCATATATCACTTTTCCTTGCCTTGTGCTTCTCATAATATCGTCGGAATCAATTTTTCACACGCTATTCGGCACGAAGTGGGACGATGCGATATTGCTTTTCCGCTTGCTCACGGCGCGCGGCGTGTTTGTGGTGCTCACATCGCTCTACAATGTGCATCTCACAGCAATCGGTGCGCCACGCCGACTTGTGCAGACCGAGGCAGCAAAGGATATCCTTGCCGTGGCGGCAATTATTGCCACCATTCCTTTCGGCATAGAGTGGCTTGTGGGCGGGCAAGTGATAGCGGCAGCAATCCACTATTGCTATTCATTGTGGCTCACGGCACGCACCACGAGCTATAGAGTGATGGCGATGCTCGGCGAGTTGATGCCATATTTTTTGTTGACGCTATTGAGTGCCCTGCCTGCCATGTTCATAACAGCTTGTATGAGCGATTGCAGTGCGGTGTTGCAGCTTGCCGCACAGATTGCAACCTTCGGTGTAGCATATATGGCGGCAAATCATCTGCTTCACTCCAAAATGCAGCGCGATGTGCTCACCTACGCCCTGGGTCGCTTCAGGCGCTAATTCCACTTGTTACTTGAAAATTATTTACCGATAGTAGAAACTAATAAAAGTTTGCTCTTTTGGGGTGAAATTAAGAATATTTCTTGAAAAAACGCAGTCCTTGTA
>CAMEKH010000111.1 GCA_945921235.1 uncultured Prevotellaceae bacterium | reverse complement strand
ATACAAGATATTTTTATGACATTTGAAGAATTAGGAGTCCGAGAGGATTTATTGATGGCAATAGCAGAAATGGGCTATGAACAGCCTATGCCAGTGCAAGAAAAAGTTATTCCCCACTTACTTAACGAAGATAATGATGTAGTAGCCCTTGCCCAGACCGGTACGGGAAAGACTGCGGCATTCGGCTTGCCGGTGCTGCAACGCATAGAGGTGGAGAATACATATCCGCAGGCATTAATCATAGCTCCCACGCGCGAACTATGCTTGCAGATAAGCGGCGACCTTGCCGACTATTCAAAATATATTGATGGAATGAAGGTGCTACCGGTGTATGGAGGCTCGAGTATAGAGAGCCAGATTCGTGCATTGCGGGCAGGAGTGCAGATTATTGTAGCTACGCCGGGACGTCTCATCGACCTTATTAATCGCAATGTGGTGAAGCTTGGTAATGTGCACACAGTGATTCTCGATGAAGCCGACGAAATGCTTAACATGGGATTCGTCGACGATATCAACGATATATTGACTCATGTGCCCGAAGAGCGCAAGATGCTGATGTTTTCAGCTACAATGCCACCCGAAATTGCCAAAATAGCTTCACGCTTTATGCATAATCCTGAGGAGTATGTGATAGGTACGCGCAATGAAGGAGCAGAGAATGTGCGCCATATCTATTACATGGTTCATGCCCGCGATAAATATGCGGCATTGAAGAGAATAGCCGATTATAATCCGAGTATCTATGGTATAATCTTCTGCCGCACGCGCCGCGACACACAGGAAATTGCCGACCGACTTATTCAAGATGGCTACAATGCCGATTCGCTTCATGGCGACCTCTCGCAGGCGCAGCGTGACATGGTGATGAAGAAATTCCGTGAGCGCAATCTACAGTTGCTTGTGGCTACTGATGTGGCTGCTCGAGGACTCGATGTGAACGACTTGACGCATGTGATAAATTATGGCTTGCCCGACGACACGGCTACTTACACGCATCGCAGCGGGCGCACCGGACGTGCCGGAAAGACCGGAGTGTCGGTGGCTATAATACACTCGAAAGAGCGAGGAAAAATAAAGGAGATAGAGCGTAAGATAGGGAAGACCTTTGAGCATGCTGAAGTTCCCACGCCACGGCGTATCATTGAAAAGCAGCTTTTCAACCTTGCCGACCGCATTGAAAAGGTGAAAGTAGATGAGGAGGAAATTTCGAAGTATATGTCGGGCATTAAGAAGAAACTTGAGTGGCTTAGCGAGGAGGACTTGCTGAAGCGTGTTCTCTCGATTGAATTTAATCGTTTGCTTGATTATTATCGCGATGCTCGTGAGCTTGACGTCGTTACGGGGAAGCGCGACAAGAAGGAGAAAAAAGATGCTGTGCCCCGCACTGCTGAAGAAAAAGACCGCAGAGCGGCTGAGAAAGGCTACGAGCGCATTTATATCAACGCCGGAAAAGCTGATGGTTTTTTTGCCGTGAACCTTATCGACATGCTCAATCAAAACACTCACGGACAGCGAGTAGATGTAGGGCGCATCGACTTGTTGCAAGGCTACTCGCTCTTTGATGTGCGAAAGGGCGATGCTCACCGCGTGGTAAGTGCTTTGAAGGGAGCTGACTTTTATGGCAAGCGCATTTATTGTGAAATTGCCGACACTGAGAAAGATTATTCAGCTGAAAGCAAGAAATCGAAGAAAGGCAAGGACCGACAGGAAGATGCCAAACCCATGAACCGCCGTGAGCGTCGTGCAAAGGAATTTGGCGACAAAAAAGGAAAGAAACACAGTGATGCCGACTTTTGGATTGATGATGATTTTAATGCTCTGCCCAAGAAAAAGCGAAAGGAGAAGCGCCGCGAAGAATCAAAGCGTGGGAAAAAAGAAAAAAACGGCAATTACGATAAGTTCTCCAAGAAAAAACGTTGAGGACACAACCGAAGCGATTAATTAGGCTGAAATAATAGTTAAATATGATATTTTAAGCCTTAATTAGCGGTTTCTTTCATGAATTTTGTGTAATTTCACGGTCGGAAAACCAATGATTGAAAAGATTACGAAAATGCGAAAGTTCTTTTTATCGGTTTTAGCTGCTGTGTGCGTCGCCACAATAGTCGATGCACGCAGTGTGCGTGATTTTTTCGTGTCGGAGAAAATTGATGCATTCAACTTGGTAGAGCCGAATCGCCGCACTGAGATGCTTGCTTATTACGACGTGGGCAGAATAGTCCCCGCCGATAATAATCTGGGCGGTAAATCGGCACTTGTGAAGGTTACCGACAATTATCTCGCAGTGGATATGAGTGCGGCATCGCGTGTGGAGATGCTTATGCTCACTTCGGGGCGCGACACCGTTATCTATGTGGTGAACACCGTGAAACTGCCTGCTGCCGACAGCCGCTTGACGGTGCTGAATGCCAATTGTGAGCCTCTCAGCACTGAAAAAATGGTGAAATTGCCCGAAATGCGCGATTTTATCACCATGCCTAAAGGCGCGGCAATAAGTGCGCACGACGTACTCAATGACTTGCGCTTTCCGCTCATATCATTATCGATTGATGACTCTGCTATGATTCTCACCGCAAAGCAGAATTTGCGAGATTTTATGGGAAAGGAGGAATATGGAAAAATTGCTCCGTATATGACCGACAGCATAGAGTTTGAGCGCTCGGGCGTGCGCTTCAAGCGCAAGAAATAACACATTCTTTTCACGTTGCAACAGGGTGCGTGCACCATACATGATTCTTTTTTTGACATATAAACAACTAAGAAATACTAACGAATATGAGGAAATTATTTATTTTCATTGCAGTCGCTTTGCTCGGCATAGGCTCGATGTTTGCCCAAGCTGTGATTGACGGCACTACCTACACTATCGATACTATTGCTCAGCGACAAGAGGGTCCCGGCATAATGTTCACACAAGTGCGTCTGCCGGAATTCCCTATGAATGCCTACGTAATTGAGATGGACCTCAACAATGAGTACAATCGTGTGGAAACCACACTCGCCTACAACACACTCGGCAAGCAAGAAACTCTTGCCAACGCTTATAAGCGCCATAAAGCCGAGGGAAAGAAGCCTATTGCAGCGTGCAATGCTAATTTCTGGGTAGTAAACGGCCATGGCGAGCCGTGGATAAGTTTTATGCTCGGAACGCCCTTTGGTGCAGTAGTCTATAATGATACCACTTATGTGAACACAAATACCGACAGCGACTTGTGGAATGGTGGTCCATATCGCACCGCCAATGCCGCTATCGACCACGACAAGCGCCTCTACATAGGTCAATCGCTGTGGAGCGGCTCGGTGAAATCGGCAAAATTCAGCAATCCGCTGAAGCTTGTGCAAATCAACAAGCGGTGTAAGAATGGCGAGTTGGCACTCTTTAGCACGCCATTCACGCGCACACGCACCATCACTTCGCCCGATGGCAGCAACTTTGTGTATCTTAACTTGAAAGAGGGTAGCACATGGGCTGTCAATGCCGATATGACTTTCGTGGTGGGTAATGTGAAAATCGATACCAACGGACAGACGCTCGGCGACTACGATGCCGTGCTTGTGGGAGAAGGCTCGGTGTATGAACCCGAGCTTGCCAAGCTCGCTCCCGGCGATGAGGTGACAATATGCGAAGGCTGGGCTACTCTCGATGATAATATTGTTCCTGCCATTGAAAATATGGTGGAGGGAAATGCCATGGTGATGAAAAACGGTGAACTTACCGGAAGAAATTATGATGAAAACTACAATTCTATGACCTATTCGCGCTGTGCCTACGGTTGCGACAAGACGGGAAAGAAGCTCTATATGATGGTGATAGATAAATCGACTAATGAATATGGAGTATCGGCAGGGTGTTCAACCGCTCAGATGTGCCAATTGTGGAAATATATGTGCCCCGACTTGTGGAATGTGACTAATTTCGATGCCGGCGGCTCGGCTCAGATGATGCTCAACGGTAGTGTGATAAACACCACCACCGAGGGCACTCCCCGTGCCGTGGCTTGCGGGTGGATGCTCTATTCGTCGGCTCCAGGCGACGATAAGGAGATTGCTTCAATACGCTTTGAGCAGCCGCATCTGCGCATGCCAGTACTGTCGAATTTCTCACCCAAGGTGCTTGGCTATAATAAATATGGTGAAATAATTGACCGCGACGTGAAAGTTACTTATGAAATCGACGATAAGATAGGCACGTCGGAGGGCGATGTGGTGATAGCCAAAGGAGATGCCGGAATGGGAACAATTACGGCAAAATATGCCGAGGGAATCACTGTCACGGCTCCCATTGAGGTGCTTGCGGCCCAGATGTCGCTGAGGATTAAGCCGACCATACTTATTGATGCCGTGCGAGAATATCCCGTAGAGGTAGTGGCAAGCATCGGCAGCGACACATTCAAGTATAATCCCGCACGCCTCGATTGGAGTGTAGTCGACGGCAGTGTGGCAACGCTCACCGATGGCGTGTTGCGTGGTGTGGCTGAAGGCGAAACAGAGATAACCTGCGCACTCGACGGCTTCACCGACAAGACAGGTGTGAAAGTGGAAATTGCCAATGCTCCGCAGATGAATGTGGATTGGACAGGGTGGACATTGAAAGGCTCAGGCAAAAATATGGCGTTGTCGGCCGACGGAGTGCTGTCGATGACTTACAGCGGCGGACGCGCACCTTACATCAGCCTCACGAAAGATGAGACATTCTATAGTCTCCCGGACAAGATTTGGCTCGAATTCACTTCTACTATCCCTATGCAATCGATTCAGGTGGATTTCCGCTCCAATACCATGACGGCTATGAATTACTTGGTATTCGGCAAAGACGAGGGTGGCTATGAAGCCGACACTCGCTATAAAATAGAACTCCCTATCAGTGCCATTGGAAATGCCGAGGATTTGAGCATTTATCCTATAAGGCTCAAGGAGATACGTTTCAATCCGCGGACTACGGGCTACACCTCGGGCGAAAATTCCATTACTCTCCACGGACTTTACGGCGAGTATAGCCATTACTCAGGCGTAGAGAGTGTGAATGTAGGCGGTGAAAAGGAGATAAAAGTGTTCCCCAACCCGGTAACCGATGGCGTGTTCACCGTGTGTGCCGCCGGAGCAGAAAAAGCCGAAGTTAGCGTATGCAATCAGGCAGGAGCTGTGGTACTTGCCAAGACACTGACCGTGAATGGAGGCAGTGCAACGGTGGAGGCGGCATTGCCTGCAGGCATATATTTCGTGAAAGTCGTAACCGATGAAACATCGGAAGTGGCAAAGATAATTGTAAAATAGTTGTAGTGCACACTTGTAGCTACATAAGATAATAGAATTGCGCCCTAAAAGATTGAAACAATGCTTTCGGGGCGCATTTTTATAAGTAAAACGGCATGAAACGCAGGCATTGCCTCGGCAGAAAATGTCGATGCGATGCAATAAAATGCGAATATCGGGCGTTATATTCAATAATGAAAAGGTTAAACCATAGGATTTACATCGTAGCGGCTTTGATTATAGCGTCGTGCATCGGTGCGGTAGCTCAGGACAACAGCAAAATCCTGAACCGCCCTTATGCCGACTTGAAGCCTATACATTTCGGATTTTCGGTGGGATTTCAGTTTCAAGATTTGAAATTGCAGAACAATGGGTTTGTGACCGAGAATGGCGAGTCGTGGTTTGCCGAAGTTCCGAGTCATTCGCCCGGTTTCTGTGTGAATGTTCTTGCCGACTTGCGAATTTCGCGGTATTTCAATCTGCGGTTCTCTCCGGGAATGTATTTCGGGAATAAAAATGTGAAATATCGCAATGCCGCAAACGATGATATTGAAACGCAGAATGTGAAAAGCAATTATGTGGTGCTACCTTTCGACTTGAAATACTCGGCTTCGCGTCATTACAATATACGCCCCTATATCGTAGGCGGAGTGATGGGCGTTTTCGATGTGTCGAAGCGGCGAAGTGAGCAGATAGCTCTTAATACTGCCGATATGATGCTCACTGTGGGATTCGGGTGCGATTTCTATCTGCCGTTTTTCAAGTTGTGCCCGGAGGTGAAATTCTGCTTCGGATTGAAGGACCTGCTTAAGCGCAACCGTCCCGACCTTTCAGATGACCCGGAAAAGCTGAAATATACAAATTCGCTGAACAAGGTGACGTCGAATATGGTAGTAGTGACATTCTATTTTGAATGACAAAAATAAAAGAATAGTGATAATGAGTCGCTTTAATCTACATAAAACCCTGTTGAGGCTTGCTGCAAGAGCTGTGGCGGCATTCGTGTGCCTGAATGCCGGCATCGACGCTATGGCGCAGACCGATGCCCAGCTCACGCAATACTGGGCAATGCCGACATATTACAATGCCGGAGCTGTGGGCAACAGCGACTTCATTCGCGTCACGGCGGCAAGCCGACTGCAATGGGTGGGCATACCGAAAGCCCCAAAATCGTTTATCGGACTCGCCGATAGCCCCTTCAAGGTGTTTGGCAAGCGCGTGGGAGCGGGAGCGGCGATAATGCAAGAGAGTGCCGGACTTTACAGCTCGCTCAATGCCTCGCTGCAAGCGGCATATAAGCTGAAAGTGCTAAAAGGCGAGTTGAGCATAGGATTGCAATTCGGACTTATGAGTGAGACCTTTAAGGGCTCGGAAACCTATACCCCCGATGATGACGATTATCACGAAAGCAACGACGATGGCATACCTCGCAACGACATAAATGGCACCGCATTCGATGTGGGAGCAGGTATTTTCTACACCCACAAGCTCTTTTGGGCGGCAATCTCAGCCACGCATCTCACACAGCCCACGGTGACAATGAAATCCGACTCCGAGCAGGAGAAGCAATATGAATTTCAGACGGGCAGAACTTATTATTTTATGGCGGGTAGCAATATTCCCATAAAAAATACGTTATTTGAAATGCAGCCATCGGTGTTGTTGAAGAGCGATATGACATTCTTCAGTGCCGAGGCTACGGCGCGAATCCGCTACAACAAATTCCTGTCGGGAGGTCTTGGCTACCGGTGGAAAGATGCCGTATCGGTGATGATTGGAGCCGAGCTGAAGAATTTTTTCCTCGGTTACAGCTTTGATTATCCTATTTCGAATATCTCGAAGGCAAGCAGTGGAAGCCACGAGGTGTTTTTGCGCTACAATATAAAACTTGATTTATCGGAGAAAAATAAAAACAAGCATAAGAGTATTCGTATAATGTAGAATATATGAAAAAAGTTATAGTTTATATCTCTCTTGTCCTTTCGGTGATGTCATGTATGTCGCCTAAAGGCAGTGTCGGCAGCGGAGGCGGCGAAGTCACCGGAGTCGGCGGTATAGCATGGTCGGAGCCTACCCCCTACGGTATGGTACTCATTGACCGAGGCTCAATGAAGGTGGGACCTTCCGAGACCGATAGCACATGGGGCGTGAAGCCCGAGGCACGCGGAGTGTCGGTTGATGCTTTCTGGATGGACGAGACAGAAATTACTAATTCCAAGTATAAGCAATTTCTCTTTTGGGTTCGCGATTCGATAATTCGCGAGCGTCTTGCCGACCCCGCCTATGGTGGCAATGAGGCATTCAAAATTGAGGAAGACAAAGATGGCAATCCCATCACACCACGTTTGAATTGGAGCAAGGCTATTCCTTGGAAGAATCCGAGCGAAGATGAGGCGCGTGCCATAGAGAGCGTTTATCGCACGAATCCCATTACCGGAGTGCGTGAGTTAGACCCTGCACAGATGATTTATCGCTACGAAGTGTATAACATGACCGAAGCCGTGAAGCGCAAGAATCGCCTTGACCCTACGCGTCGCGACTATAATACCGACCATGAGGTGCCTGAGGTGAATCCTATAATCTCCAAGGATACGGCTTA
>CAMEKH010000110.1 GCA_945921235.1 uncultured Prevotellaceae bacterium | reverse complement strand
CTTTTAATAGCATGGTAGAGCGTGTGGCTCATCTGTTTTTCTCGGTGCTCGATGCCGCCTACGACGATGCTCCGGTGCCTGTGGAATTGCAATTGGCGCTCGATGTGGACCTTCACGATGAAGCCGAGGCTCAGCGTATCTACGACCTTTCCTACTGGCTCTTTTGGGACAGCTATTTCTTGCGTCCGGCGGCAAAGGAGGCTCTGCGCGATGCCATGGAGCGCGCTCACGATATTATTCGCACCAATAAAGACGAGGAGGAGGCTCACCACCTGCTCGCACAGCTCAACCGCGATGTGATGGTGGAGGGCGTTACCGGTCCGCTCTCGCTCTCTATCGGCGAGTGGATAAAGCTAATCGTCGAAGGCAAAATCCCCGTTCTCGATGAGCCTGAAGCCGAAAAGCCGCATAAATATTATGAAGCTATGCTTGCCGCCACAGGTGGACGCCGAATAGCCTTTTTCGACAGCTACGATGCCCTTGAGAATTTTCTAAGCGATGAAATGGGGTGGGGAAGAGCTGCCGAGGGGCATTTGCCATCACTGCGAGAATTCGACAATTTTGTGGTTCTTGCCAATCCTATAAAAGGTATTCTCATAGCCCACGATGTGGCACAATACATTGCTCACCCCGATAATCCGCTCTACGATGCAGCCATTGCTGCTGCCGAGGCTCATCTGCTTGCCACAGAGCCGGGACGTGTGCCAATCGACTTGCTGAAATACCTCTTCACCAACAATCTGCTGCCCGATGCACGTCTGCCTCACGACGCCACAGGAACCTTGTTGCACAAAAATTGGGATTTCTTCGCTCGCCTCTATCTACAACAGTTCTACCGCGCCCGCTAAGCCGCCACATTGTTCGGTTGTTCGGACAATTGTTGTCAAGAAATGAGGGGATAATGAGTGAATATTGGCAGAAAAGCGTTAATTTTGCATTCTGATTTTTAGTTGATTTATGCTCGATATTTTAAGTTACGGCTTTTTCCAGAATGCGTTGCTCGGAGTGCTCACGGTGAGCATTGCCGCAGCAATCATAGGCACCTACATAGTGACGCGCCGCATGGTGTTCATTGCCGGCGGTGTCACGCATGCCTGCTTTGGCGGATTGGGATTAGGCTATTTCCTCGGTATAAGTCCGATTCTCATGGCAGGCGTGTTTGCCGTGGCATCATCGCTCGGCGTGGAGTGGCTCTCCAAGCGGCAGAGTGTGCGAGAAGATTCGGCAATAGGCGTAATTTGGGCACTTGGCATGGCAATAGGCACACTGTTCATATTCCTCACTCCGGGATATGTGCCCGAGCTTAATTCCTTCCTTTTCGGCAATATCCTCACTATCAGCAGTGCCGACATTGCGGCGTTCATCGTGTATCTGGCAATACTGATAGGCTTTTTCTTGGTATTTTATCGCCACATCATAGCCTGTGCATTCGATGTTGACTTTGCCCGCACAATGAACCTGCCCGCAACAGCCATAAACTGCGCAATGACGGTGCTTGTGGCAGTGTGCATAGTGCTCACCATTCGCCTTATAGGCATTATGTTGCTACTCTCGCTCTTCACCATGCCGCAGATGATAGCCGAGAATTTCACCCGCCATTTTCGCCCTATGGCATTGCTCTCGGTGGCAGTGAGCGCAGTGTGCTCGGTGGTGGGACTTGTAAGCTCTTATATAATCGATGTGCCGGCGTCATCCACCATTGTGATTACGCTCGTTGCGGCATATTCCACTGCACGCATTATCAAGTCTATCGGCAATAAAACCCGCAAAAAATCGTTACAATAAATAAGCGATAACAATAACTACTTGAAACGACAGCCTCTACATATCATCGCATTTTCGCTCACAGCGACAATAGTTCTTCTCACGGCATGCAGCACAAAGAAGAACACATCGTTGTCGCGCTTTTGGCAGGCTTTCAACACTCGCTACAATGTGTACTACAATGGCGAGACCAACTATATCGAGCAGCTCCACGATATGGAAACCAACTATGAGGACGACTACTCGCAGCGAGTGCTCATTCACCCTGCCGAAGCTCATGCCAACCCCAAGGCTACGAAGCCTGCCGGCAGTTTCGACCGCACAATCGAGAAGATGCAGAAAGCCATTCAGCTCCATTCCATAAAGAAGCGACCAAAGAAGAAATCGGGCAAAGCCAATGACCCGAAGTACAAGGAGTGGCTGAAACGCGATGAGTATAATCCTTTCCTCCACAATGCTTGGCTGATGATGGGCAAGGCGCAATATATGAAAGGCGATTTCCTCAGCTCGGCAGCTACATTCCACTATGTCTCACGCCACTTCAAGTGGCTCTCCGATGTGGTGGCCGAGGCTCAATTGTGGGAGGTGCGCAGCTATTGCGCCCTCGGGTGGCTCAATGAAGCCGACAATATCTTCACTCATATACACCGCGAAAAAATCAGTAGCGGCAAAGTTCAGGCGCAATATGACCTCACTGCTGCCAATTTCTATATAAAAAATCGCAAGGATTCTTTGGCTATACCTTATCTCGCCAAAGCCATAAAAAAGACGGGCGGAGCACAGAAGGTTAGGCTTAACTTCCTGCTTGGGCAACTTTATGCCGAAGCAGGCGACAATGCTCGAGCCTATAAGGCTTTCGGAGCTGTGAGCGGTGCTAATGGAGCTACCTATCGCACACGCTTTAATGCCCGCATAAAGCAGAGTGCGGTGTTCAGCGGAAAAAATATCAACAGCGAGGTGAAATCGCTGAAGCGAATGACGTCGCTCGACCGCAACAAGGACTATCTCGACCAGATTTACTATGCAATTGGCAATCTTTATATCTCGCGGAAGGATACTGCCAACGCCGTGTCGAATTATATCCTTGCCGCTCAGAAAAGTACGCGCAACGGCATCGACAAGGCTATCAGCCAGCTTACTCTCGGCGAAATCTACTTCGCTCAGCACAATTATGCCGATGCTCAGCCTTGCTACGCTGAGGCTGTGCCTATAATCAATGAGGATTATCCCAACTACAAGATGCTGAAACGTCGCTCTGATGTGCTCGATGAGCTTGCCGTCTATGCTCAGAATGTGAAATTGCAGGATTCGCTGCTCATTCTCTCCAAACTGTCGCCCGAGGAGCAGAAAGCCGTGGCGCAAAAGCTCGTTGACGCCCTTGTGAAAAAGGAGAAAGAGGAGGCTGAGAATGCCAAGCGCGAGGAATATCTCGCCGAGCAGGCAGCCCAGGGCAATCAGAATGGCAATAACAGCAATGCTCCCTCGTCTTTCCAAATCAACACCGACAAATCGTGGTATTTCTATAACACCGCTACAAAAAATGCCGGTAAGACGGCATTCCAGAAGGCGTGGGGTAGCCGCAGGCTCGAGGACGACTGGCGCCGACGCAACAAAGCCACTTTCTCGCTCGATGACTTTGAAACCGGCAATAACGATAACAGAGATGCCGAAAGCGGCACCGAACTTGCCGAAAACGACTCTACTAAAGTCGACCAAGAGCAGAAAAAGAAGGAGGACGACCCGCACTTTGTGGAATACTACCTAAAGCAGATTCCGCAGACCGATGATGAACGCTCCAACTGCAACGATATCATTCAGGAGGGACTCTATAATATGGGTGTAATCCTTAAAGATAAATTGGAGGATTTCCCGAGTTCGATTAATGAGTTTAACACGCTCTTGACTCGATTCCCCGACAATGTGTATCGCCTCGACACCTACTATAACTTGTATCTCATGTATATGCGCATGGATAATGGTGCTATGGCTGAACACTTCCGCACGCTCATCACCACGGAATTTGCCGAATCGAGCTACGGAATGGCTATGAAGGACAAGAACTACTTCAATAATCTCCGCAACATGGAGCGCGACCAGGAGGCAATGTATGCCAAAGCCTACGATGCCTACCTGAACAATCGCAACGATGAGGTCCATGCCGCTTACGCCGAGATGAACAGCCGATATCCGCTATCGAAAATCATGCCTAAGTTCATGTTTATCGATGCACTATCCTACGTCACCGAGAAGGATTACGACAAATTCAAGTCGACGCTGAAGGAAATGCTCGAGCGGTATCCCGAAACCGACATGACGCCTATGGCATCATCGATGCTAAAGCAGATGGCTCAAGGACGCAAATTAAATGGCGGAGGAAGCAATGTGCGCGGAATGGTTTGGTCCACTCGCTTGACTAACGACACCACGGCTGCCGACATAGAGCGCAAGCTGACTCCGTTCAGCGAGGAACGCAACAAGCCTCATTACTACGTGATGGCTTATCCCACCGATAGCGTGTCGGCTAACGAACTGCTGTTTAATGTGGCGCGCCACAATTTCAATTCATTTGTGGTGAAAGACTTCGACCTTGAGCAGATGACATTCGGCCGCATGGGATTGCTATTGGTGAAGGGATTCGCCAATTTCAATGAGGTGAGCCACTATAAGAGCGTGCTCGAAGCCGATAAGGGGCTTGTGATACCGCCAATGGTGCGACATGTGCTCATTAGCGTTGACAACTTCAATATTTTGCTCAACGAAGGACGCTCTCTTGAAGAATATTTTGATTATTTAGAGAACAAATCGGTGCCAAAAGAATCAAGTGAGGTAGGCGATGAGCCTGCTGATGCCGCCGATGAACCTGAATCGGACGAACCTGCCGCAACTGCTCCCGCTGAGCCTGCCGATGCCGCAGAATCCGTTGAGGGAACCGATGACACCGAAGAAAAGGAGGAGAACGATGAATAATGGAACTATACTTTGGGCTGACGATGAAATCGACTTGCTGAAGCCCCACATTATGTTTCTAAAGCAGAAGGGCTACGACGTTACTACCGTTTCCAATGGGCGTGATGCGCTCGATGCTGTGGAAAATGCAAATTTCGACTTAATTATTCTCGACGAAAATATGCCGGGAATCAGCGGACTCGAAACACTCTCGCAAATCAAGGTGAAGCAACCCGATGTGCCCGTGATAATGATTACAAAGAGTGAGGAGGAGAACATTATGAATCAGGCTATCGGCAATAAAATAGCCGATTACCTTATCAAGCCGGTGAACCCCAACCAGATTTTGCTGTCAATCAAGAAAAATCTGCACTCTGGCACCCTTGTGTCGCAGAAGGCTACGCTCGATTATCAGCAGGAGTTCCAAAAGATAAGTATGCTCATCAACAATGCATCGACTTTCGATGATTGGTGCGAAATCTACCGTATGCTTGTGCATTGGGAACTTACGCTTGCCAGTGCCGACACGAATATGGACGAGCTGTTGCGCATGCAGAAGATTGAAGCCAACTCCGCTTTTGCCAAATTCGTGAAAAAGAATTACGAGGATTGGGTGACCACCGATTCTCACCCGCTCATGAGTCATGAGATTTTCAAGACTAAAGTGTTTCCGCTGCTCGATAATGGTGAGAAAGTGTTCTTCATTGTTATAGATAATTTCCGCCTCGACCAGTGGCGAATGGTGAAGCCTATACTGAGCGAATATTTCACTATCAACGACGACGATTTGTATTGTAGCATTCTGCCTACTGCCACTCAGTATGCACGCAATGCCATATTCTCGGGGCTGATGCCTATTCACATTGCCAAAATGTTCCCCGATTTGTGGGTCGATGAAGATGAAGATGAGGGCAAAAACCTTAATGAATCGCCGCTGATTCAAACTATCCTCGACCGCTATCGCAAGCGTTACCGCTTCTCTTATAATAAGTTGAATGACTCGTTGGCGGGCGAAAAGCTTCTTCAGCAGTTCAGCAATCTGCTGGTGAACGACTTGAATGTGCTTGTGATTAATTTCGTGGATATGCTTTCGCATGCAAGGACCGAATCGAAGATGATTCGCGAGCTTGCTTACTCCGATGCCGCCTATCGCTCGCTCACAGAGTCGTGGTTCAAGCACTCGGCAACGATTGAAATCTTCAAGCGTATATCCGAAAAAGGTTATCGGATTGTGCTTACCACCGACCATGGTACGGTGCGCGTGGATAACCCGATTAAAGTTATCGGCGAGAAAAGCACAAATACCAACTTGCGCTATAAGCTCGGCAGAAATCTCAGCTATAATCATAAGCAGGTCTACGAAGTGAAGCGCCCTGAAGCATTCGGACTTCCGGCTCCAAACTTGTCGACTACCTACATCTTTGCCGCCAACCGCGACTTTATGGCTTATCCAAACAATTATAATTACTACGTTCAATACTATAGCGACACATTTCAGCACGGCGGTATCTCTCTTGAGGAAATGCTTGTGCCAATTGTGACGATGACAAGTAAATAATATCTTTCAAATCTCTACTGATATGGACAAGAAAATCATTGAAATAGCATCTCTTGAAGCTCTCCCGGAGGCGGCAAAGCAATTTGCTGAAGCTATGGGCGACTTCACCGTCTTTGCTTTCTATGGCGAAATGGGTGCCGGAAAGACTACTTTTATCAATGCCCTGTGCAAGGTGCTCGGCGTGGACGACGATGTTACAAACTCGCCTTCATTCTCCATAATTAATGAATATCGCAGCGACACTACCGCCGAACTGATATATCACTTCGACTGCTACCGCTTGCAAAATGTGGCTGAGGCTGAGGATATAGGTGTGGAGGATTATTTCGACTCGGGTGCGGTGTGCCTAATAGAATGGCCTGAGCGTATTCTCGATTTGCTCCCCGATGACACCGTGACCGTGAACATTGCCGAAACCGATGGCGGCAAACGAACTCTCACTATGTCGTTCCCTGAATTGTAAGCTCATGCCTCGATATATCTTACTGCACGAGACTGCTTCAACCAACTCCTACCTCTCACGCATGGCATCGATTTTGCCATCGTCAACGGTGATTTACACTCACAACCAGACTGCCGGTCGCGGTCAGCGTGGCAATAAGTGGGAAGCCGAGCCGGGGAAGAACCTCACTTTCTCTATGCTGCTTAAAGACGCTGCTGTGTCGCCGGCTGAGCAATTCTTTATCTCCGAGGGAGTGTCGCTTGCCGTAGCCGACTTCTTGAGTCGATACACCGATGATATCACCATAAAATGGCCCAACGATGTGTATTACCGCGACAAGAAGATTTGCGGAATGCTTATTGAGCACTCTTTGCAGGGGAATAAGTTGAAAAATTCCATAATAGGAGTGGGAATCAACATAAATCAAGAGAAATTTGTGAGCAATGCTCCCAATCCCGTATCGCTGTGCCAAATCATCGGTGAGCACCTCGACCTCGACAAAGCTCTGCACGAAGTGTGCGAGCTGATAGAGCGCTACACCGACTTCCGCGGCTTTACTCCCGAGCGATTTGCCGAACTGCATAGCCGCTATCTGGCTTCACTCTATCGTTGCGACGGATTGTTGCACAGATTTGCCGTGCCGGCAAAAGAGCATGCCGATACACTTGCCCCGGTGGGAATAAACCCCGATGGCTGGGAGCAATTTGACGCTCGAATCACCGATGTGCTACCCGACGGTACGCTACAACTCACGTTGCCCGACGGCACTACGTCGTGTTTCGCCTTTAAGGAAGTGGCATTTGTGCTGTGACAAGCTCGGCAGAGCAAATATCGACTTTTCTATGCCGCAAAATAGCACGGCATAGCCGTGAAAAGAGCATAAAGAAGGCTTTTTTGAAGGAATTTTGAAATTAATAGGAACTGAATGCTGTTTGTATCGAAAATTTTCATAACTTTGCACTTGGAATTTGCCGAATCACTGAACAAGTGACCAAAGCAAATGACATTGTTGCCCGGGTGGCGAAATGGCAGACGCGCTGGTTTCAGGTACCAGTGGAGTAACATCCGTATCGGTTCGACTCCGATCTCGGGCACAAAAGAGCAAGAGGCTACACTCCTTAAACAAGAGTCGTAGCCTTTTTTTGTGCGTCAGACACGAAAAATCGGCACAGCCGATTTTTTTAAACAAATGTGCTA
>CAMEKH010000109.1 GCA_945921235.1 uncultured Prevotellaceae bacterium | reverse complement strand
ATTCCAAGTCGCAACAAATACTCTTTGCTTTGTACTGAGCTTAATTGGCTGACTGTCCCATCTGCAAATTAGCATTAGCAAAGATTCCTCGCTTTGAGGTTCTTTCAAATTAAAAGTAAACTTTACTGCCATAATGTGATACACCTATTATTGATTAAACTTTTTGACCGTAAAATAGTGTCACAAAATAGGGGTATGCAGGGGCAGGAATTAGGGGCAGTTTTCCAAATTATCACTAAAAACAATAAAGCCGCATGTGCATCAACAATCTGACACTTTGCGGCTCTAAGTATTTTATAATGATTGAGTTGTGGGCTTTTTGAGGATATTGCCCGTCTAGGGCAGACTTCTCGATTTCCCACTACCAATTATTCCCACTCGATTGTTGCCGGTGGCTTTGAACTTATGTCGTAGCACACACGGTTCACGCCCTTCACCTTATTGATGATATCGTTGCTAACCTTGGCAAGAAAATCATAGGGAAGGTGTGCCCAGTCGGCTGTCATACCATCTGTGCTCGTCACTGCACGCAGCGCAACAGCGCGCTCGTAGGTACGTTCATCGCCCATCACACCCACGCTCTGCACCGGCAGCAATATTGCACCTGCTTGCCACACACTGTCGTAGAGTCCCCGGTCGCGCAAGCCTTGAATAAATATATCATCGGCATTTTGCAATATTTGCACCTTCTCGGGGGTAATATCGCCGAGAATTCGCACAGCCAATCCCGGTCCCGGGAAGGGGTGGCGCTTAATGAGATGCTCAGGCATACCAAGCTCGAGCCCCACATTGCGCACCTCGTCCTTAAAGAGCAAGCGAAGTGGTTCGCAAAGTTTCAAATTCATCTTCTCAGGCAGTCCTCCAACATTGTGATGACTCTTGATAGTCGTTCCAGTTATCGAAAGTGACTCAATGCAATCGGGATAAATCGTACCCTGCGCCAGCCACTTCACATCATTTATCTTATGCGCCTCGGCATCGAATACATCGATAAAGCCTTTGCCTATTATTTTGCGCTTGCGCTCAGGGTCGGTGACTCCGGCGAGTTCGCTAAAGAACTTGGCACTTGCATCTACGCCTATCACATTGAGTCCCAGACATTCATAATCGTGAAGAACGTTCTTAAACTCGTTTTTGCGAAGCATACCGTGGTCAACGAAAATACACGTCAGATTTTTGCCTATTGCTCGATTAAGCAACACTGCCGCTACCGATGAATCCACGCCACCGCTCAAGCCAAGCACCACCTTGTCATTGCCAAGTTGCTCCTTCAGCTGCGCCACAGTGCTCTCAATGAACGACGCCGCACTCCAATCCTGCTTTCCGCCACATATATCTACAACGAAATTCTTCAGTATCTGTGTGCCATCGACCGAGTGGAACACTTCCGGGTGAAACTGCACACCCCACAATGCCTCATCTTTTGCTTGATAAGCGGCTACAGCCACCTTGTCGGTCGATGCTATAATCTTGAAATTATCAGGCAACGAAGTGATAGTATCGCCATGACTCATCCACACCTGCGAATATTCACTTACTCCTTTCAGCAGAGGGTTCTCGGCATCGAATGAGGCAAGGTTCGCACGCCCGTATTCACGAGTTTCAGCCGGTTCCACTGTTCCCCCATTAGTGTATGCCATAAACTGCGCTCCATAGCAGATGCCCAAAAGCGGATATTTTCCTCTTATATCGCTCAAATCCACCTTAAATGCCTTTTCATCGTAGACCGAAAACGGGCTTCCCGACAATATAACGCCAATTACCGATTTGTCATCTTTCGGAAATTTGTTGTAAGGAAGAATTTCGCAATACATATTCAGCTCGCGAACACGACGCCCAATCAACTGAGTGGTCTGCGAGCCAAAATCTAAGATAATAATCTTCTCTTGCATGTAATATATTAGGTTATTATTTCTTTTGCAAAGTTAACGCAAACGAGAACAGAATCAAAATAAAAAACGTAGTTTTTATATTTTGTTATGTCGAGTGCAGCTTACACTTATCCTTTAAGTGGCGCAAGTTTTGCCTCATTACCCACCACCCACAGTATGTCATGAGGCTCAAACACCTCACTGCCATCGGGCTTTATATATCGGTTCTCGCCACGTTGTATTGCCACAAGCAAGGCTTGATAATCATCGCGCAGACGTATTGATGCCGATGTCTTCCCCACAAGCGGTGAATGCTCTCCTATCTCTATTGGCATAAATTTCACTTCCACATCGTCATGCACTTCGCTATTTTCAGCCGAATCCTCCATTATAGGCAACAGCCGCTGTATCTGCTCATCATTCCCTATTATTCCAAGCATATCACCGGGGAAAATACGCATATCACCATTAGGAATAGGAAAAGTCTGCGCCCCGCGCTGAATATTCACCACATTCACGCCATAATTCTTCCGCAAATTGGAATTCCGCAACCTCTCTCCCACAAACGGACAACTATATCCCACCTTTATATATGCTACATGCAAGTCCGACACAAGATTACTATCGTGTCCGCTTCGTCTAAGCTCCCGCTCATTCAAATTGCGAATAAAGCGCAATTCCATATCACGCATTCGCCGGCGCACCTTTTTCGACAAAAATATAATTATCAAGAATATAAACCCGAATCCCATCGACACTCCCGCCGTGAGAGTGAACACATCGCTAAGATAATAGGTTACAAGCGCAAATACCATCAGCAGTCGCATAATCGAGAGCACCACAAGAGGCATTGTGGAACGTGAACCTGATTTCGACTGTAGTGCCTGCCACTCGCTCTGCTTTGTGGTTGGCATTGATAGCGCAAGCAGAAACGGCGACATTGCCGTCAGCGTGATTCCGGCTGTTATCACATCTCCCCAATCTTCGCCCACGAGTTTATCCATAAATGGCAACAAATACGATGTCGACACCACCACAATAGCTATTATCATAGTCGAATAGAGCAATATGCGCCATGCATAACGCCCTATTACGGCTTTCCATATTTTCTTTTCTTCACTCACACTCGACTCTTGCTTGCTATATCGCTCAAGCAGATAGAGCAAACGAGTCGGGAGATGTGGCATCAATCGGTTATAGAATGGCTCAGCCCATTTTATGAAATATGGTGTGAAAAATGTGGTGATGACCGACACTGCCACAACTATCGGATAGAGCGATGGCTCAAGTACATTCAGCGACAAGCCGAGCGAGGCTATGATGAATGCAAATTCGCCTATCTGCGTGAGGCTGAACCCCGATTCTATCGCTATCTTCAAGCTTTGTCCGGTGGCAAGCATTCCGAAAGTGCCGAATACTATCATTCCCACTATAACTACAAGCGACAAGGTGACAATTGTGCTCGCATATTCCACGATTATTCCCGTGTCGACCATCATTCCCACCGATATAAAAAACACCGCTCCAAAAAGGTCTTTCACGGGCTTCACCACATGCTCTATGTGCTCGGCTTCGCATGTGCCGGCAAGTATCGACCCCATGACGAATGCTCCAAGTGCCATCGAAAACCCCGAATACGCCGAAAATACTGCCATAAGAAAGCACATTCCCATTGCTACCACAAGGAGTATTTCATCATTGATTAGCCGCCGCGAATACTTGAAGAAGGTGGGTATAAGATACACACCCACCGAGAACCATATTACAAGGAAAAACACTAATTTCAGAATGCTCATGAGCAATTCTCCGCCTTGAACGCTGTTATTGATGGCTATCGACGACAAAAGCACCATCATTACTACGGCAAACAGGTCTTCACATATTAACACGGCAAGAACTCGCGGCACAAACTTGCGATGACTCATATTCAAGTCGTTGAATGCCTTGATGATTATGGTTGTCGACGACATCGACAGCATTCCTCCGAGAAACAGGCTGTTGATATTGCTGAAATTCAGTACATGACCTACCACAAAACCGAGTCCCATCATTCCCGCAACTATTATCAAAGCCGTGACTATTGCCGACCCGCCCACATTCATCAACTTCTTGAAGCTGAATTCGAGTCCGAGCGAGAACAATAGCACTATGATTCCTATCTGTGCCCAGAAATCAATGTTTTCTTCATTATGAATCGTCGGGAAATAGTCGAAATGTGGTCCGACAAGAAATCCCGCTACTATATACCCCAATACAATAGGTTGCTTGAGCTTCTTAAATACGATAGTGGATATTGCCCCAAGCACTAATATCAGTGCCAAATCGGCTATCAAACCTTCTACATTCATAGTATTTTATTCCTTCCCTACACTTGTTTTACACCTCAATTCTAAATATTCACCTCATTAGTCAATGTAATCGACAGCGTGGCTCGCTCATTATGTATCTCCTTGAAAAGCGATGCAAAATCCACCCCTTCTTTGGTGAGAATCACATAGTTAATTATCGTGAAATCCTGCCCATAGTCGAATTTCAAATATTCATCTTGCACATGAATGCCATGCCGCTTGAATATCTCTGTATATCCGCGCTGAGTGTCGATGATTCCACACACCTTCACTCTCACTATTTTCGACTCTTGTCCTATATTAAGTCTGTGTTCATAGCGTTCGAGTGTAACAAGAATAAAAATAATAAGCAATGTGGCTATTATCGACACAAAGTACATGCCCACTCCCACTGCCATTCCTATGGTGGCTACCATCCATATTCCGGCTGCCGTGGTCAATCCGCGCACCGAGCCTTTCATCTGGATTATAGCTCCGGCACCGAGAAATCCCACTCCGGTTATCACCTGAGCCGCCACTCGCCCGGGGTCGCCATTCTTCAGCCCCATATATTCCTGCGGAATGTAAACGGACAATATCATTGCAAGTGTGGCTCCCATAGAAATCAGTGCAAACGTGCGTAGCCCGGCTATCTGACCTTTACGCTTGCGCTCAAGTCCGACGATACAACCGAGAATCAGGCTCATTGTCAACTTGAACACGGCATTCACGGCATTCACATCGTTTGACATTATCATTCCTACAAATTCTTCCATTTTCCTATCACCTTCCCCCTCTGTTTTTTTATCTTATTCCCGCTACTCGATGCATCTGCATAGATAATCGCCACCGCGAATCACCGAGTACGGCTTTTATCGTAGCTTCAATATTGGCACGTCGGGCTTGTTCATCATCGCTGTAACACGGCTGCAGAAAATATTGCTTTGCCTTGTATTTGAAATAAGGCTCTATAGGCTGACCTACATACACCACTTTCAGCTCATCGCACTCGCTGAGCACCACTTCGTGTGCCGACCCGCCTTCAAATCCCATCTTCGGCGAAAGCGTCACCCAATCGATATTCGGCGGAAGCTCTTTGGTGCCATTGGTTTCTATAGCCACCTGCTTGCCTGTGAGTTTCATCAATTTCACAAACTCTTCATCAATGAACAGCGATGGCTCTCCGCCTGTAAGCACTATGAGCCGCGCCTCAGTATATCGACTCACGGCAGCAAATATCTCATCATCGGTCATTAGCGTCCCCTTCTCATGCTTCGTGTCGCAAAAGGCGCATCTAAGATTACACCCCGAGAACCTCACAAAGACGGCAGGAATTCCGGTATTTGCCCCTTCGCCTTGCAGAGAATAGAATATTTCATTAATCTTCTTCATCTGCTCTTTCGCTATTCGTCTATATAGCTCGCCACATTATTCTCCGACTCTTGAACATCGGCTCTGTAGCAGCAATCCACAGTGTCCACTATCCAGCGTGCTATATTCTCTGCCGTAGGGTTAAAAGGCAACACCTCATTCAAATTGCGATGGTCCATTTTCTCCTTCAGCAATTCTTTTATATGGGTAAAATCGCACACCATGCCATCGGCATTCAACTCGGCTGCCTTGCAATACACCGTTATCACCCAGTTATGACCGTGCATATTTCGGCACTTGCTCTCATAACTGAGATTCAGCTTGTGACAAGCCGAAATTTCCAATGTCTTCTTTATATAGTACATTCTTTATCTTTTAATCGCTTTTATCTCATTAACAATTTATGATGCACCACGAATATGCCACCCTCACGCTTCATATTCAGTGGTATCATCTATTCCGGCTTCACGCATAGCTTCTTTACGCTCCACACACGTTCCACACTTGCCGCAATGCTTCTCGCCGCCTTTATAGCAAGAGTAAGTAAGGCTATAGTCAATGCCTAAAGCAGCTCCTCGCCGCGCTATATCGGTCTTTGATATATCGGTGTAAGGAGCAATAAGAGTGATGCCATCGTAGGTCCCTTCAGCCATGGCTTGCGACATTGCACGCACGAATCCGGCTCGACAATCGGGATATATGGAGTGGTCACCGAAGTGATTGGCTATCATCACATACTTTAATCCGCGACTCTCGGCTATGCCACATGCCACGGCAAGCATTATCCCGTTTCTGAACGGCACCACAGTCGACTTCATATTGGCATCGGCATAATGACCCTCGGGCACCGCATCTGCTCCCTCAAGCAGCGAACTCTTGAAATAATCATGAATAAACTGCAATGGCAGGAGCAAATGCTCCACTCCAAGCCGCTCGCAATGCATCTTGGCATATTGTGCCTCGCGCTTATTGTGATTCGAGCCATAATCAAAGGTTAATGCCACGGCAATTCTTTCCTTGTATTCATAGAGCATAGTCACCGAATCCATGCCACCCGACAATATCAATATTGAATCTTTCATATCTGATTATCCTCAGTTTTCCTTTTTTTATTCACTGCGAAATGCGGCAAGCATTCTCGCCATTACCATATCTTGATGCTCGCAATCTCCATAATTGGCAAACGGATATATCGAGATTCCTCCCCGTGGCATAAAAATTCCCACCACCTCAAGATATCGGGGATTCATCAACTTTACCAAGTCTTTCATTATTATATTCACACAATCCTCATGGAAATCTCCATGATTTCGAAAACTGAAAAGATACAATTTCAAACTCTTGCTCTCAACCATCTTC
This sequence comes from uncultured Prevotellaceae bacterium, assembly GCA_945921235.1. Taxonomy (GTDB): domain Bacteria; phylum Bacteroidota; class Bacteroidia; order Bacteroidales; family Muribaculaceae; genus CALZFJ01. The sequence continues at coordinate 1,007 of CAMEKH010000109.1, read as the reverse complement.
TCGCGCGGAATATAGTTGATGATTATCCTGCCAAAATCGGGCTGCCCTGTTTTGGGGCACAGAGTGGTAAACTCCGGACAATTAAACGTCACCAAATACTCATTTTCACAATGCTTGTTTGGAAACGTTTCAAGCAACTCGGGAGCATAATCCGTGGGATACTTCACTCCCTGATTACCAAGCATGGTCACTCCCTCTAATTCTTTATCATTCCTTGCCATAAAATCCAATTCTTTATATATGTCAATTGCAAATTTACACATTTTCGCCGACATTCCACCCCATATCTCCATTTTTTAATTTACTCATAGTCTTATGTTGCTTGTCCTGTAGCTTTTCTTTTGTATATTTGCGCAGTATTATTTCTTTATGCATTTTTATGGGATTTTTGCTCTACATATTTGCTTGGATTTTTGTCGGTTGCCTTGCTATAGGTTTTATCGGTTTCATCATTGAAATCATCAGGGGGCTAAACGATGAAATCCACGGCAGGTCTCACGACTCAGGACTTCCGTGGCTCTAAGGCATCAACAAGGATTTTCTAAACAACCTACAAATACACACACTAAAAACCCGTCGGAAATAAACGATTGTGGTAGCTACACTTTCCACCGACACAAGCAATGCATCACAAAAATAATGTTAAAATAATCAAATCAATGCAACTACCTCAAAAATCAACTAAAAAAGAACACCTACACACTAATGTCTTAAAATATTTCATAAATTGAAAATCCCGCTGAAATTGCGGGATTTTCAAAGAATTTACGCCAAATTTTCTTATCCTAAATAGCCCCATAACAAGTTGTTAATCTGTCTTTTACACACAATGTGCTGTAAATTCTCCTACAAAGATACAATTTTGAAAGCAATACACAACGTTTTCATAATCTTTATTATTAGAGTTAGGCTGTAAATTCTCCTACAAAGATACAATTTTGAAAGCAATACACAACTTACAACTCATGCAGGAGTATTTATGGGGAGCTGTAAATTCTCCTACAAAG
>CAMEKH010000108.1 GCA_945921235.1 uncultured Prevotellaceae bacterium | reverse complement strand
ACCGCAACCTCACCTCCTTCAAAAATGCTATTCTCACCAAAAAGCCACTAAAATCACTTTTTATCACAAAAAAAACTTTATTTGTCGTTACTATTTCAAAAATAATTACGATATTTGCACTTGCAAAATCAAATGCGATTTATTTCTTAACGATTTAAATTTTAGAAGATTATTTTTTTACAAAAATTAATCTAATCGATTTTGCGCATTTTTTCGTTATAGATACTTTATAAATAATATAATAATTTAGAATACAATGACTAAAGCAGACATCGTAAACGAGATTTCAAAATCAACAGGCATTGACAAGTCCACCGTGCTTGAAACAGTGGAGAAATTCATGGGAACAGTTAAGGATTCTCTTGCCAACGGACAGAATGTATATCTAAGAGGATTCGGCAGCTTCATCGTTAAGACTCGTTCTCAAAAAACAGCCCGCAACATTTCAAAAAGCACCACTATAATTATTCCGGAGCACAACATTCCGGCTTTCAAGCCTGCAAAGGTTTTCATGGACATCGTGAAATAAGTCCTTTATATTATTGAATTTTCACTCTTTTATAGAGTATTTTGAATATATTTTATTAATCATTAAAAACTAAGCTGTTATGCCAAGCGGAAAGAAAAGAAAAGGTCACAAGATGGCTACCCACAAGCGTAAAAAAAGACTTAGAAAGAACAGACATAAGAAGAAATAATCTTTCTTTCTGATTAAGTCATAACAAGAACAAACTTTTGATTTCAGTCAATATGACAACAATCGCCGTTTGTTCTTTGTTCTATTAATTAATATGATTGCAGCAAGCAATTATTTGTTCACAAAATAAGAATGCTTAATCCGCTCGCGGATTAGTAGCAAGCGGATTAGGCTTTCTCATTTTTCATCGTTTTAACATTTGCATCTGAATGAATAGCGAACTTGTAGTCGACGTTAAGCCCAACGAAATTTCCACAGCTCTGCTGGAGGACGGTAGGCTTGTGTCCCTGCAAAAAGAGTCTCGCGATGCTTCCTATGCCGTCGGCAATCTCTATCTTGCCAAAGTCAAAAAGCTTATGCCGGGGCTCAACGCCGCTTTCGTCAATGTGGGGTTCGAAAAAGATGCTTTCCTGCACTATCTCGACCTCGGCTCGCAGTTCAATACCTACTCGGCTTTCATGGAACAAATCATGGCCGACAAAAACAGCGTGCCTAATATTTCAAAAATCACTCCCAAGCCCGATATCGACAAGCACGGCACTATTACCGACATCTTGAAGCTCGGGCAGGAACTTATCGTTCAGATTGCAAAAGAACCTATTTCGTCGAAAGGTCCTCGCCTGACCACCGAAATCTCTTTCACCGGTCGGTTCCTGATTCTCACTCCTTTCAACGATAAGATTTCAGTTTCGCAGAAAATTAAGTCGCCCGACGAGAAAATGCGCCTGCGCCGTCTTATCGAGAGCATTAAGCCCGACAATTTCGGCGTAATTATCCGCACCTCGGCTGAGAACAAGCGAGTAGCTGAATTGAACAACGAACTGCGTGCCCTGCTGAAATGCTGGGAGGACAGCGTGGCTAAAGCTCAGCGCTCCGACGTCCCCTCTCTTATCTACGAGGAAGATAGTCGCGCCGTGAGCGTTATTCGCGACATTTTCAGCCCTTCTTTTGAGAACATCTATGTGAACGATGCCGAAGTTTTCGACCAGATTTCACACTATGTAAGCCTTATTGCAAGCGACCGCAAAGACATAGTGAAACTCTATGCCGACGATGTGCCTATATTCGACCACTTTAACATCACAAAGCAAATAAAGACGTCATTCGGCAAAACCGTGTCGTTCAAATCGGGAGCATATCTAATTATCGAAAGCACTGAAGCTCTGCACGTTATCGACGTAAACTCGGGCAACCGCTCCAAAAGTTCTGCAAATCAGGAAAGCAATGCGCTCGACGTCAACCTGCGGGCTGCCGATGAGATTGCTCGACAACTACGCCTGCGCGATATGGGTGGAATTATTGTTATCGATTATATCGACATGGCGCAAGCCGACCACCGACAGGCTCTCTACGACCATATGCGCGAAGTAATGGCTAAAGACCGTGCAAGGCACAATATTCTGCCTCTCAGCAAGTTCGGACTTATGCAGATTACACGCCAGCGTGTGCGCCCGGCTCTCGACATCGTAACTGCCGAATCTTGCCCATCATGCCACGGAAAGGGCGAAGTGCAGCCCTCTCTTCTCTTCACCGACATGCTGAAAGATAAAATCGACTATCTTTTCCACTCGCTGAAAATAACGCAATTCGTAATGTACGTTCACCCATTCGTCGATGCTTATCTGAAAAAAGGCTTGATTTCTGAATATTCTCGTTGGCGAATGGAATATGGCTTTAAATTTAAAATCGTAGCCGACCAATCGCTCGCCTACCTTGAGTATCGCGTCTTCGATAAAAACAAGAACGAAATTGACCTCAAAGAGGAGAAAGACACAAGCAGCTCGAGCAGCAAAAAGGAATCTCGCTCCAAAAACAACGACAAAGAGGAGCAATAACGCATCTTCACCTCCTGTTTTTATTTCATCAACGCTCCGAAAGCAGCATTGTGCCACATCACAATCTTGCCCTCGGCATTCACACTCATCAGCATCACGGCAATCTTCTTGGAGTCGCCAAGCAATAGCTTCGTGCGCTCCTCGCCCATAACCATGCACGCAGTGGCATATGCATCGGCACTCATGCAATCTTCAGCCACTATCGTGGCACTGAGCAGATTGGTCAACTCGGGATATCCTGTGAGCGGATTTATGGTGTGTCCGGTCTTCCTGCCGTCTTCTACCCTGAAATTCCTGTAATTGCCCGAAGTAGCCACGCCTCCTCGCCCTATGTGAAGCACCATAGCCGAGTGATGTATCACAGTGTCGGTGCTCTCTATCGGGCGGTCGACCGACACTCGCCACTCTTGTCCGGAGGGGTTTACACCCGAAGCGGCTATCTCGCCACCTATCTCCACTATGTAATTCTCCACTCCGTTGCGCTCAAGCATTCTGCCTATCTCATCGCATGCAAGCCCTTTGGCTATGGAATTGAAGTCAAATGTCGTGCGACGGTCTTCTTTCACCAACCGCCCTCCTGAAAGCGATGTCTTGTCAAGTCCCACAAACGCCTTAATGCTGTCGATTACTGAGCTGTCGGGCTTCTCTCCGGTCTTTAATCCGTAGCCCCACACATTGGCAAGTGGCGACACGGTTGGGTCATATGCACCCTCCGTCACTTCATACACCTCTTGTGACTTCTCATATAGTCTGCGCACTATGTCATCTACCGAATCCGTAAGATTATCGTTGATTCTCGCTATCAGCGATGCCTTATTATATTTCGATGCACTGCAATCCACTCGTGCCAGCACTGCTTGAACCGAATCATCGAGTCGGCTCTCACTCTCATAAGTGATGTGATATTCCGTAGTCCACACAACCCCCGATAGACTATAGTACTGCCTACTGCGATGCATCATCACCATCGCTCCCACAAATATCAAAATAAATGCCACCGTGGCTACATATCTTTTCTTCATATCCATTTATCTTTAGTCATACAAAATTAATGCAAAACCTATTTAAAAACAATATGTCGACTCCTTTGTAATTTCTTATCGTCGCAAAAAACATAGCAGATAATCACTGATTACCTCGTTTTTATATTCTACCCGGCATTTAGCAAAAATTTACCGATTATTTTTCTTGCCGTTGCGCTCTATTTACACTATATTTGCAATAGTTGTTCAACCACATTGAGCAAATAGACAATAAATAATAATATTAACCATTAAAAACGATTAAGCTATGAACACATCATTTTTATTCCTTGCCGATGGTTTTGAAGAGATTGAAGCCCTGTCCGTTATCGACATTATGCGCCGTGCCGGAATGAAAGTCACAACCGTGTCAGTTTCCGAATCTGCCACTGTGACCGGAGCACACGGCATTCAGGTCGTTGCCGACACTTTGTTGCCCGACACTGATTGCTCCGTTGCCGAGTGGCTTATCCTGCCCGGCGGTATGCCCGGCGCAGTGAACCTTGCCGGTTGCAGTAAACTGTGCGAATTGCTGAAATCTCAGCATGCCAATGGAGGTAAAGTGGCGGCTATCTGCGCTTCGCCTGCCGTAGTGCTCGCCCCTCTCGGCATTCTCAATGGGAAAGAGGCTACATGCTATCCGGGATTTGAAAAAGAGCTTAAAAACTCCACTATAAGCGAAAACTCCGTGGCTGTCGATGGCAATGTTATCACCGCCAACGGTCCGGCAACAGCCACTCTCTTCGCCCTGGCTATTGTTGCAAATTCACTTGGCGAGGAGGCTTCAAGAAGCGTTGCCGAGGGAATGTTGCTCTATAATGCTCCTCAAGAATTCTATTTCTAATTCAAGAAATTATATTTTCGCATCTCTTTGCCGCATCGCAGCACCGAAGCTCGCGATGCGGCAATATTTTTACCCTCATTTTCTCTTAAAATTCACATAAATGCTATATTTATTGATTAAAACGGAATATTTCAATATTATTCCGAAGTTTTTATGTAACTTTATGGCAAATTATTCCTTCCTTAATATAATGAAATCTATTCTTGAAATATGTGCCGGCGACATCGCATCGGTGAAAGCCGCAGCCCATGGTGGTGCCGAGAGAGTGGAACTTTGCTCGGCTTTGGGCGTGGGGGGCTTAACGCCCTCCGAGGGCTTCATTCGCGAAGCGGCACGCGTGTGTGGCGTGAAAATACACGTCTTGATTCGCCCTCGCGAAGGGCATTTTGTGTTTTCCGACGACGAGGTGAATATAATGCTCCACGACATAGACGTTGCTGCCGATTGCGGTGCTTCGGGTGTGGTTATCGGCGCTCTTAATTGCGACGGAAAAATCGACACCGACTCTTGCCGCCGCCTTGTTGCTGCCGCCAAGAAGCATGGTTTGAGCGTCACTTTCCATAGGGCTTTCGACCAAGTTGCCGATGCTTTCGAGGCTCTTGAGGCTGTCATAGAACTTGGGTGCGACCGCATTCTCACCTCCGGTCTTGCTCCTTCGGCTATCGAAGGGGCTGAAATGCTTCGCAAGCTGAACGAAGCCGCCGCCGGACGCATTACGCTGATTGCCGCCGCCGGTGTAAACAGCCGTAATGCCGCCGATATCATTCGCATCAGCCGATGCCACGAGATTCACGCTTCGGCAAGGCACGAAACGCCTTCGCCAATGTCGTTCGTAAGAGGCGATGTGGCTATGGGGGCTATTGCCGATGAGGACTTCAAGCGCAAAACCACCGATATTAATGAAGTTAAAAGAATTAAAGAATCGATATGAATAAAACAATTTCTACTACTTTGATTGCTGCCGCACTTTCGTTGAGTGCCTGCAACTCTACACAAAAAGCTACCGACGAATATGTGGATTTCCTTTACTCCACTATGTTGACTGCCGATAGCCTTGATTATCCACGCGATTTCTACGTCAGAAACACTGAGCTGGCTCTCGAAACGCGCAATGTGATGCCATGGGGCGCTAAGATTCCCGAACGCGAATTCAAGAATTTTGTTCTCCCTGTGCGCGTGAACAATGAACACCTCGATGATGCTCGTAGCGTGTTCTATGCCGAACTCGCTCCTCGCGTAAAAAACCTCACTATGGCTGAAGCGGTTCTCGAAGTGAATCACTGGCTCCACGAAAAAGCCACTTACCGTCCCTCCGACTCTCGCACATCACCGCCACTGGCTACTATCAAGACGTCTTTCGGCCGTTGTGGCGAGGAATCAACTCTCGGTGTTGCAGCTATGCGCGCCGTGGGAATCCCTGCCCGTCAGGTCTACACTCCTCGCTGGGCGCACACCGACGACAATCATGCGTGGGTAGAAGTATGGGTCGACGGAAATTGGCACTTCCTCGGAGCTTGCGAACCTGAGCCGATTCTCGACCTTGCTTGGTTTAACGCTCCTGCTGCCCGAGGCATGCTTATGACCACTAATGCTCTTGCCGGATATGACGGTCCTGAGGAGGTTCTCTCCACTACTCCGGTTTCTACGCAAATCAATATCACTTCCAATTATGCTCCTGTCGACATCGCTAAAGTGCGTGTCATCGACTCAAACGGGGCTGCGGTGAGCAATGCCGAAGTGAGGTTTATGCTCTATAACTACGCCGAATTCTACCCTATTGCCACTAAGAAGACCGACACCGATGGTCGCGCTTCTCTCACTGCCGGTCTCGGCGACCTCGTTGTGTGGTGCACTGCGCCCGACAAAAGACGTTTCGGATTCGCTAAATACAGCGTGGGAAAAATGAAAAATCTCGACATCGTGCTCGACAAAGATGCATCTTTCGCCGGCACCGTCAATCTGGATATCGTGCCACCGCGCCCAAGCGGACGGCTCCCTAAACCCACAAAAAAACAGCGCGAGGAGAACGACCGCCGATTTGCCTACGAAGACTCTGTGCGCAACGCTTACATGGCTACTTTCTTCTCGCCCGAAAGTGCTCTACGCTATACGACTGAAAAGGGCTGGGACAAGAGTGCTGCAGAGCTACTTCATCTTGCCTACGGTAACCACTCTACTATAACGGCTTTTATCGATGCTGCTAAAAACAAAAAACTTGCAACTGCATTCCTTAACTCTCTCAGCGCAAAAGACATGCGCGACATTGCTCCCGAAGTGCTCGGCGATTTTTATTCTGAAGTGATTCCTGCCGGGTGCGACACCACAACTTATATCAACCGTGTTATGTGTCCGCGCGTTTCCAACGAAACTCTCACCACCTATCGCTCTTTCTTCAATAAGGCTATAAGCGGCGAGCAACGTAAAATCTACTATGAGCACCCCGACCGCTGGATTAAGTGGATTAAGGAAAATATTTCGGTGGAACCTCAACCCTATGCCCGCAATATCCACACTTCGCCCGAAAAGGTGTATGAACATCGTCGCAACATCTCACCGCGCTCCCGCGATATTTTTGTTGTGGCTTCACTGCGCTCTTTCGGAGTGCCGGCTTATCTCGACCCCGTGAATGCTCGCCTTCACTATGTCGACACCGCTTCGGGAAAGGACACTGAAGTTATTTTTGCCGATAATGTAGTTGCTGAGTCGGATAATGCCATAGCTCAAGGTACTTTAAAACTCGACTATAAAGTTGCCGGCCGCGTGGAAAATCCGGGCTACTACACTCACTTCTCACTGGCAAGCCTGGCTAATGGTGCTCCTTCTCAGCTGAATTTCGATGACGATGCTAACCTTGAAAACACTTTTGCCAATGGCATAAAAGTCGATGCCGGACAAATGCTGCTCGTCAGCGGTCAGCGCCTCGCCGACGGCACAGTGATGGCTCAAGCCAACATTTTCAATGTGAAGCCCGCTACTATGAACCACGAGGCTCTCGTGATTCGTCAAAGCGACACTGAAGTGCAGGTGCTCGGCAATTTCAATAGCGAAAACATATATCACGACATCGCTCTCAATGCCGATAAGTCGCTACTCTCAACTACCGGGCGCGGTTATTATGTAATTGCGCTTATTAGTCCTAATCACGAACCTTCATCGCACATTCTCAATGACATCTCGGCTTGCGCTGCCGATTTCGAAAAATGGGGCGGCAAATTAATGCTCCTATTCCGCAATGAGGGCGATGCAGCTCGCTTCAAAGCTGTAGATTTCCCAAAATTGCCTAAGAATGTGGTGTTTGGCATCGACGTCGACGGCAAAATCAGCTCCGAAACTGCGCAATTCGGCTCAAGTCTGCCTCTCGTGCTGATTGCCGACACGTTCAACCGTGTGGTTTTCATATCCGAAGGCTATACCATCAACATCGGCAAGCGTCTAATAGAAACTTTGTCGAAAATCGAAACTCGATAACAGCCTCATTTTTATAACAAAAGAGGCTGTCTAACAACCAAAGTTAGACAGTCTCTATTTTATACACAAAATCT
>CAMEKH010000107.1 GCA_945921235.1 uncultured Prevotellaceae bacterium | reverse complement strand
CCAGCTGTCTGCTTGATTGTCTCTTGTCCCATAACATTTAATGTAAAAAGGGTAACTACTGAAATTAGAAAGCCTCTACTCATAACTGTTTAATTCAAAGTATAGGTTATAATATGAACACCGACCAAAGAAACCGGTGCCTTTATTCAATTCTATTTCGAATCATCTTTATTTAAATATTTATAAAAGAACTGTTCCAGTTTGTCAAACGGAATGACATCTGTTCGGTCATACATATCCGTATGCACGGCCCCGGGTATAATCATCAGTTCCTTGTTCTTGCCGTTCAGCTTCTTATAGGCAGGCATCTATATACTTGATTACTTTGGCCGGCACACCACCCACCACGGCTCCTGCCGGTACATCCTTGTTTACCACTGCACCTGCGGCAATGACGGCATCATCACCGATGGTCACACCTGCCAAAATGGTAGCATGTGCACCAATCCAAACGCCTTTACCAATGCGGATAGGCGCATGATACAGATTCTGTCTGTCTTCGGGAGCCAGACCGTGATTTAATGTAGCCAGCACCACACTATGACCTATCAATGCACCGTCACCGATAAAGATGCCACCCTGGTCCTGAAACTGGCAGCAGGAATTGATAAAGACATTTTTCCCCACGTGGATATTCTTCCCGAAATCAGTATAAAACGGAGGAAACATACGGAATGAATCATGCACCTCACTTTCAGTAATCCGACTGAAGAGGGTGACAATCTCTTCAGGGGTATGGTATGAATGGTTCAGGTCGAACAACAAGCGACGGGTATTGTCGCTCTGCTCGCGCATGAAAGCAATCATTTCATCCCCTCTCAAAGGTTCGCCTGAGGCTATTATCTGTTGGAAATACTGTAAGTCCATAACGCTCAGCAGTTTTTACCCATTTCGTAGGCTTCGTTTAACTTCGGGTTGCCCTTGATTTCTCCCACATGCCATACTCCACCGCAAAACAGCGTCCCCTTCACCGTCGGATTTTCCAGACAGTCAAGAAATCCCATGAAGTTGGCAACAATGCGGTCCATGATGGTGTCATCGTCTTCGGCCGCTGTGGCTATAAAGTAGAAATCCTTGTCCCTCATCTCGGTATAAGGACCGCAGCAACGGTCTATCAATGTCTTCATCTGCGCACTCATCGCATAGAAATAAACCGGAGTTGCCATTACAATGACATCGGCAGCGAGCATTTTTTCGACAACACCTGCCGCATCATCTTTCTGCGGACAAGGTTTCTTGTCCCTGCTGCATACACTGCATCCCAAACAAGGATGTATGGTCTTGTCACGCAGGAATATTTTTTCCACTTCATTTCCGGCTTCTGCAGCTCCACGCATAAACTCATCGCAAAGCGTGTCCGAATTTCCTCCCCGGCGAGGGCTGGAGGAAAGAATCAATACTTTTTTCATGCTGTTTCGTTTTAAATCATCATATCAATTTTTATTTCAATATCTCCATACAATCTTCTACAATCTGCTCTACGGTGAGACGGTTATCCAGCAGCAGTTCCTTCAAGTCAAACCTGTCCACAAACTCCTTGCGAGCACCTTTGCAAAGCACTTTCATGTCGGATGTACCGTAATAACGGGCTATTTTTTCACCGAAACCGCCGTCCAGCACTCCATCCTCAAGGGTGATGACCAGTTCATGTCCTTGTTTCAATTCTTCCAGCAATGTTCCGTCCACACCGGAAATGAAGCGTGGATTTATCAAGGTAGCCTCTATGCCGAACAGTTCACCAAGTCTGTCAGCTACTTCTTCACCCAACTGATAGAATGACCCTAAAGCCACCATGGCAATTCGGCTTCCCCGTCGGGTTACTTCATATTGATTCATCACCTGTGCATAATCTGCAACCGGAGCAATGTCCCGGTGCTGTATCCCGTTACTCGGCACACGGATGGCCACTGGACAGGCAGTCTGACAGATGGCCCACGACATCATGGATATATATTCCTCTATGCAGGTAGGTGCGAGATAAACGAGATTCGGGATATTGCAAAGCAAAGGAATATCGAAAAAACCCAGATGTGTGACATCGTTCATTGTTCCTAATCCTCCCCAGAAAACGAGCATCAAAGCAGGATTGCCGTTGATACACAGGTCTTGTGATACCTGGTCGTATGCACGCTGGATAAAGGTGCTGTATACCCCGAATACCGGTTTGCCACCGCCTTTGGCAATGCCGGAAGCCATAGCTACAGCCTGCTCTTCAGCGATACCCATATCGATGAACTGGCTGCCCGCTTCTTTCCGTCGGTCAGGGGTAAAGCCGAATACGGCTGGAGTGCCTGCAGTCAGAGCCACCAGTTCCGGTCGGTGCTTCATCTCGTCAATCAGATAACGGGCGGTGAAGTCGCCGTAATCAGGAATATGACTGAGGTCCACCTTATCCTTACCGCTTTCCACGTCAAAGGGCATACTCCAGTGGAAACGCTCTTTCTGTTCCTCTGCATGGCGATAACCATAGCCTTTCAGAGTATTGATATGCAGCACCACAGGATGGTAAATGTCTTTGATGCGCTGCATTGCTTCAATCAACTCGGCCACATTGTTCCCATCAGCAACATATAGATAATCATAGCCCATGGCACGAAAGAAGTTACATTCCGCCTTGCCTTCCGTTTCGCGCAATAACTGAAGATTCTGGTAAAGACCGCCGTGGTTTTCAGCGATAGACATCTGATTGTCATTTACAATGACGATGAAGTTGGTACGCAATTCCGCACCGACATTCAACCCTTCAAAAGCTTCTCCTCCGCTGAGGGATCCGTCACCGATTACCGCAATCACATTCTCATGCCCACCATGCAGGTCTCTTGCCTTGGCCAGACCGGAAGCCAGGCTGATTGATGTGGAGGTGTGCCCAATCACAAAATGGTCATGTTCGCTTTCCGACGGTTCACTGTATCCGGATACCCTGTCATAGGCATCTGGCTTCATGAAAGCCTCACAACGTCCTGTCAGCATTTTATGCGCATAACTCTGGTGAGATACATCAAACACTATTTTATCCACAGGAGAATTGAATACATAGTGAATAGCAATGGTAGCTTCCACCATACCCAGATTAGGACCCACATGTCCACCATGATTGCTCAGTTTACGGATTAACAATCCACGCATTTCATCTGCCAGCTGCTCCAACTGTCCGATGCTCAGCTTCTTCACATCGGCAGGCGAGTTTACATTTTCTATATACATAGCGATTCTTTTGGTTTTACACATGCAAAGGTAGGGTGATTCTATGAAAGTCATGGTAGACAGATTACGGATATTATGACCACAATTTGTGGTAATTAAGGCTTATCCAACCCTTATTACTTTATTACTTAATAAAGATTTGAAAATTCTTTTATATTGCAAATGTACTAATTATTTTCTAATAAATAAAAGTTAAAGTCCATGTAAAGTCTGTAAGGACTTGGTGTTGGTGGGGAGGGGAGCTAAAAAACGGATTTTTATTTGTTTTTGCGCTCGCCTTGCGCTAACTTTGCACACATTATTAAAAAAGAAGGTATGAAAAAGATAGCGATAATCAATGGACCAAATCTCAATCTGCTTGGCGTGCGCGAGCCTGGTGTGTATGGCTCACAGTCGATGGACGATTATTTCGGCGAGCTGAAAACGCTGTTTTCGCACCGTGCGAAGCTGACATATTTCCAGAGCAACAGTGAAGGCGCACTAATCGATGAGTTGCATCGTGTGGGTTTTGAAGTTGATGGCATAGTGCTTAATGCCGGAGCCTACACTCACACGTCGATAGCCATTGCCGATGCAATCAGAGCTATAAAGGCGCCGGTGGTGGAGGTGCACATATCGAATGTTCACAACCGGGAGGATTTTCGCAGCAAGTCGATGCTGTCGGCAGCCTGTTGTGGTGTGATATTGGGTTTTGGACTCGATAGTTATCGCCTTGCCGTGGAGGCATTGCTGAATAAGGCAATTTAAGGTTGAATGTATGCAGGAGGAATTAGAGGAGTATATACTCAGTCATATTGATGCCGAGGGTAAGGTTCTCAGTGATTTGAACCGAGCCACGCATCTCTATCATTTGCGTCCGCGCATGTGCTCGGGGCATTTGCAGGGGCGTATGCTGAAGATGTTTGTGCGCATGATACGTCCGCAGCGCATTCTTGAGCTTGGCACTTTCACCGGCTATTCGGCATTGTGCCTTGCCGAGGGGCTTGCCGATGATTCGTGTGAGGTTCATACCATAGAGATTGACGATGAATTGGAGGATTTCATAAAGAGTCATTTCGCATTGTCACCACTTGCCAATCGCATCACTCTGCACATTGGCGATGCTCGCGAGGTGCTGGCAACGATTAATGGTGATTTCGACCTTGTGTTCATTGATGCCAATAAGCGTGAGTATTGCGAATATTACAATCTTGTGTTCGACCGCGTGCGACCAGGAGGATTTATCATTGCCGATAACACGCTGTGGGACGGCAAGGTGGTGGAATGGGGCAAGAAACTCGATGCCCAGACGGCAGGCATATTGCAATTTAATGATATGGTGGCTACCGATGAACGTGTGGAGAAGGTGATTGTGCCCATTCGCGATGGGCTGACAATAATACACAAGAAGTGCGATTGAAATGCTCAGTGATGCTCAGTGGGAGATGAAAAGGCACCGAACTTAATTATGTGTGTGAAAAAATAAAAGGTTTTTTACAATTATAATATAAAGAATAATGGAAACGACAAGACAACAAAAAATAGCAAGGCTCATTCAGAAGGAATTGAGCGAAATTTTCAGGCTTCAGACTGCTAAAATGGGTGGCGTATTAGTGTCGGTGAGCGCAGTGCGCGTGTCGCCCGACTTGAGTATTGCTCGGGCTTATCTCAGTATTTTTCCATCGGAAAAAGGAAAAGAGATAATAGAGAGCATCAATCACAATGCAAAGAGCGTGCGCTACGAGCTTGCTCAGCGTGTGCGCTACCAGTTGCGCAAGACACCCGAGCTAACTTTCTTCATCGATGATTCGTTGGATTACATAGAGCATATCGACAGCTTGCTGAAATGAACTTCACGCTGAAAATAGCAACCCGGTATCTTGTGTCGAAGAAGACGCATAGCGCAGTGAATATCATCTCCATAATTTCGGTGTGTGGAGTGATAGTGACAACTGCCGCATTGGTGTGTGTGCTATCGGTGTTTAATGGTTTTGCCGGATTGATAGGCGGAAAGCTGTCGATGCTCGACCCTGAAATTGCCGTCACGGCGGCAAAAGGCAAGGTGATAGCCGGTGCCGACAGCGTGCTTAGCTTGGTGCAATCCATTGATGGTGTGGAGCGCGCCGTGCCGGTGGTCGATGACCATTGCCTTGCCCTCTTCGGCGATTACCAGATGCCGGTGAGGGTGAAAGGGGTGCCTGCCGATTATAATTCCATGAATTCTATCGACGATGCACTGCTCGAGGGGGAATTTCTGCTCGATGACAGTGTGTCGAAATATGCCGTGCTGAGCGTGGGCGCGGCGTTGCAACTTCATGCGCGCCCCGGCTTTTTCGGGCAGATAAGGCTCTATGCGCCGCAACGCAGAGGCGAAGTGAATCTTGCTAATCCAATGGGGGCTTTCAGGGCCGACTCGGTGTTTGTGGGTGGAGTGTACCAGATAGAGCAGAGTGTCTACGACCGCGACATGATTTTTATTCCCATTGATGTGGCTCGCTATCTTTTCGACTACGAAAAGGAAGCCTCGGCGATAGAGGTGAAAATGGCTGAAGGTGCAGATGAGGCGAAGGTGCTTGCCGCAATGACCGATGCTCTCGGCGATGACTATTGCGTGAAAAACAGGCTTATGCAGCAGGCGGCATCGTTTCGAATGGTGAACATAGAGAAGTGGGTGACGTTTTTGCTGCTTGGATTCATAATGGTGATTGCCACGTTCAATGTGATAAGCACCTTGTCGCTATTGATATTGGAGAAAGATGAAAGTATTCGAACTTTTCGCAATCTCGGTGCGTCCGACAAGCAGATAACCGGAATTTTCGTTACCGAGGGGTGGCTGATTTCGCTCACCGGAGCCGTGCTTGGTGTGGCTCTCGGACTTTTTCTGTGCCTGATTCAGCAGACTTATGGACTTATAACACTGCAAGGCAACACGGCATCGATGATAGTGCGAGCCTATCCTGTGAGGATAGAGTGGGGCGATGTGGCAATAGTGTTTGCCCTTGTAGCGGCAGTGGGATTACTTACGTCGATTGCCACATCGGCAATAATGCACCGACGCCTGCTCCGAAGGGATTGATTCCCTACTGACACATAAGGTGCGGAGTTGAAAGAAAAAAGAAAAGTCGCAGCACAATAGAGTGCTCTGCGACTTTTGCTTTTCTTTTTAATTCCTGAAAAATTACTGCTTAGCTTCGTCCAAAGAAACTTTGCGGAATTGCTTCATCAATTTCTCAACTTCCAAAGAAGCCTTGCGTGCGCGAGTACCGGCAGCCTTGTTGCCTTTCTCTGCTTGAAGCTTAGCGTCAACGGTGAATGCTGCGTAAGCCTCTTCAATTTTAGCGATAAGTTCTTTCATTACTGATTCGTTTATAATGTATAAATAAATTAATGTTCGAGCAAAGATAACATAAATTTGTAACAAATATAATAAATTGCATCAATTTTTATGTAAAAAGCGCTCTTTTTTCTGTTTTAGGGCTTGACGATGCGGTATTTATCGCTTTTTTGGTGTGAAACGGTATAATAAAGAGCGGTTTGCAGGCGTTAATGATACATAAGCTAACACGTGTTTTTTTAGTTGATGAAAAGATTGCTGTTTTATATAAATATTGCGCTGGCGGTGATAGCCGTGGGGCTTACCGGTTGCCGTGGCGCAAAGTTGAGTGACGCCAATGAGCAATATGCCCGCGGTGAATATTACGATGCATCGAACACCTATCGCAAAATCTATAATAAGCTCACCAAGCGTGAGGAGCGAGAGCTGCGAGGTGAGGTGGCGTTCAAAATGGGAGAGTGCTACAGGCGGCTTAACATGTCGGCGAGGGCATCGGCGGCTTATCAAAATGCGTTGCGCTATCATTACCCCGACAGCATGGCAATTTTCTACATGGCACAATCGCAGCACAACGAGGGAAAATATGCTCAAGCCATAAAGAGTTATGAGGAGTTTCTTACTAAAGTGCCCAAGTATAGGCTTGCCGAGGACGGCATACGCGGCTGTAGGAATGCGCTGAAACTGCGCCAAAATCCCACGCGCTACATTGTGCGCAATGCGAAGCTGTTCAATTCGCGGCGAGCTGATTTCTGCCCGATGTTTCTCGATGGCAATTTCGACCAACTATATTTCACATCATCGACCGAAAAGGCTACCGGCACTCGCAAGAGGGAGATTACCGGCACCAAGCAGTGCGACGTGTTCTTTTCCAAGAAAGATGAAAAGGGCAACTGGCAGCGTCCGGAGCCTGTGGAGGGGGAGCTTAATACTGAGTTCGATGAAGGAGTTACATCATTCTCGCCCGACGGCACTACTATGTATCTTGCCAAAGCACGGCGTGAGCCTAATTCGGGCACTTCGGTGGAAATCTACACTTCGCAACGCTCGGAGGCTAAATGGAGCGCTCCCGTGAAGTATGAAATCACCGCCGACACGTTGTCGGCCTACGGTGACCCTGCAGTGTCGCCCGACGGCACTTATCTGTATTTCTCGAGCGATATGCCCGGAGGACAAGGGGGAAAGGATATATGGCGAATTAACTTGAAGGAGCGCGCCGGTACACTTGAAAATCTCGGCGACAAGATAAATACGGCGGGCGATGAACGCTTCCCCTACGTGCGCACCGACAGTGTGCTCTATTTCTCGTCCGACGGTCATGCCGGAATGGGAGGACTCGATATTTTCAAGGCCACGAAGACACCTTCGGGAGGCTGGAACATAGAGAATATGGGAGTGCCTATGAATTCATCGGGCGATGATTTCGGAATTACTTTCGGCAAGGGCGAATCGGGGTTTTTCAGCTCTAATCGCAACGATGCCCGTGGCTACGACCATATC
>CAMEKH010000106.1 GCA_945921235.1 uncultured Prevotellaceae bacterium | reverse complement strand
GAAAGATTTATTTTACACTATAATTTTCCTCCATTCTCTACCGGTGAAGCAAAACCCCAACGTGGTGTGGGACGTCGCGAAATCGGTCATGGAAATCTTGCACACCGTGCCCTCAAGAGTATGCTCCCCGATGACTTCCCCTACTGCGTGCGCATAGTTTCCGATATCCTTGAGTCGAACGGCTCATCATCGATGGCTACAGTGTGCGCCGGTTGCCTTGCTCTGCTCGATGCCGGTGTGAAGATGAAAAAACCGGTTGCCGGCATCGCCATGGGACTCATCACCGACAAGGGCAATGTGAAACACGCCATTCTCTCCGATATCCTCGGCGATGAAGACCACCTCGGCGATATGGACTTCAAAGTGACAGGTACAAAAGACGGTATTACAGCCACTCAAATGGATATCAAGTGCGACGGTCTTTCCTACGAAATCCTTGCTCAGGCTTTGAATCAAGCTCGCGAAGGACGTCTGCACATTCTCAATATCATCAACGAAACAATTCCCGAACCGCGCGAAGACTATAAGCCTCAAGTTCCACGCATAGTGGGTATGTCAGTCGACAAAGACTTTATCGGTGCAATTATCGGTAAAGGCGGCGAAACGATTCAAGGCATTCAAGAGCGCACCGGAGCTGTCATCACAATCGATGAAATCGACGGCAAAGGCGAAATCGAAATCTCGGCAGCCAATAAAGACTCTATCGATGCAGCTGTTGCTGCCATCAAGGCTATCATCGCTGTTCCCGAGGAGGGCGAAATCTACACCGGAAAAGTTCGCTCGATTCTTGAATTCGGCGCATTCGTTGAATTTATGCCCGGCAAAGATGGTCTGCTTCATATCTCTGAAATCAGCTGGGACCGCCTCGAAAACATGGAGGCAAGTGGCTTGAAAGAGGGTGACGAAGTGACTGTGAAGCTCATAGAAATCGACAAGAAGACAGGTAAATTCCGCCTATCAATGAAGGCTCTGCAAGAGAAACCCGAGGGCTACGAGGAGCGTCGTGCCCCACGTCGTGAGGGTGGAAATCGCGCCCCGCGCCGTGATGGTGGCAACGGACCTCGCCGTGAAGGCGGCAATCGCGGACCACGTCGCGAAGGCGGAAACCGTGGACCTCGCAACGAAGGCGGAAACGGAGGTTCTGAAGAATAATCCTACACACAGCGCACTAAATATGGCGCTCAAGGATTGAATTCCAGCCAAAACAATAACAAACAGCAGGCTACGCTTATCACTATTAGCGTAGCCTGCTTATTTTTGCCGGCAATGCATTTCTGCCGGCAAATTATTATGCCATTGGTCAGACAAATGTGCTACCATAATCGCATATCTTCGACACGCTAACGTTATTTTGCATCACATACCCCACACAGCCAGCACCTCCGGCACTAACTGTGTGGGGCTAACCATAATCGTGCCTCTCCGAGGCACTGCTCGCTCCGCTCGCCCACTGTGACAGACGGCGTGCCGGAGGTATGCGATTATGGTAGCGATTTTGCCTTACCGCCACCCACCGGGAAAATCTGCACCCTCTGCAAAAAAATCTGCTGTTCCGGAAATCAAACTCTTTAGAGACAATCTAAGAGGCACAGTAGATAAGAAACTTTTTCCTCTTTCGCATTCCAACTCTCTCACAAATTTTCCGCTGTGCCGGAATTATTGCCACATCGATGTGGAATACAAAAAAATCCTGCGTAATCAATCTACGCAGGATTTTACTAAATCGTGGGGTGAAATAAGGGTCTCGAACCCTTGACCTTCGGAACCACAATCCGACGCTCTAACCAACTGAGCTAATCTCACCATGTTCGTTTAACGAGTGCAAAGGTACAACATTTTTTTATTCTGCACAAGTGTAACCGGCATTTTTTATATCAATCTATCAATTATTTTTCTATATTTTATTCACAATGGTCTTTCCCATTGCAATAACCCCGCGAAGATTGATATCGCTATCAATAATAATGAAATCGGCATCTTTTCCACGTTGAATCGAGCCTTTGCGGTCGTAGACGCCCATAATGCGAGCCGGCGTTTCCGAAGCCATGCGCAAGCTATCGGCAAGAGGAATCTCAGCAAGTTCCACAGCCGTCTTAATCAAGCGGTCCATAGTAGCAATACTTCCGGCAAGAGCCGAACGGTCGGCAAGTTTGCACACACCATCTTCAATAATCACACGCGGGTCGAAAGCCTTGTTCGAATCACTTGCCGAGCAAGCAAGAGCATCGGTGATAAGAGCAGTGCGTTCCACGCCCTTGATTTTATATATTAATCGCATAATGGTGTGAGGCACGTGTATTCCATCGGAAATCATCTCCACCGTCATGTCGTCCATAAGGTAGATACTCTCCACCGTTCCTTCGTGCTTATATTCACGATTATTATGAAATCCGGGCATAGCATTATAGAAATGCGTAGCATGGCTGTAGCCTGCCTCACGAGCAGCCTTAATCACCTCATATTCAGCCTCGGTGTGCGCCACAGCAGCAATAATGCCCTTTGATGTAATATATTTGCCGAATTGCAGTGCACCGGGGAGTTCGGGAGCGGCGTCCCAGCGCCTCAGGCAGTTGAAATCCTCCACAATGTGAATATACTCTTTTGGGTCGGGGTCCTTGATATTTTCGGGGAACTGACCACCGGCCTTGCGCTTATTCAAGTAATGCCCCTCGAGATGAAGCCCGAGAACAGGGCTATCGGGCAATTCCATAAGTTGAGTGCAGGTTTCGGCAGCCTGTTCTATCATAGGAATAGTTGATGAAGAAAGAGTGGGAAATATACTCGTTGTGCCATGCTCCATGTGCGCTTTAATCGCAGTGCGAAATGCATCTTCCGTGCCTTCCATGAAATCTCTGCCACCACCTCCGTGAATATGAATCTCAATACCACCGGGAGCCACATTCATACCCTGCGCATCTATCACCTCGGCCTCAGGCACAATGTAGCTGTTGTTTTTTATTTCCAGTATTTTCCCGTCTTCGTACACAACTGAGCCACCGCTTATCCAGCCTTGTGGAGTGAGTATCTTTCCGTTGATTATCTGTCGTAACATAAATAATTTGTGTAATAAATAATTGTGCTATCTGAATTGTGATACAAAATTAGTAAAAATACTACAAGTACGATAGCAATATGCGAAAAAATTTGTAAATTTGCAATGTTGTTTGATTTATTAAGTATTCATTATGAAAAACGAGATTAATGAAATTATCGATGCTATGTGTGCTCCGGGATTGGCAGCTATGTCACCAAGCGATTTAGCATTCTTGAGCGATTGTGATTCTTATTGTTTCAACGAGTTTGAGGGAAACACGGTAGGCGACGCCGTAGCAAGCCTCAAAGGGACCGATTTCAATGACTACAAGCACATAGCAATATCCATCTTCTCTCATATAGACGATAAGCATGTGTCGGTAAACGAAATTGCCGGATTAAGAAACATTTTCGATGACCTTGAGCGAGACACCAACGTGGTGTGGAGTTTCACTTTCGCCGACGTTCCTATCGGCAAGCGCAAAGTTATTATTCTCTTGGCGAGCTGAAATAAATCGTCATATTCCCAAAAACTTTCTCCACCGCCCGCTGCAAGCCGACGCCTCGGAGAGGCGTAATTGTGGTTAGCACATAATCTGCCGTGCCACAAGTGCGATGCACTATGGGCGAGTGGAGCGAGCTGGCGTGACGGAGGTATGCGATTATGGTAGCTATTTTGCATTACCGCCACCCTCCGAAGTTACTTCTCTTTTGCATTGCTAAACTTTACGCCTACTGACCCTAAATAGCGGCGCTCGAAGACAGAATAAAGCCGATAATCACAAGATTATCGGCTTTATTTGAGCCGCGAATGGGACTCGAACCCATGACCTTTTCGTTACGAATGAAATGCTCTACCAACTGAGCTATTGCGGCTGATTTTATGAGTTTATTATTCTCATAACGGCTTGCGCCCTAATTGTGATGCAAAGTTACATATTTCTTATGGATTGTGTGCTATAAATTAGCTTAATTTTTGCATTTTTGATGTCTAATTTTGCAATTGTAGGCTTATTTATAGCCGGACGAATACCAATTACCTCGGTTGACGATGCCGTTGAGTAGTAGTAATAGTAATAATAAGACGATGACGATGTACTTGTACTCTCGGCAATCAGGTCAACAGGAGTGAGTGTGAAATTAATGTCGCTTTCCTCAGCCACCCCGTTCTTGTTCTTGATGATATCGAGGACAAAATTGCGCATTCCCGTGAATTTATACACACGCTTGCTTGAATCGTAGATGGCATAGAACGACGATTTATTGTCCACATTGTGATTCGTTGCAAAGAATTCGTCTTTCTCTGAAGTCTTCACCATGAGCAGATATGTAGGAGGCTTTATTCCATAGTCGTTCGTCAAGCTGTAGGCAGGTAATTCAAATGACAAATCATTGATAACTGCAAGGTTTTTGTCGCCTCCGCTTAAGAATTTGTCGATAATATCCTGTATAGGGAATCGAATCTGCACCTCAAAGCCTGAGGGCGATTGCACTATCATTTCACCATCGGCAATCATATCATTGACGGCTTGGTCCACTTCCAGACGTATATTATTGTTTGAAAGCACTTCAGCCGAACCACCCATATATCCCATACTTGCCTTGGCAATAGAGTCGGTGCCATCGTCTTTGGTTATGTGGCGATGATAGAACACTATGAACTGAGAATTATAGATATTCATCACTCTGCCGCTACCAAAACTGTTCTTAATGTACACTCCGGGGAAGAATTTCACAAAATCTTTCGGTGTCATAAACACCGATTTATCGCTCTTGAACTTGGTGAAAATCTCTTTTGCCAGCGACACGGGAGCATCGACGGTAAATTCAAAAAGCGAGTTTGCTTTATACTCCGATTTTAGTGAATCGGGAGCCATAATAGCCGACGCCGTGTAAGATGTAGTGCCGAGGATATCAGTCTCATTGTAGTATCCGCTCGGGTCGAAATTCGATGCGAGTTTCGAGGGTAACGCCTTGTTGAGCTTATAGATAGTGGTGCGCATAGGAGCCACCGAATCGCCTGTGAATCCTCCTGCCGGAATATCGAATACGAACTTGCAGGAGTCAATGTCGTCGACCGACACTCCCACAGTGTCAATATAAGCTGTAGGCATAAATTGGGTCACCACATCGGTGGTAAGCACGCCATAGTTTTTTGCAGAAATGATTCCGAGCAACTTGGTAATGGTGCGTGCAGGTAGCACGGTATTTTTCACCGTAACCCCGGTTACCGTGAATGATGAATCGGTCACCACCTCAGTCACAGTATCGGTGATTGACTGCCCTATATTGTTGTCGTTGCACGAAATTGCAGCTGAAAGCATCACCGTAGCAAGTAGCACATGGAAATATCGCTTCATTCTATTCATTGTCTATCAATTGTGTCAAAAAAAAGTGTGTGATTTTTTATAGCGACTTATAAAATTCGGCATAAGCGTCGATGTAATTATCCTCCTCTTGATAAGGCAAGAACGGAATACCCTTCTTCTGCACGAACTCTATGATTTCGGGGTCGATATCCTTGCTGTATTGTATCACGCCATCGCAGTGCGAAATAGCGAGCTTGGTGAGCATCTTTGAGTCCACAGGCTTGCCCACTATCGTCTTCACATCTTTTGCCGCAATGCCGTCCATTTTCATTTTTTCGCCGAGGCGAGCATCTAATGGAGCCGGGAACTCATCATCATAGAGCGAATAGACTATTTTCGAGTGCATAAAAGCCGGGTCCTCGCGATAGATATGCTTCAAATATAGTGGAGCGAGAGCCGTTACCCAGCCGTGGCAATGAATCACATCGGGTTCCCAACGCAATTTTTTCACTGTTTCCATTGTTCCGCGAATGAAGAATATGGAGCGTTCGTCATTATCCTCAGGCGATGACACCGTTTCCAGCTCTTTCACTATATTTCGCTGGAAATAATCATCGTTGTAGATAAAATACACCTGCATGCGGGCAGGAAGCATCGTAGCCACTTTTATTATCAATGGATGGTCGGTATCATCTATTATCAGGTTCATTCCCGATAGGCGTATTACCTCATGCAACTGGTTGCGACGCTCATTAATACTGCCGTATTTGGGCATGAAAGTGCGCACTTCAAACCCTCGTTCCTGAATCCCGAGCGGGAGGTCATGCCCTATTTTCGATAGTTTAGAATCGGGGAGATAAGGTGCAATTTCTTGCGATAGAAACAATACTTTATTAACATCCATAATTTTGTCAATATTTTTTACCGTTTAGCAGCTTTTTGCTTTGCACACTGTTAATTAATCATCGATTTTTGCAATTTCGCTAATTAACATCTCTTAGAGCAGGCTCTTCTTGCCCACAATTGTGCACGACTTGCAAAAACCTTTTGCAAAGATACGAATTTTTTTGCGAAAAAAGGGGATTCAATTCCATGAAAGTAATTGTTTTAAGGAAATATCGCTAAATAATACGGCGATTTAACACTTATCGCCGTCTTTGCCTCCTCATATTTCACTTATTGAATCACCTCAACAGGAGTGCCGGCACAGAACAATCAAGATAAGGACGAAGTGGCATCGACTCGCCGCAAGCTGCTTCATTCACGCCCACGTTGTAGGTTGAGAATATGTGGCGTGCATTGCGCATAAATACATCGAAAGCGCACCGAGAATCATCACGCACCAATTCGGGACGATGAGCCGGAATCAGGCAGTAATTCTCGCCTCGCTTCATCGGTTTTTGGCAGAAGAAGAGGCGGTAGCTTGCCGAAATGCGACATGGCTTGCCGCTTATCAATCCGAGCGACACATGCACCATAGCACCGCCACGGCTGTCGTCGCCATTCTGGTTGGAGATGAAATTACCGAGCGAGTAAACAAGGAGCACATCTTTCCCGTAGCGACGGCTATGGCGAATCACCATTGGCTCTATCACATGCGGATGCCCGCCAATAATCAAGTCAACACCTTTTTCCTCCACGAGCCACTCGGCGAGCGAAGTCTGCGACTCCACGGGCAGCAACTTGTATTCCACACCCCAATGCAGATTCACACATATCACCGAGGCTCCGCGAGCACGCGCCGAATCCACATCGGCACTTATCAGCTTGCGGTCAATGTAGTTCACAGCCACATTGCCCTGCACGGGAATGCCGTTGGTACCATAAGTGTAGCTTAGCATAGCTACTTTCACGCCTTTTATGTCGACAATCATCGGCGACAGCTCACCCCGTTTCTTCATCGATGCAAAAGTGCCGGTGTGAGGTATTTCCATAGCATCAAGAGCCGATATTGTGCGCCGCAATCCGGCATCGCGACGGTCGAGGCAATGATTATTGGCGGTGAGAAGCAGGTCGAACCCCGAGGCCTTGAGCTGTGCGGCAAAAGCATCAGGGGCACTGAAAGCAGGATATCCGCTGTAAGGCAATCCTCCAAGCGGGCATTCAAGATTCACCACGGCATAATCGGCTGCCTCTATCTCATTTTTGAGGTATCTGAAGCATGGAGTGTAATCAAAAGAGCCATCAGCTTGCCTTGCGGCATTAATTTGCGGACCATGCTGCATGGCATCGCCCGCAAAAAGCAAATTAATCTCCTGCTCGCTCCACACCGAGGTGCCGAAGAGCGAAAGCAGGAGAATCAATATCGAGTGAAGTATCATTTCTTACAGTTGGAGAGGGTGATGTCACACATTGTAGCAGTATTTTTGTTGCATTATGCAACTTGCGAACCTATTCTAAGCGTACACCGTTTTTTGTGCAGCCAAGAGTGTATTGCGCATAAGCGATACTATGGTCATAGGTCCTACACCGCCCGGCACCGGAGTGATGAAAGAGCACTTTGGCGCCACATGCTCGAAGTCGACATCGCCTTTCAGTTTCCAGCCACTCTTTGTCAGAGTAGACGGCACGCGGGTTGTACCGACATCGATAATTACCGCTCCTTCCTTCACCATATCCTCCTTGACAAACTCGGGAGAGCCGAGAGCGGCAATAATGATATCGGCATTACGGCAAATTTCCTTGATATTTGAGGTGTGACTATGGCACACAGTCACGGTGGCATCGCCGGGAATAGCTTTCTGCATCATTAGCGAAGCTACGGGCTTACCCACAATGTTGCTTCTGCCGAGTACCACGCAGTTTGC
>CAMEKH010000105.1 GCA_945921235.1 uncultured Prevotellaceae bacterium | reverse complement strand
AATGGACAAGAGATAAAAAATTTGATTATTCCTGAAACAGTACAAGAGTTGAAATATTATGCCTTCTATGGATGCAGCGGCTTGACTTCGGTGAGCATCGGGAACTCCGTCACCTCAATCAGCAAAGAGGCATTCTATGGCTGCAGCGGCTTGACATCGGTGGTGATACCCAACTCCGTCACCTCTATCGACTATGCGGCATTCTCTGACTGCAGCGGCTTGACTTCGGTGGAGATACCCAACTCCGTTACCTCTATCGGCCAATATGCATTCTATGGCTGCAGCGGCTTGACTTCGGTGGAGATTCCCAACTCCGTCACCTCAATTGGACGGAGAGCCTTCGAAGACTGCTGCGGCTTGACATCGGTGGAGATACCCAACTCCGTTACCTCTATCGGCGACTATGCATTCAGTGGCTGCCGCGGCTTGACTTCGGTGACTTCGCTTAATATTATTCCTCCAACTCTCGGTTCTCGCGTATTTTATGATGTGCCAGCCGATTGCGTGCTTTATGTGCCGGAAGGGTGCGTTGGGGCTTATCAATCGGCTGTCGATTGGAAAAACTTTGGAACTATTCTCGAAATTAAGCCAGTTGGAGTGGAGGGCATTTCTAAGGCTGAGACCGCCAAGGTGCGTGCCGTGAATGGTATGATTCGCGTGGAGGGTGCTGAGGGCGCACGAGTGGAGGTGTTCAACACCGCCGGAGTGTGCATCTACAGCGGCACCGACACCGAAATCACCGTGCCACAGCGCGGACTCTACGTGGTGAAAGTAGCCGGCCGCGCCACCAAGCTCGCCCTGTAAAAGGCTCACGCAGATTCCGCAAAAAGGATTTTTGAACACGAATCTCACGAATCCACGGAAAAAGTAACCTCACTGCAATAGTGCAAAAAAATTACGGATTCCCCAAGCCACAGCAAGGTGGGGGAATCCATTTTTTGTGTCTGCCACCTCTTGCAGTGACGTTTCGCGCATGCGCCCCATAGCATCAAGCCCCCTAAAGCATAGCGAAGAGTCAAAGCGGAATATGAAAAACCTCGGGAAAAGCTCAACTTTTCAACTCCAAAAATTGAGTTCTATCGTAGAATTTGCTAATTTTGCACTTGCCAGTTGACTCTACATAACGGAATCTTAAATGAAAGAGCCGTGTGCAAAAACCGCCTGTTACTGCTTAAAAACGTGTCGCAGGCTGAAAAGTGTGCACCGGTGATTTGCCATAGTAGTCCTATAAGTGCTCGGGAGTTTGTAGCTACACCATGCCTTGAATTAAAGCCGGAATTAAAACATGAGTTTTGTTTTTTTTCTGCACCATTTGTTGTAACTTTACGCAGTGAAAGCGAAAAGTCAGTGCAAAATTAACTTGTACAGGCTGTTTTCATAAAAATAATTAAGAAAAATGCGCAAATTGATATACATTTTTGCAACTATGGTTGTGGCAGGCGTGCTCTATGGGTGCTCTTGTGCTCCCGACACCCGAGCTGATGAGGCTCGTGAACGTGCGGTGGTGGCGGCACAGCAACTTATCGACACCGACCACAGCGACACCATTGCGCTCCAGCACCGAATTCTCGAAGCTAAAGTTGTGCAGAGCGAATATGTAATTGCCGGCGATTCTATTGCCGTGGAAGCCTTCGATGAGGCTTTTCGCGATTACCTCATGCTCCACGATGGTAGCCTTGCGGAAGCTATTTTTTAGAAAATATTCATAAAGAAACCATTTTTCAGTCATTACGTTATGCTTAAATTTGAAGAATATGTGGAAGCGGTGTCACAAGCAATTGCCGCAATTGAGTATCCCACTTCACCTGCTGCGCTCTATAGCCCTATAGCTTACACAATGGACCTCGGCGGTAAGCGCCTGCGCCCGGTACTCACGCTCATGGCTTGCGATGCTTTCGGCGGCGACTATCGCCGTGCAATGAATCAGGCTATAGGCATTGAACTATATCATAATTTCACCCTTCTTCATGATGATGTGATGGACAAAGCCGATGTGCGTCGCGGTAAGCCTACGGTGCATGTGCGCTGGAACGACAACACTGCAATCCTCTCGGGCGATGCTATGCTAACCATGGCAGGACAGTATGTGGCTCGCACCGATGCCCGGCATATTGCCGCAGCTATAGAGCTCTTCAACACCACGGCAATGGAAGTGTATGAAGGGCAGCAGTACGACATGGACTTCGAGAGCCGCTTCAGTGTGAGTGAGAATGAATATATAGAGATGATTAGGCTTAAAACCTCGGTGCTGCTCGGCTGTGCCTGCAAGATGGGGGCTATTATTGCCGATGCTTCAGCCGATGATGCCGCAATGATTTACGACTACGGAATGAATCTCGGTGTGGCTTTTCAGCTTCAAGACGATATCCTCGATGTGTATGGCGACCCGGCAACTTTCGGTAAGGAGATTGGCGGCGACATAATGAACAATAAAAAGACGTTTATGCTCATAAATGCCATAAACCGCGCTAATGATAATGAGCTTGAGGAACTGAAATATTGGATTAATGCCGAAAACCCTGACCGCAATGCCAAGGTGGCTGCCGTGACGGGGCTTTACTCGCATCTTGGAGTTCGCGAAATTGCCGAGCAGGCAATGAATGACTACAACGACCGCGCTCTCGGCATTATAGCTCACTCAAAGCTCTCAGATGAGGCAAAGAGGTCTTTCCACGATTTTGCTAATATGCTTATGCACCGCAAAAAATGATTGACACTCATTCTCACATCTATCTTGAGGAATTCGATGCCGACCGCCACGATGTTGTGACTCGAGCTGCGGCTGCCGGCGTGCGCCACATAGTGCTGCCGAATGTCGACCTCACTACTATTGAGCCTATGGAGGATTTGCATTGCAAATATCCCGATTTCACATCGATGGCTATGGGGTTTCACCCCACGGAGGTTAATGCCGATTACAAGCATAGCCTTGAAGTGGTGGAGAGTAGGCTCGACGACTATCGGTGGGTGGCAATAGGCGAGGTGGGGATTGACCTTTACTGGGACACCACATTTCGCACCGAGCAGCGCGATGCTCTTGCCGTGCAGGTGCAGTGGGCTATCGACCGCAGTTTGCCGCTGATTATTCATTGTCGTGAAGGACTCGATGATGTGCTCGATGTGTTTTCACACTTCAGTGAGCTGCCTCCTGCCGTGTTTCATAGTTTCACAGGTACTATCGACGATGTGCGCCGCATACGCCGACTCGGCGATTTCTATTTCGGCATAAATGGTATTGTGACGTTCAAAAAGTCGGCTATTCCTGCCATTCTGCCCGAAATAGGGCTAAGCCGCATATTGCTCGAAACCGATTCGCCTTATCTTGCGCCAGTCCCCAACCGCGGAAAACGCAACGAGAGTAGCAACATTCCGCACATCTGCCGTTGCATTGCCTCGCATCTTGGCGTAGATATGGAAGAAGTGTCGGAAGTGACCGATGCCAATGCTGCGGCTTTATTTCCAAATCTGCCTGAATTCAGCGATTTGTAATTTTAGCGATGCATCAGTGGAATGTTGAACTCTGATAATGTTCCTTCGTAGATTCCTAAGATGTAGCTGCTGTTAATTGGAATTTCGTTGAAAAGCCGGGATTTACCGCACGCTCACTTCACAAATGGCTTTGCCTGATATGGATAGATTTTTTCATGATGTAAAAATAAGAATTACCGCTTGTTTTGCCAATAAACGGGGCAATTAGCGCAAAGCGAAAAGCAAAAAACCGCTACATGGCGATTATGTGGCGGTTTTTTGGCTTTTTGGGGCATTAGCCTATGCTTTTTGCTGCAAGAAATGCTCAATTCTTGGCTTTTTCCTTCATTGCAGCCATAATTTTCGATTCAAGCTCTTCGGCAAGTTCGGGGTTGTCGGCAATCATGCGCTTGGCGGCATCTCTGCCTTGACCGAGCCTTGTCTCCTCATAGGAGAACCAAGCACCGCTCTTGCGGATAATACCATAGAGCACACCGAGGTCGATTATCTCGCCGATTTTCGATATTCCTTCGCCAAAGAGAATTTCGAATTCCGTCTTGCGGAATGGGGGAGCCACCTTGTTTTTCACCACTTTCACGCGAGTCATATTTCCGAGAACGTCTTCTCCGTCCTTGATTTGTCCTATTCGGCGAATGTCGAGTCGCACCGAGGCATAGAATTTCAGGGCGTTACCGCCGGTGGTAGTTTCGGGGGTTCCAAACATCACACCGAGCTTGTCGCGCAACTGGTTGATGAAAATACAAGTAGTGTTGGTCTTGGAGATAGTGGCAGTGAGCTTGCGCAGAGCCTGCGACATTAGTCGGGCTTGAAGTCCCATTTTGCTGTCGCCCATATCACCTTCTATTTCGGCTTTCGGGGTAAGAGCCGCCACCGAGTCAATAACAATCACGTCGATAGCCGAAGAGCGAATCAGCTGGTCGGCAATTTCAAGAGCCTGCTCGCCGTTGTCGGGTTGGGAAATCCACAGGTTGTTCACATCGACGCCCAATTTTTCGGCATAGAAACGGTCGAATGCATGCTCGGCATCGATAATAGCGGCAATACCGCCAAGTTTCTGAGCTTCGGCAATAGCGTGAATAGCAAGAGTGGTTTTTCCTGAAGATTCCGGACCGTAAATTTCAATTATACGTCCGCGCGGGTATCCGCCCACGCCGAGGGCAAAGTCAAGTCCTATAGAGCCGGTAGGAATCACATCGATGTCCTCCACACTCTCATCGCCCATTTTCATTATAGAGCCTCGTCCGTAGGCCTTGTCGATTTTGTCCATTGCCACTTGCAATGCTTTCAGCTTTTCAGCCGATACTGGAGCCGGACCCTTCTTGGCGTCGGTTTTAGATGCTTTTGTCGAAGCCGGTTTCTCGTCGTCGAATATTGTATTTTCTTCCATAATTCTATGATTTTTATTTTTTCAGTTTCAAAATTTGGTTTGCGCTGTCTTTGGTCTGCACTTTAGTGATAATATCCTCCACAATGCCATTTTCATCGATAATGAAAGTGGTGCGCACGGTGCCCATATATTCGCGTCCCGCCATTTTCTTTTTCTGCCACACGCCGAATGTTTGGTTAAGGGATAACTCGGTGTCGGCAATAAGCGGAAAACCAAGCGAGAATTTCTCGGTGAATTTGCGGTGCGATTCGGCTGAATCTTTGCTCACTCCCACCACGGCAAATCCTGCCGCATTGAGCTGGGCAAGTCCGTCGTTGAGGCTGCAAGCCTCGGCGGTGCAGCCCGGAGTGTTATCTTTAGGATAAAAATAGAGCACGAGTTTCTTTCCGGCAAAATCGCTTGCCTTGAGTGTGGTGCCGTCGGCTGTGACGCCGAGAATTTCGGGAATTTTATCTCCAATTTTCATAATAGATAGAAATTATTGATGCGTCATTCTTGTTAATTTGTATCGAAGTGCTGCATCAGCGATAAACACTCGTGATAGGGTGGCACTTTATCAATGTCTACAAAGATACTGTTTTATTTTCGATATGCAAAGATAGTTTGCTGATTGTGTAATGTAGTTGTACGACAAAGTTAAAAAACGTTTATTCAGCCGATAAGTCTCTCCCCTCAAATTTGTTGAGGGCCACTTTCCATTCATCGGCAATAGGAGCCGCACAGCCATGAGTCACATCAAAGCCCACCATAATAGTGGCGCAGAGGCATTTCACGGCTTCAGTTTCGGCGTTTACAATGGCTTGAATCATTCGGAAGCTCTTACCGCCCACTCTATCCACTTGCGTGCGCACCTCGATTTTCTCGTTGAAATATACCGGGGCAATAAAGTCGCAGTTGATGTTGGCTACAACAATGTCGGCGCGTTTCCAGTCGATAATTTCGCCGCGCACGGTGTTGAAGTAGTTAGCTTTACCGAGGTCGAAAAAAGGAAAATACACCGAGTTGTTCACATGCCCCAGAGTGTCGATGTCGTTGAATCGAATTTGCAAAGGCAAAGAGTGGTGAAACGGGTGATTCACTGCTATTCCGGTACGAGCCGGCTTATTCTGTCGGTCTTTGTTGTCCATAATAAAAATAATATTCAAAAGTTAGCCGCTCAGAAGCGGGCGTATAAAAAATGATTGTAAAAATTGTTCTTTTCTTGAGGGAGCTATCTGAACACGATGTCGTGTATAACTTCGTGTCCCATAAAGTCGTTGATGCGGCTCACGAGTCTTGAGCGGTTCATCATAAGCTCGTTGCGAAGCGGAGCCGAAGAGATGGTCACATAGAGCACTCCGTTGCGCACCGAGCGGTTCACCGTGTAGCGGTTTATGCCTTGTCCCACCACGTCTTTCCACATAGCAGCCACACGTTGTTCATCGAATTTCTGCTCGAGGTTTTCGGCTTTCAGCAGGCGTGTGATAATGTCGCCCACAGTTTCGGCTTCGGTGCGTTTCATGGCATCGCATCGGTGCCTCCTTCACCCTTTTCCTCCTCGCGGCACACACCGTGGTCCACGCTGAAAATGCGGTAATCGCTTCCTGCGCTGCGAATAATGTCGTCGAGGTGCTTGCGGTTGGTATCGGTGATGAAAATCTGTCCGAATCGTGAGCTATCGGCACCGCTTGCCACGTTTATTATGTTCTCCACGCGGTGAGCGTCGAGCTTGTCGAAAATATCATCGAGCAGTAAGATAGGAGTAATGCCGCAAGTTCGCTTCAGGAAGTCGAATTGAGCGAGTCGCAAAGCAATGGTGTAGGTCTTGCACTGTCCTTGCGAGCCGATTTTGCGCATTGGGTAGTCGCCGAGCATCAGCTCAATGTCGTCGCGGTGAACGCCGTGTGACGTGTAGCCTAAAATGGCGTCGCGCTCGCGGTTGTCGGCGAGGCAGCGGCTCATGTCGGCATCGTTCAGGTGACTGCGGTATTCGAGGCTCACCGTTTCACGTCCGTCGGTGATAGCACGATAGTAATTGAGGAATATAGGCGAGAATTCATCAATCCACTTTTTTCGTGCAGAGTGAATATAGCTTGCTGCGGCGCATATTTGCGCTTCCACGGTTTCAAAAAGCAAGGCATCGCGGAAACCATGCTTCAGCATTGCGTTGCGGCTTTCAATGGCTTTGCCGTGGCGTATCAGGGCATCGAGATATTCGCAGTCGCCCTGCGAAATAATTTGGTTCATCAGTCGCCTGCGTTCTTCGCCGGCGCCGCGAATAAGGTCGCCGTCGAGGGGCGACACCATAACCAATGGTAGCAAGCCGATGTGGCGGCTCAGCAGCTGATACTCCTTGCCGTTGCGTTTCACCGTCTTGCGCTTGCCGCGCTGAATGCCCACCACAATATTTTCATCTTCGCCGCGGCGGCAGTAGCGACCTTGCAGCATCATCATGTCGGCATCATGGTTTATCACCGTGGAATCGCCGTTCCTGCTGACGCAGCTTTTGCAGAAGCTCAAGTAGTAGATAGCATCGAGAATATTCGTCTTGCCCATACCGTTATTGCCGGTGAAGCAATTGATTTTTGGCGAAAACTCCAAGTTTGCCTCTGCAATGTTCTTATAATTCAAGATTGAGATATTATGCAGTGTCATTGATGCAAATTTACAAAAAATTTATTCATATCTTGCGCAAAATGCGGGCAAAACGAGATTCTTGCGGCAAATAATGATAATTACTGCAAGAGCGATGAAAAAACTGTGCATAGCAATAATAAAACGCCCGAATAAGCGTTAAAAATAAAGTGTTGTGAATGAGAAATATAGAAAAATCAAGGTGATTATTATGGGCAATAAAGAAAATAAAGAACTGTTTTTCAATTCCTGTAGGGCAACGGCTTTTGTGGCGTTGGCGGTGTTTTCTGTGCTGCTCTGTGGTGCGGAAACAGGGCTGCAGCTCACGGTGTCGCTCACGGTGGCATATTCGGTAGCTGCATGGCTGCTTGGGCGACATTCGGCATCGAAGGCGGGCAAATGGGTGCTCTTTGTGGTAGCTGTGGTGATGACTGCCGGGGTGGTGCTGAATGTGTGGGAATACACCTCGGTGCTTGGAGGCACTGCGGCTTATCCGGTGCTCAACAATATCGATGCATCGCGTTTTTTCAGAAATGCGGCAGAATTTATGACCGATGGAACCGTGTCGAGCGGTCGATTCACTCCCGGTATGATATGGTCTATGGCGGCGTTATGGTGTGTTTTCGGTAAGAGCATAGTGTATCCGCTTGCACTGAATGTGATGCTCACGCTCATTGCCGTGGTGCTTAGTGGCAGCTTGTCGAGGATTCTGCTTGCCGATAAAGCCTCGGTAAAGCATAGCGATGGAATTTTTGTCCTTGCAATGGCATTGACGGCTGCCGTGTGTCACTTTTTGGGGCAGGGCATGGTGCT
>CAMEKH010000104.1 GCA_945921235.1 uncultured Prevotellaceae bacterium | reverse complement strand
ATTTTCGTGGAGCATAGCGGACTCGAACCGCTTACCTCAACACTGCCAGTGTTGCGCTCTACCAGATGAGCTAATACCCCGTTATTTTTTGCAAATTTAATGCTATTTCTTGAATTCCGCAAATTTTTATTTCAATTTTATGCATTTCCCGCTTGAAAAGTGCATAAAAAAGCCATAGTGCTACGCTCAGTAAGTGCACTATGGCCGGTAAAACTTGTGTAAATCAATGCCTTATTCGCAGGGCAAGACGTTTACTCGAAGAGCTTCGTAGGCACGCTCAGCCTTGGCGCGGGCAAGCTCCACGGTGTCGTCGGTAGCAAGAATAACACCCATGCGGCGATGTCCCGAAATTTCAGGCTTACCGAAAATTCGCATTTGCGTTCCAGGCTCGGCGAGCACTTGCTCCAGATTGTCCATCTCAATGCGGTTGGTATTACCTTCCACCACCACAGCGCGCGATGCCGAAGGTCCGTAGAATCTTATTGCCGGCACCGGAAGTCCGAGTAGTGCACGGGCATGCAGCGCAAATTCGCTCATATCCTGTGAAATCATTGTCACCATTCCGGTGTCGTGCGGACGAGGCGAAACTTCGCTGAAAATCACGTCGTCGCCTTTTATGAACATCTCCACACCGAAAATTCCGTAGCCGCCAAGTGCGTCGGTCACCTTTTTGGCTATCTCTTGTGCTTTAGCTTTGGCTGTAGCTGTCATAGCCTGTGGCTGCCATGAATAACGGTAGTCGCCATCGACTTGAATGTGACCTATAGGCTCGCAAAATTCCGTTCCGCTCACACTGCGCACGGTGAGAAGTGTGATTTCATAGTCGAAATCCACAAAACCTTCCACAATCACTCTGCCGGCACCGGCACGCCCTCCCTCTTGAGCAATGTGCCATGAACGGTCGATATCATCATTGCTGCGTACTACACTTTGTCCGTGTCCCGAGGAACTCATGATTGGTTTTACCACGCAGGGGATACCCACCGTGGCTACAGCCTTGCGAAATTCCTCCTCGGTAGAGGCAAAGACGTATTTCGATGTGGTGATTCCCAATTGTTCGGCAGCCAAGCGGCGAATGCCTTCGCGGTTCATCGTCAGCCAAGCAGCTTGAGCCGTGGGAGTGACGTGGAAGCCCTCTTTCTCAAGCTCCACAAGAGTCGGGGTCGCTATGGCTTCAACTTCGGGGATAATGTGGTCGGGGCGTTCAAGCTCAATTATCTCGCGGAGCTTGGCGCCATCGAGCATATTGAACACATGGCAGCGGTGAGCAACCTGCATGGCGGGAGCACCGGCATATTTGTCGCATGCCACCACTTCCACACCGAGGCGCATTAGCTCTATTGCCACCTCTTTACCGAGTTCGCCACTTCCTAATAACAATGCTTTTCTACCCACAGAGGTAGTCACTGAACCGATTTTAGTCATATAACTTGATGATTTTTGATTGAATGAAATTTGTTTTTCGTCTACAAAGGTAGGTAATTTCCTCGGGATTATTTATCTTTGCGTATTAAAAAGAATTACTGTAGAAAAATTTACTGAAATTTAAAACCATAAATAAACCTATAATGGAACAGAAAGAGTATCTCAAAGATTCGGTGTCGAAAGTCATCGGTGTGATTGGTGGTGTAAGTTGGGCTTCAAGCGATACTTATTATCGCCGTATGAATGAAATTATGCGCGACCGTTTCGGTTCGCTTTACTCTGCAAATTTTTTAATGTATTCAATCCCTTTCCACTCTTTTGCCGAGCAGGAGCGTCAAGCCGCTAATGGAGACTGGTCTATGATGACTGCCATGATGATTGATGCTGCCGAGCGCCTTAAGGCGGGTGGTGCCGATTTCATAGTCATTGCATCGAACACTCTCAATTCGCTTGCCGGAGTCATCGAGGAGCAAGTGGGAATCCATGTGCTCAACATCATTGATGCCGTGGGCAAGGAGATTGCCAAGAAGGGATTGCACAAGGTTATCTTGCTCGGCACCAAGCACACCATGGAAGACGGTTTCTATAAGAACAAACTTGAGGAGAAATACGGACTCGAAGTGCTCCTGCCCACGCTTGAGGAGCGTGACTACATCAATAATGTGATTTTCGATGAACTTTGCAACGACATCGTCGTGAACCACTCGCGCGACGGCTATAAGCGCATTGTGAATCGTCTGATACAAGAAGGTGGCGAAGGCGTGATTCTCGGTTGCACCGAAATTCCTCTGCTTGTGAGCCAGAAAGACCTCGGAATCCCCACTTTCGACTCTGCCGAAATTCACTCGGTGGCTGCCGTGGACTATGCTACCGAGGGTGCCAATTGCATCAAGAATCTCTATTAAGGAACGCGCTCTAGCATAATAGGGATATAAAAACAGAGCGGCGAAGTTGTCAAGCACTTTAGTGAAAGCAACTTCGCCGCTCTGTGTGTAGCTATGCTATTACTCTGCGAGCTATATTGTCTGTTCTATCGTCCACACAAAAGCCCGTAGTCCGAGCTTAGGTGTGGCGATGTCCATATCATGAAGTAAATCGAGCACGGTTTTCACTTTGTCATCATCTACCATGGTGATTATCGACGAAGCGAGCGAAGGCCAAGCGTGAGTGCCATAGTGTGGCTCTCCACTTTTGGAACCGCGCCCTTGAACCTCCTGCCAAGCGGTGAATCCGCGGCAATTGGTGCGCTCAAGCATATCAACAATGCGTTCGTAGTAGGCTTGGTCGAATGCTATAAATATTGCTTTCATATTGCTTTTACTTTGTTATTGTCTGGTTTTTCAAATAGAATTTAGCGATTTCCGCAGTGCCTTGCGCTGGCGCTTCACTCCAACATAGGCGAAAATGCAGTAGAGTGCAGGCACAAAGAGCAGGGTGAGCAGCGTGGAGAATGTCAATCCTCCGATTACGGCAATACCCAGCGGGCGCCACATCTCCGAACCTTGTCCACCACCTATCGCCATTGGCACCATACCAAGGATTGTGGTGAGCGATGTCATTACCACAGGGCGTAGACGCGACTTACCGCCGAAGACAACCGCACTGCGTATGCTCATGCCGCGTTCGCGGTTAAGTGTAATATAGTCGATGAGCACAATACCGTTTTTCACAACAATACCGATAAGCATAATCGAGCCAATCATCGACATGATGTTCAAGTGAGTGCCTGTAGCCCAAAGAATGAGCACGATTCCCGAGAATGCAAAGGGCAGTGATGTCATGATGATACCCGGATAGGTGAGCGACTCAAATTGTGCAGCCATTACTATGTAGACGAGAATCACGATGAGAATGGCGAGCAATCCGAGGTCGCTGAACGAATCCTGCTGGTCCTCATAGGAACCCGACAGGTTGATTGATACGCCCGCCGGAAGGTCGAGCTTGTCGAGTAGCGGCTGTGCATCAGCCACTATTTCACTCATAGCACGTCCTTGCACAATGGTCGACACTGTGATAATACGCTCGCGGTCCTTGCGCTCGATGGTTGGTGGAGTGAAGCGTTCCACCACTTTGCCCACATCTTTCACGCGCACGCTCTTGCCTTGAGCATTATAGATGAGAATATTCTCTATGTCGGCAATCGAGGTGCGGAATTCCGGGGCATACATCACTTTGATGTCATATTCCTCTCCATCTTCGCGGAAGTAGCTTGCCGTGCTTCCATTGATGCGATTACGCAGGTAATTGGCTGCGGTGGTGAGGTTGAGCCCGTAGATTGCGAGCTTCTCGCGGTCGAAGTCAACTTGATATTCAGGCTGATAGTCTGCACGCGAAATGATGACGTCGGCAGTTCCCGGCACACTTTCGAGGATTCGCTTCACACGCTGTGCCACTGAGTCGGTCACGGTGAAGTCGTATCCATAGATTTCATAGTCGATGCTCGACTGTCCGCTCATGCTGCCACCGCGGCGTCCGCCCACATTCACTTGAGCTTTCTTGAACTCGGGATAGTGTTTCAAGTCTTCACGCATAAGTTGGGCTATTTCCACAATGCCGCGGTCGCGGTCGCCCGGGTCAACTAATCGTATGTTCATCGACACTATGTGCGAACCGTTGTCCTGCATCGAGGCAAATGTGTTGTCGGTGCTTGCTTGTCCCACAGTGTAGTTAAGCACCTTTATCTCAGGATATTTTGCCGTCCATTCCTTGAAAAGACGTTCGGTGGTTTCTTGTGCTATTTCCACGCGTGTGCCGATAGGTAGCTCAAGACTCACGCCAAGACGTCCGTCGTCGGAAGTCGGGAAGAACTCCGAGCCGATAAACTTGGTGAGCGACATCGAACCGATGAAAATTGCCACGCAGATGAGTATGGTAACCGTCTTGTGGCGTACCACCTTGTTCAGCAAGAAGGCATATCCGTTGTCGAGTGCATCGAGTGCTCGCTCTATTGGCTTGAAGATTATAGTGAACAGCTTGCCTTGCTTGGGGTTAAGTCGTAGCCACTGGCTGCAAAGCATCGGTGTGAGCGAGAGGGCGCACGTGGTGGAGATTATCATCATGATACATACCATCCAACCGAGCTGGCGGAACAGCACTCCCGACATACCGCTCACAAGTGTCAGCGGGAAGAACACCGCAATAAGTGTGAGCGTGGAGGCTATTACCGAGATTGCCACCTCGTTGGTGCCGTGCACGGCTGCCTGTTTCGGGTCGGAGCCTCGCTCGATGTGTGTGGTGACGTTCTCAAGTACCACAATGGCATCGTCTACTACCATACCGATTGATATGGAAAGTGCCGAGAGCGACACAATGTTGAGTGTATTGCCCGTGCCGAATAGATAGATGAACGATGCTATAAGCGAGAGCGGAATGGTGATTACGATGATGAATGTAGCGCGCCAACGTCCGAGGAATGCGAGCACCACAATCACCACGAAGAGTAGCGCATAGAGCACCGTTTCCACAAGTGAATTGATAGTGTTCTTGATGTTGTCGGAAGTATCGACAATCACACCGAGTTTCACATCGCTCGGCAGTGTCTTTTGAATGCTTGGCAACTTCTCATGAATAGCGTTGGCAATAGCCACTGAATTGGCTCCCGATTGCTTTTGAATCACAATCATGGCACCTTTTTGCCCATTGTTGTAGGATTGCTGGGTGCGCTCCTCAAGGGAGTCGTCGATGCGTGCCACATCGCGCAGATACACGTTCTTGCCATCTTTGGAACCTACCACCACATCAAGCATCTGGAGAGCATCGCTGAACTCGCCCTGCACGCGCAGTGCATAGGTTTCCGAGCCGATATCAAATGAACCGCCGGGAATGTTGCGGTTTTCGGCTCCTATTATCGATGCGATGGTTTCAATCGACAGATTGAAGGCTTCGAGGCGTATCGGGTCGACGTAGATGTGAACTTCGCGCTTCGGAGCACCGGTAATTGACACCGAGCCTACTCCATCGATGCGCGCCAGCGGGTTTGCCACTCCGTCGTCGAGTATCTTGTATAATCCCGGCATACTCTCCTCGGCTTGTACCGACAGGAGCACGATAGGTATCATATCGGTGCTGAACTTGAAGATTATAGGATTGTCGGCATCGTCGGGGAGTGCCTTTTGCACCATGTCGAGTTTGTCGCGCACATCGTTGGTGAGCACATCTATGTCGTAGCCGAATTCAAATTCCAGTGTGATTACCGAAATGTTTTCACGGCTTTTCGATGTGATATGCTTCAAGTGTTGAACTGAGTTGAGCGTATTCTCGAGCGGGCGGGTAACATTCTGCTCTATATCCTGAGCACTTGCTCCCTGATAGGTGGTCAGCACCATAATGGTGTTGGTGTCGATATCGGGGTATAGGTCGATAGGCAGCTTCTGCAAAGAGAAGAGTCCCATTATGGCGACTGCCACGAAGCAGAGCGTCGTCATCACGGGGCGTTTTACTGCACTTGCGTATAGACTCATATTCTGTTATTAGGTTATTTCGTGATAAAAATCTGTTCTTTTTAGCTTTTATTTTGTAGCAGTAGTGTCACGTGGAGCGGATTGTGATTGTTGTATTTCCACCTGCACTCCATCGGCAAGACGTGTCTGTCCGGTTACTACCACGTCGGAGTTGTTGTCAACGCCCGATAGTAGCTCATATCGAGTGCCCAGACGCTGCCCGATTTGAACTTGATTGTACGACACTTTTCCGTCTTTATACACATAGACGTATTTGTTGCCCGAGCCGCTTTGCTTCACAACAGCCCTGTCGGGAACGACAACGTGGCGCTGTGTGCCATAGTTGAACTCTACGCGAGCAAACATTCCGGTGCGTATGCGGTTGTCGGAGTTTGGCAGAGTTACTTCCACGGTGAATGTGCGAGTAGAGGCATCGATAGTGGGGTGAATGAGATAAACGGTGCCCATGAATTCCTCATCGCCATATACATCGAGTTTCACCTTCACTTTCATGCCCTTCTTTACTTTAGCAAAATCCTGCTCGGTGATGTTAATCATCACTTTCACCGGCTGTTGCTGCTCAATGGTGAGGATAGGCAATTGTCCGGTCATGTCGCCCGGGTCGTAGTTGCGCACTGTCACTACGCCTGCCACCGGGCTGACGAGTGTGGTATTCTCCTTCATATTTTTCAGAGCGCGCACAGCAGCGTCATATTCAGTCTTAAGTTGGTCAACTTGCTGCTGAGTGCCACCTCCTATGTTTAGCAGCTCCACAGCGCGGTCGTATTCACGCTTCATATTGGCGATGCGAATTTCCTGCTGGTCGATGTTCACGGCATCGAGAATCACAAGTGTCTGTCCGGCACGCACCGTGCTACCTACGTCGACGAGTATCGACTTTATGCGGTTAGACGATGAAGCTGAGATGTTGTTGGTCTTGAACGGCTCCACAGTGGCGGTGTAGCTCACTATTTGAGGCACATCTTCTTCCATCACTTTCTCTATGCTCACTAATGGGAGTTCCTCTTTCTGCTCTTGATTCTCCTGTTGCTTTCCTGAGCAGGCGAAGAGCATGGCTGAGGCACAAGCCATACCGATGATTGCGTTGATTGATTTCATATAATGGTGTTTTTGTTATTTTTTTTCGGTGTAAGTGGAATTTTCGGGATATGTACCCACATTGGTTTCGCCAAGCAGCAAGCGCAGGTCGCTGTCGGCTACAAGATAGTTGTAAATCGACTGGTAGTAGCTAAGCTCTGATTCGAGCAGGGCATCTTCAGAGTCGCGCAGGTCTAAGTAGGAAGCTGCACCTATTTGGAAACTCTTTTCCATAATTTGGTTGGCTTTGCGTGCTTGTTCCACGCCGGCTTCGTTGGTTGAAATCTGCTTCACATTCTTTTGAATGTTGTCCATCTGTGTCTGAACTTGCACATTGAGTGAGCGCACGAGGTTTTCGCGCTGCCATGTCATCTCCTTATAAGCTACTTCGGCTTGGCGTTGCTTGTAGTAGCGCTGTCCGCCTTGGAAGAGGGGAATGGAGAGTGTCAATGATGCTGTCGATGATGAGGTCCAATTGAAATTCTTGAATGGCGACCCCATCGACATAGAGTTCCACATATAGTTAATTGAACCTGAAAGTGTGGGATACCATGCCATTTTTTGCACGTCGAGAGCCTTTTTCAGGTAATCGGTTTTCAGGTCGAGTGTGCGGAGTTCGGTGTTATTGTCGAGCTTGGTGTTGATTGACATTGTGAGGTCGTACATGCGTTCCTTGTAGTGCGAGAGCGACTCGGTGGGCTTCACCGGTGTGGCTACATCGAGTCCCAAGAGCAAGAGCAGTTGTAGCTGTGCCCGACGTATGGTGTTCTCAGCCTCAATTAACGATGGCTCAAGATTTTTCACTTGCACGCTCGAGCGTAGCACATCATATTCCGATGCTGTTCCGGTGTCGAATTTCTTTTTGTAGATATCGGCATTGAATTTAGCCGTTTCATAGTTCTTCAAGAGCACTTTGTGCGAGTCGAGAGCCAAAAGAAGCGCATAATATGCTTTTTGCACTTGATTCACCATTTGCAGACGCGAAGAACGAGCTGCCTCGATGTTCTGGCTGATTTCATTGTCGTTGAGTTTCAGCGATTTCCACAATTGTGGAGCAATGAGTGGCACTGAAGCTGTGAAGCCGGTGGAATAGGTGTTGTCGCGACCCATTTTTATAGCGCGCGAGTCCATGTACATTGTCTGCAATGCAAGTGCGCGGCTAAATTGTCCTGAGAACGACACAGCGGGTAATAGCTGGGCTATTGTGAGATTCTTTGAGTAGCTCACACGGGTTATTTCCATGTCGGCTACCTTGATGGTTGGGTTGGTGCTTAATGCTATTTTCACGCAGTCGTCGGCCGACAGACGCAGTGTGTCGACCGTTGAGGCGGCATTTTGTGCTTTGATGCCG
>CAMEKH010000103.1 GCA_945921235.1 uncultured Prevotellaceae bacterium | reverse complement strand
TATATTATATTAAATGCGTCACATTTATTTTCTTATATTTCTTTCCCATGGCAAGAGCGAAAGCCATTTGGTCTTTGATGATAAGTTCTCCTTTTTGCAGTCCGGCAATGGCAGAACGTATTTCTTGCAGTTCCGCACCATTTGCACCGAAAAGGTCTTTAATGACCTTGTCGTCTATAGTCTGCTGCTTCATGATGAGCGGATATTGGGCGTTGGCGTAGAAGTCAAAGCCCTTATTCTTAAAGTCGCTCATGTTTTGAGTGGCAAGAATTATCGACAAGCCCTTATTACGTCCCACTGCAATAAGGTTGCGCAGCGGACGGTTATCGAAACTAAGCATATAATGAGCCTCGTCGATGATAGAGAAGTGGCGAATTTCAACAACATCCTCATTTACGGCTTGCTTATCGAGTTGTTCGTATATGTTGTTAAGTTTCGACATAAGGAAATAGACGATTGCTTTGGCAACCGGGCCGTCCTTTGGATAGCCGTCCATTTTGACGATGAAGCTTTCTCCTACGAGGTCTGCTTTGTCTTCAGTATCAAAGATATTTGCGCGGACAAGTTGTTTCAAGATTGAGGAAATGCTGTCGTCCTTGTCGGGGTCTTTCATTCGTGTTTGATATTCTGCAAGCATATCTTCAAAGGTGATAGGAGCACCATTAGTATGCTTGTAGCATTCCACGATTGCTTCACTCAGGCGATTACTCATATTAGAACTTGTAGCCATACGCACAAGTGATTCAAGAGCAGTAGCCATTTCTGTTGAATACAGATTGATTTCGTTTATCGGACGACCTGTGAAGTCCTTAAACGGAGTGAAAGGCAGCGGTGTTTCAATCGGGTTAAGAATGGCAGTGCGGTCAACGTCAAACAGCGAGAGCCAGTGATTGTTTTGAATATCGCTGAACTCGCCTTTGTAGTCAAATAAAAGGAAGTTGACCGGGTAACTGCTTTCAGACGAAATAGAGCGGATCTGTTGCATCAGCACAGCGAGAAGATTCGTCTTGCCAGAGCCTGTAGCACCAGCAATGATAATTTGCGAGTTGGTAATATTACGGCTGTTAATATCGAGTGTCGCTTCCATTTCTTCATCGCCATAGTTGCCGACAAGCAAGTTAAGCACCGGAATATCTTTTGCTAGTGCTGCTCTACCACTTGTTGAGAAAAGGTAGTTTTCTAGACAGTTATCGGTGAGTAGAGTGTCGCGACCACGATACATTTCAGCACTGATAATTCTCGACAACACACGGTTGTTTGTTAAGTCAAGAGGTGTATCGTGATAACGCATTTTGATTAGTGCAGAATAGAGCGGCGACAGTTCCTGGTGTGTGAAGAAACTCGGCACAAAGCGGTTACCAGTCTGAAGTTTGATGCTTTCCACTGTTTCTACACTTCTTTTTCCTGGCGTTGAAAGACCTACAAGCAAGCATATTCTCATCAACTTGTTGTTGAGAACAGAGTAGCGTTTTTCATTTCCTGCTGTGCGAGAAAGATTAATAAAGTTCTCAATCTTTTCTTTAATCGGGGCAAATTCCGTATTAAAGTTCTCAGGCACATATATATCTCCAAATTGTAGTGGCATAGTCTTATTAATTTAATTCGATACCAAAATAGCCGTCGCTGACGGTAGTTTTCTGTTCTTCCACATCTCGGTGCAGTGTATATGTCTTCGAGATGAAGGGTTCAAGCTTTATATAGTCGCTATCGGTACGGATTTCCGAAGTGGTGCAAAGCAGAATAGTTTGCTCGGCGAGTTGAGGGAAGTATTCTTCCATAAGAGCATCGCGGCTTTCGTTGTCGAGAACGCCCATCACAGTGTCAATCATCACTGGTGGGTTGTAGTCACCAAGGTTTCGAAGCACCTTTAGCAACACTTGAATAAATATTTGCTTCGATGCCGCATTGAGTTGGTTTAGCGAAATCTCGTTACCGCGAGTGTGGAAAATCTTTATATTAAAGTTTTCCATGCTGTCGCTCAATTCCACACGTCCGATATGACCTTTGTATGACACGAGCAGGCGGTTGAGCGACTGTTGCATTTCGCTCTCAATTTGAGCCTTTTTCTTTTTTAAAAGGCTGTTTGCAACCTTTTCAAAGAAAGGATTCAGCTTCACGAGAGTGTCATATTTAAGGTCGGGTTCTTGCTGTATCTGCACATCGAAGCGATGTATTCGAGCATCGAGTTTTGAAATATCTTGTTTTAGATTACCCTCGTTAACTTTTTCTTTCTCCAGATTATGCTTGCTCTCCTCATAAGAAGAAATGATAAACTCATTTCCTCCGGCACGAGTCTGTTCAAGATTATTCTTCTCGGTGCGAAGTTCCTCAATAGTAGCAAGAGCGATTTCGAGGTCTTGACGTTGACGATAAAGTGTGGCAAACTGGTTGTTTGTGCCACGGCTTACGAGTAATTTCAGAGCATCAGTCTCTTGGCTATCCAAATAATCAAATGGGTCCTGTCGGTTAGTGGAGTTCTGCACTGCTACCAAGTGTTTCACCACATTTTCTTCATCGACTTCGGCAGAGCAAAGCGACAAGTCTTTAAGATAGCCGATAATCTTTGCAGTAACATCACGCAAAGTATCGAGCGAGTAAGCTCCGGTTGTTGATTGTTGCAGCTCGTCTTTGATTCGCAGAATATTATTTATTTCAACAGCGATATTTGCTGCAATCTTAGGCAAGAAAACGTTGATTTCGATATTATCCATAAACCCTTTCACATCCTCGGCATATTGGGCGGCACGGCGCACAATGTCATCGATTTTTGTCGCGATGTCGCCTATGCGTTTATTGAGCGAAGCACTTTGCTGCGCTCCCTCTTTAGCCTTTTGGTATTCTGTTTCTATCGAGTTGAGATATTTATAAAGGCGGTCTTGCTCGACGATGCAAGTGTTGAGTTGTGTGATTAGCGAATCTTTCTGTGTCACAAGCTCATTGTATTCTGCCGCCTCTTGCTCGGCTTGCAAGCGTTGCTGAGCCCATTCCTGCTGTATCTTTTCGGCGGCACGGCGCAATTGCAAATATTTCTTGAAGCCAAGCACATTCTCAAAGTTGTCGCGAATGGTCTGTGCGAACACATTTTTTTTTAGAAGTTCGCTCGACTGCATGGCGT
This sequence comes from uncultured Prevotellaceae bacterium, assembly GCA_945921235.1. GTDB lineage: Bacteria > Bacteroidota > Bacteroidia > Bacteroidales > Muribaculaceae > CALZFJ01. The sequence continues at coordinate 5,305 of CAMEKH010000103.1, read as the reverse complement.
CGAATAGGAAATATTGACTCAGCTCCTGTGGTAAGTTGGCTTTGATAATCTTGTTCACTTCCTGCTCGGCACGAATGCGGTCTTTTAGGGCGGTCATAGTGCCATAAACAAACAAGTTGCCGTTCATATTGAGGCTCACGCTCTCGAGCGGCTTTCCGGCTGAGTTGAGAACATAAGTACGTTTAAGAATGTACTTTTGCTCAATGCCGAGAACTCTGCCCACGAAAGTTATTTGCAACATGATTTCCGGCTTCACATTGCCTATCGCACCTTGGTTGAGCAGTTCCATAAAGTGCTCACGGCTCTCTATCTTCAAACCATATAGGGCACCGCTGATGGCTTCAAACAGTGTGGTCTTACCACCGCCGTTTGAACCGCCGATAAGAATTATCGGTCTGTCCTCATCGACTGTCAAGTCAAGGTCGAGGTCAAGATAGGTCTTGTAGTTGCTGACTTTAATTCTCTGTATTAACATAACGGTCGGTATTACTGTTTGATTTTCTGAATGGCTGCACGAATGATTTCTTCAGTGGCAGCATCGTCAATTTCTATCACGTCAACTTTCTTTGCGTGATAGGCTTTAAGAATTTCTTCGCTTAGCCACTCGAAATCCATTTGTTCGGCATCACAGATGGCCTCAATCATAGAGAGGTCTTCCTTGCGAATGCCGTAGTGCAGAAATTTGTTGTCTAATCCTTTAGCCATAGTGTTATGCGTTTTGTGGATAAAATGAGTCCCAATTGGTAAGCTCGGTTGTGTTGGCTATATGCAGTTTTGAATATAGCCAGTTGCTACCTTGCTGAATAAGGATACCACCAAAGAGAGGCTGCTCCTTGGTGGAGTGCTTAGTCATATAGTCGATAAGTGCGTTGTGCTTTTGAGAAGCAAATAGGTCACTGCCTGCACTCTTAGTGTCGAATAAGTAGATGTGTCCGTTCTTCATACGAATAACGAAATCCACATAGAAAAGTGCTTTAGCACCTTCCTCACCTTGCAGGTATTCAATTGCATAGTGCTGCTTACCTTTGTCGCCGTTCTTATACCACCATTCGATATATTGCGAGTTGGCTTCAAGGAAAGCGGCAAACTCTTTTTCGGGGTTCGATGCGGCGTTGAGTTGCACGAAAGGCATCAGAGCGTGGTTCTCTGCCGATGCTATATGGTTGGAATCGCTGTCATAGACACGCTCCTCGGGCACACACCATTGGTATTCCACGAATTTTCTTGCACCTGCGGCTTTCTGTTTTGCGATTTCACGCATCTTGGCGTATTTCTCCAAAGCCTTGTCAATCAGTCGGTCAAATTTCGGCCGGTTGTCGTGGTATAGCACCACTTTTTTAGCATCAGTTTCAAAGATGCCGAAGTAGTCGGCAATCATTTCGAGCAGATAACCGGCTATCTTGTCGGTTCTGCCTTTCGATTCAAACTGATGCCCCTTTTGGTCGATGTAGTCAAGGAAAACGCGGTCTATTTCCGACGACTTCCTCGCATATTTCACTTGTTCCACTTTGAGTGTCTGCACTTCGTTTTGAAAGTGCACGTTTCGTGGAATTGCTATATTTATATTCTTAACATCAAGCCTTATCAAATTGCTCACGCGTCGGCGGTTCTCATTGATTGTTTCATTATCACTTTCGGGTATTGGGTTGAAATCGTCTTCGGCATTAAGTGCAGCGAGTTCCGCAAGTGAGAATAGCCCTGCACCTTGCATAAGTCTGAAGAAGTTGAGCGCTTCATCGTAAAGCACTTTGCGGAAGTCGGGACCGAGATAATTACGAGTGATGTTGGGGCGATCGGAGTAGCACGACGGCAACGATATATTATTCAAGTCCTCGCGGCGGTAGGCTACGATTGTGTTTTTCACAATGTAGTCGGCATCGGCAGTGACGATTTGTATCTTGTCTTTGGCAATGTCGGTATAGACGTAGCCATAGTTCAAAATGTCGTTGCTGTAATGCTTCTGCTCGGGCATACGCAAGATGCGTCCCACGGTCTGAATAGTAAATGTATCACTTTGCAACTTGCGGAAGATGAGCAACACTGCGGCTCTCGGGCAGTCCCATCCCAGGGCGATTGCCTCTTTGAACAACAGCACTTGTGCCATATTGTCCGGCTTTTCGAGGTTGGCGAGATTGCTTTTCTCTCCGGCAAGCCACACGGCGAGCCGACCATTCTCCTCGGTGATGTCGCAAATCACTTTGAGGTAGGTCTTTACTTGCTCTGCCACTGCCTCGTCTTCGGTAGTCATCGACTCGCCTGTGTCGTTTGGCAACTGAATGAGCAATAGCGGATTTATGTTCACACCGAGTGCCTTGTAGGCTTCGGCAAGTTGATTCCGCTTGGCAAGTGCCGCTTTTATCAGGCTCTCGTTCAGTCGTAGTTCATCGCTGAAGTTAAATTCTATTTCAGGGTTGAGCACCACTTCTTTCTTTATCATTTCAGCCTCGATTACTTCACTGCGATACACCGATACTTTTTCGCGTGGATTGGTGGTTTTCGGAGTGGCTGAAATGCGAATTTCAATCTTTGGATTTATGTTTTCGAGCACCTGTGCCGATTTGTCGGCTGTCTTCGACCAGAACATGTGCTCCTCGTCGATTATGGCAATAATCGGCAGTCCGAGTTCTTCCTGTGTCTTGCGTGTGATTTCATAGAGCGAAGCACTGCTTTCGCTGTCACGCACTATCACATTGTTTTTCTTGTTGATACTTTCCCAGTTCACAAAAAGTATCTCACCGGGTTGTATGCCCTCGCTTTGGTCGAGTTCGTCAAACATTACCGGCGTAAGTTTACGCGTCTCGGCAAATGCGCCTTTCAGTGAGCGGTAACTCTGAATGTGAAGTTGTCGGGGTGCAAACCATATAAATGCACACTCCTGATACTTGCTGCCGCCACGGCTGTGCATCTCGTCGATGAGCGTGGCAAGTGCTTGGCATGCCATTACGGTTTTGCCTGCACCTGTGGGTGCCTCAAAAACTATTTTTTGTCGGCTGCCGCCGTCGTTGAGCAGTCGGATTGTCTTATCTACAAGTTCGTTGACGGCTCGCTGTTGGTATTGCAATGTTTTCATGCTTCACCTCCTTCCTCTGTAAAGTCAAAGAGTCCGCCCGGGTTGTCTTGTTTCGGCTCTGTCGGCTGTTCTTCAGCCGCGATATTGCGGTCTTTCGGCTTTGGCAATATGCGCTTATATGTGTTGTAGATGGCTTGCGGCAAGGCGCAGAGTTGTACCTTGTCGGCAACGTCCTCAAATTCCGCTTCCCATGGGTCTTCGCTCGGCGAAAACACATACACCTTGATTGGCTCGGCATAGTCGGTCGATGCGATGAGCGGCACGAGTTCGGCGATGGCTTCCTCGTGATATATCACGAGCATTTGCCGCTTGCCGTCGTCGAAGAAGCGGAACACGCCTTTGTAAGTTTGCTGTCCGGCAAACTGTTTTTTCTCTGTGTAAAGGTCTTCCTTTATGCAGAGCATATCGGTGGAGAGATTCACGAGGCGTCGCATATTCTGCACCGAGCGGCTGCGACCCACAAAAGCAGTGCGGTAGTAGCGCAAATTGTTGTTGTGAAGTCCTTCCACTGCTTCGCCGTTAGGCTTGGTGTAGCCGTTAATCACACGCTTGTTGCGCTCGTAAGTGACATTCTCACAGATGCCATTCTCATTGTTGGTGCAAAGAATGCAAGTGCGCTTGCCCCCATCCTCCGCATTGAGTTGCATCACAGCATGTAGCGTAGTGCCACTGCCGGCAAAGAAGTCGAGAACAGAATTACATTTTAAAGTTAATAAAAGGTATTTAATCAAACCTAATGGCTTGGGATTTGTAAATGGTACACGACCATCAAAAATATTAGAAATATCAGTATTACCTTGCTGATTTATTGGCTCTGTAATTAAATTGGAATAAGCTCTTCCAATGTCAGTTTTGACATTACCATCATTATCAACTAATTCGTAAACTTTGTATTTAATTGTATACTGCGAGCCTTTACTTTTCCTTGATTTAACAAACTCAATAAATCCATTCTCAATACCCCATTTAATCTTAGATTTACTCCATTTCCAAATCCATCCATCGTTTATAAATTCATCCCTTCCGTGAGGAAATATCATTCCTCCGTCAGGAGCTTGTATTCCAAAATTTAACGAATCAGAGTATTGTAATCCTCCTCGATCTAATGTGTCAAGGTAGTATTTGCCACGTGTTTTGACATACTCATCTTCGCATTTAAAACGATCAGCGTTACGTGAATAAACATCTCTGTTCCAAATTCCAGATTGGAGCGTATTAATTCTATTTTTAGAGTAACATAAAATTGATTCTGTAATTACTGCAATATCTTTAGCATCATTAGCTCCTGTCTTCTTGCGCCAATCGAATTTTGCAATAAAATTAATTCCTCTAAAAATTTCATCGCAAAGCAGTTTCAAATTTGCTTGCTCATTATCATCTATTGAAATGAAAATAACACCGCGGTCGGAAAGGAGTTTCTTGGCGATGCGGAGACGCTTCGACATAAACGACAGCCATTTTGAGTGGCGGTAACTGTCCTCGCTATCAACGTAAGAGTCGTTATAGATAAAGTCTTTGTTGCCTGTATTATACGGCGGGTCGATATATATAACGTCGATTTTCCCGGCGTGGGTGTAAGCGAGCGTGGAAAGTGCTTCGAGATTATCGCCCTCGATGATTATATGGTTTGGATTGCTAACTTGTTGATTATCAGAATACCCCCCCCGATTATGGCTTTACCTGTGTCTTCGATAAGCACCGGCAATTCCTCTCTCAGACGTTCTTCCACATCTTCGGGCTTGTCTTCCCACACAAGACCATAGGTTTTGCTCTCACGGAGCAAGCCGAGAAGTGCGGCACGTTCATCATCAGTAATACCCTCAAGCGTCTGCACTCTTTCTATTAGTTTTCGTCTTTCTTCTGCTTTCATGTCTTACAAAATAATTCACTTCATAATATACCTTAGCTGATATTTTGTGGCATACATTAATCAAAAGAGAGTCATTTTGCATTACATTTTATGAAATTAACTCTCGGCTTTCAGAAAGGTAGATTATAACAGTCGCAAAAATAATAAATAATTGTAAAACATGTGTAAAAAATTAACATTCAAAAAAAGAAGTATAATTATGGTTACGTCTTATTTTCAAAAAATTTCCTATCAAGAAAGAATTCATGAAACAATAAAACAAACTCCATCCACAAATTATTCTCCTCCTTATTATACTATCTTGTACACTCGTGATGTAAAGGCGTGGGATTCAGCAAGAAATCAAAAAGGACAAACAGCGAATG
>CAMEKH010000102.1 GCA_945921235.1 uncultured Prevotellaceae bacterium | reverse complement strand
CTCCGACGTAGCAGTCCTCGAAATGTTCGAGTTCTTCGCAGCCCCAGTCGATGAAATCAAGTGCAAGGCGAACGCAATGCCAAACTTGTTTGAGCATTGCTGAGTCGCAGCCTTGATTATGCAAAGCGTCCACAGCGTCCGGCTAATACTTCTCGCACAAGTCCCAATAATCTTTTTATTATTTGTTCACCTGGAAGCGGTTCCAGCCGTCTTTGAGGTTAGCTACCACCTGCTCGGCAGCTGCTATTCCCGCCTTTATGTTAGCCTCGGCAGTCTGCGCACCCATTTTTTTAGGCGTATAGAATATGCGGTCGGCATATTTCTCCTTTAACTCAGCTGCATTATCGGGCTTTACATCGGCGATATAGCGGAAATCAGCCCTCTCTGCAAACGCTTCAGCCAAGCTCTCTTCATCTATCACCTCCTTGCGGGCAGTGTTGATAAGGATACCATTCTTAGGCATCAGCTTTATTAGTTCCTTTGTAACCGACTTCTTGGTTTGAGCCGTAGCGGGAATGTGTAGCGAAACATACTGATTCTTTGAGTAAAGTTCCTCCACAGTGTGTACGGGCGTAACGCCATCGGCTATCATATCTTCATCTTTCACAAAGGGGTCAAGAGCCGACACGGTCATTCCGAAGCCTTTTGCTATGCGCGCCACATTACGTCCTACCTGACCGTAAGCATGTATGCCGAGCGTCTTCTCTTTAAGTTCTGTACCTGCGGTTCCATTGTAATTGTTGCGAATCATCATAACTAACATACCAAACACCAACTCTGCTACCGCATTTGAGTTCTGTCCGGGTGTATTCATCACACAAACGCCATGCGCTGTAGCTTCAGCAAGGTCGATATTGTCGTATCCGGCTCCTGCACGAACTACTACTTTCAAGTTCTTTGCAGCATCAAATACTTCCTTGTCGACAATATCACTGCGCACTATCAATCCCGAGGCATCAGCCACAGCTTTTACCAAATCGGCTTTTGTACCTTTCTCCAGTAGCACAAGTTCATTGCCTGAAGCTGCTATCACTTCCTTGATTCCGTCGACTGCCACAGGTGCAAACGGTTTTTCTGTTGCAACCAATATTTTCATAATCTTCTTTATTGGGGATTAATATTATTGAATATATCCCCGACTGTGCCGGGGATATGCAATAAAAATGTTATGTTGTCAATTAATGATTCTTCTCAAATTCTTTCATCGCATCGATGAGTACTTGAACGCTCGACATAGGCATTGCGTTATAGAGCGATGCGCGGAATCCACCCACACTTCTGTGTCCTTTTATGCCTACAATGCCTTTCGAAGTAGCGAAATCTATGAATTCTTTCTCCAATTCGGCATATTCGGGCTTCATTACGAAGCACACGTTCATTATCGAGCGGTCATCGGCATTTGCCGTTCCTACAAACAGCTTGCTACTGTCGATAGCATCATAGAGTGCTGCGGCTTTTGCCTTATCCATCTCTTCAAGTTTCTTCACACCTCCAAGCTCCTTATACCACTCAAGCGTCTTCAGCGCCGAGAATATAGGCAACACGGGCGGAGTGTTGAACATCGAGCCTTTGCTGCTGTGTGTGCGATAGTCGAGCATAGTTGGTATAACTCTGTCAACATGCCCGAGGGCTTCTTCTTTCACTATAGCTATCGTTACTCCTGCCGGAGCAAGGTTCTTCTGCGCTCCCGCATATATTACGTTGTATTTCGACACATCGACAGGACGTGAGAATATATCACTCGACATATCGGCTACCAATGGCACCGGTGAATCCAAGTCTTTGCGAATTTCAGTTCCGTAGATTGTATTATTTGTGGTGAAATGGAAATAATCGGCATCTGCCGGTATTACGAAATCTTTAGGAATATATGTGTAATTTGCCTCCTTCGATGAAGCTACAACGTCAACTTCGCCAAACAATTTCGCCTCTTTTATTGCCTTGTTTGCCCATGTTCCGGTGTCGAGATAGCCGGCTTTCTTATTTAGCAAGTTGTAAGGCACCATGCAGAATTGCATACTTGCACCTCCTCCAAGGAAAAGCACACTGTAACCTTCGGGTATCTCAAGTAGTTCTTTCACAAGCGATGCAGCATTCTCTATCACTGCCGTAAATTCCTTACTTCTATGAGAAATCTCAAGAATTGAAAGTCCCGTACCTGCGAAATCTTTTATCGCTTCTGCCGTCTTTGTCAGTGTATACTCGCTGAGTATTGATGGCCCTGCGTAAAAATTATGCTTTTTCATTTTATAAAAATATATTGATGTTTCTTTATTTAATTATGCAAATATAAAACAAAATAAGTGCATAGGCATCATTTTTTATATGAAATTTCGCCGCAATTAAAGATTTTTTTCTGTAATTGCGGCGAAACACTTATTTTATACGTTTTTTATCCATTTTCACACATATTATCGTGTCATTTTTCTACATTTGGCTTCTCAAGTCCATAACCCTTGCGCTTATCCTCTTTTATCAAAATAAAGCCGAGCACTAATGCTGCTACCCCAAGGCTTGCAAGCATTACAAGTGGTGCAGTGTAGTTATATGACACTGCGGCCTGCTCAGGCGACATCGTGCCGTTAGCAAGCCCCTCTACTATCTCGGGATTTGTCTTGTCGAGAACCTTACCTATTAATAGTGGGAATAGCCATAGCCCGATATTCTGAATCCAAAAAATCAGTGCGTATGCACTTCCTATTATCTTTGCATCAACCAATTTGGGCACACTCGGCCACAACGACGCCGGTACGAGTGAGAACGATGCTCCAAGGACCAAAATCGTTATATAGGCTATTATTACACCTCCAAACTGGCTATCCTTGAACATCGGCAACACAAAAGCAAACGTCAAGTGACACACTATGAGCAGTATTGAACCAAGCACAAGCATCGAGGCGGCTTTACCATGATGGTCAACGTATTTTCCAAGTATTGGTGTGATTCCTACAGCCAACAATGGGAATACGGCAAAGACTGTTTCTGCGCTCTGACGCATATAACCCATATAACAGAACACTACCAACGCTGTTACGGCTACGCCTATCAAGCAGTAGCTCATACTCTTTGACTTCACAAAATTACTTGCAAATGCAGCTGCTGCCACAAGGAGCATAATGCAATACTGAATTGCTGCTACTGTCTCTCCGCCCCAGAATGAGTCGCGCGCAGGGTCGACAAACGGAAGATTACACTGCAACATATTCACTGCATACTTCTGGAATGGGAATATTGCCGAATAATACAGCACACAGAGCAATGCCACTAACCAGAATCCGCTACTCTTTAATATTTTACCTATATCACTAATCTTAAAGGGGTCGTCTTTTTCCTCTGCTTCTCCGGTCTGCTCATCGAGCTTCTTATCCATAAAGAAATACACTATGAACATCATCAATGCTATCATCAGTAATATAACACCGAATGCTACTGAACGCGACACATCAATATCGCCTCCAAATTCGGCTATCACCGGTGAGAATATCATACATGTAGCCACTCCAAGGCGCGCAAGTGCCATCTCCGAACCCATTGCCAATGCCATCTCTCTGCCCTTGAACCACTTGACTATTCCTCGCGACACTGTGATTCCTGCCATTTCAACTCCGCAACCGAATATCATAAATCCTACTGCAGCAAACTTTGCCGATGCGGGCATGCCATCATAAAATGGAGAAATACCAAGTTCATCAAATACCGGAATGTAATTAAGATGCTCATTGAACCACGTTTCCAGACTACTGCCCTGAAAATAGCGTGTCACGGCATACCAATTGATTGTGGCTCCTACAAGCATTACTGCTCCCGACAAAATAGCAGTGAACCGCACTCCCATCTTGTCGAGTATGATTCCTGCAAAAATAAGGAAAAATACAAATACATTAAGAAATGTTTCAGCTCCTTGCATAGTGCCAAAATCCGTGGAATCCCAGTTTAGTGTCGCCAATAGATGGTCCTTTATTGGCGATAATATATCCATAAAGATATATGAACAGAACATCGCCAATGCCAATAAAAGCAATGCAGTCCACCGCATAGCGGCTGAATCGCGCAATGTGCTTTTTAATTGTGTTGTTGTCATAATCGTTTTGTTTTTATTTATTTTTAATTTCCGATTTATTATAATGGGGGAGAAGAAAATCGATAAATATATCGCTTCTTCTCCCCCGCTTTTCCTTTTTTATCTTACATCAGTCGGGCAACGATGACTATAGTAATGCATCGATTTTCTTTGCCAAATCGGCTTTTGAAATTGAGCCTACGTTACGTTCTTTCAGCTCGCCGTCTTTGAAGAATAATATTGTGGGTATATTACGTATGCTATATTCCGAACTCAAATCGGAATAATCATCTACATTATACTTGCCGATAAGCACCCTATCTTTATACTCCTCAGCCAATTCATCTACTATCGGTGCAACTCGCTTGCATGGTCCGCACCACTCAGCCCAAAAATCAATTACAACAGGCTTCCCCGACTCTATCTCGGCCTTAGCATTTTCATCTGTAAAAACATGTGCCATAATCTTCTATGAGTATTTCTATTAATTGTATATTATATTATAAATTTTTCAGCTATCTCAACGGATTTATTAATATCGATAACCGATACTTTATTGACGGACAGGCAACCGATTGCACCCTAAGTCGAAACAAAATTACAATAAATAATTAAGATACACAAACTAATTTTCGGCTATTTTTCATTCTTGTCATCACAACGCTACAATGCCACATTGAGCAATATATTACAGTGTATATCTTCCTCCTATTTTTTAGAACATCATCTGTGCACCACTATCATCTTCATTGATTCTATCATAGAATTATTATCTACTTAAATTCCAAATAAATAAAAGCGGGCAGACACTTTTAATGCCTGCCCTACTCGTTATTCGCTATTCAAATAATCTTAATTTTCCCCGATTATTTTACCACCGAGAAGCGATAAATGCAATTACTGCTGTAGGTTTCACCCGGACGCAACACCGTGGAAGGATAGTTGTCGTGATTTGGCGAATCGGGATAATGCTGAGTTTCAACGCAAATCGCACTGCGACGTGGATAAGCGATTCCTTTCTTTCCTTTTACTTTACCATCGAGGAAATTACCTACATAGAACTGAATTCCCGGCTCATCAGTCAATACTTCCATCTTTATGCCTGAACGCTCATCGTAAATCGAAGCAGCAACCTTCGAAATATCACCTGCAGTGTTCAATACCATATTATGGTCATATCCGAGTCCGTTCTTCAATTGTTTATCATCTTTCTCTATGTCGTCTCCCACTTTCTTTCCCTTGCGGAAGTCGAATGGAGTACCTTCTACGCTACGAATCTCGCCCGATGTCATAAATGTGCTGTCGATAGGTGTAAAAGCATCGGCATCGAAAGTAACGACTTCGTCTAATATCGTCTGCGATGCATCACCACTCAAGTTGAAATAGGAATGATTGGTGAGATTTACGATGGTAGGTTTATCGGTAACTGCTGAATAGTTGATTCTAAGCGAATTATCGTCACCGAGCGTATATGTAACTTTCACATCGAGGTTACCCGGAAATCCGGCTTCACCATCGGCACTGCGATGAGTAAGCTCAAGTGTGCGGTTATCAACCTGATTAGCATTCCACACTGAATGGTGGAAACCCTTCGGACCACCATGCAGACAATGCCCGAAATTATTCTGCGGCAATTGATAAGTCACGCTATCGAGTGTAAACTTTCCTTGATTGATGCGATTACCATAACGACCTATCAGTGCGCCGAAATTACCATCGATGTTGATATAATCGGCGATAGAATCATGTCCGAGAACCACATCTTGCAATTTTCCGTCACGGTCGGGAACCATAATCGACACTATGCGTCCGCCATAATTGGTCACACACACTTCCATTCCGGCTTCGTTGGTCAAAACGTACAAGCCGGTTTTCACGCTGTCGACAGTAGTTACAAAATCCGATTTTTTTAGCCCCGATTTTGTAATTTCCGCGTCATTGCCTGTGGAGCAACACGTTAAAGCCATACCGGCAAACGCTGTCGCAGCAAATAATAAAATTTTACTTTTCATATCATTTCCAATTATTTATTATACTATATATTATACTATTTATTCAAAGAATTGCATATTTCACGATTAATTTTCTTTATGCGCTCTTCGTCCATTTTTATCACCTTGCGGTCATAGGTCATTACGCCATTCACCTCTACTTCCACATCGGTAGTCTGAGTATATACGGCAGCGGTGAAACCTTTCTTTATAAGTTTCATAAGTTGCTTGGCATACTTCTCATATTCGTCAGTCACCTCTTTTGCCGACTTAAATTGCACATATCCCCAGTTACGGTCGGGAACCCACAGATGCCCTTCGAGAGCAAGACCTATACCACCATATTCACCGAGAACATTTGCACGAGTGGCATCAAATAGATACATTGCCGGACCGGGATAATTATGCAAGTCGAGAATGTCGCCACAAGTATAGAAATTTCCTCCACTGGCAGGATTTACAAGGCGCGAAGGGTCATATTGCTTTGTCCATGCCGTGATTTCCGGAGTCTTGAATTGTCCCCAAGCCTCATTGAATGGCACCCATGTGCAAATACACGGATAAGAATATAAGCAATCGATTATCTCTTTCCACTCTTTGCGGTAATTTGCTTCCGACTCCGGTGTACGCACTTTTTCTACATCGGTGAAATACTCATGATTCTGCCAGCGCGGATTCTCATCGCCACTCGGCATATCCTGCCATACCAATATTCCCACACGGTCGCAATGCGTGTACCACGTTGCAGGTTCCACCTTAATGTGCTTTCTTATCATGTTATATCCCCACTCCTTGGTCTTATCAATATCATAGACCATTGCCTCATGCGTGGGAGCAGTGTATAACCCATCGGGCCACCAACCTTGGTCAAGAGGTCCGAATTGGAACAGGTCTTTATTGTTAAGTTGCATTCTCACTATTCCATCGGCATCGCGCTTGGTGGAAATCTTGCGCATAGCTGTGTAACTCTTCACCTTGTCAACAAGTTTTCCATCTTTATAGAGCGTCACTTCCATATCATACAGGAATGGCGACGATGGTGACCATAGTTTTGCATCTTTCGGCATCAATACTTCAACAGGCTGATTATTCACACCTTTTGCTGTGGATACAAGTGTTCCTTTATCGAATACTTTCACTTCAGCAAGCACTGCCGGACAGTCTACGGATTTGTCGATGGTTACCGTCACCGTGTTATTGTCGATATCGGGCAATATGCGAAGATTCTCAATGTGTAATGGAGCTACAGGCTCAAGCCACACCGTCTGCCAAATTCCGCTTACAGGAGTGTACCATATACCCTCCGGCTTACTTACTTGCTTTCCTCGTGGCTGATAGCCTTTATCAGTCGGGTCGAACACTCGAACCATCAGTGTGTTTTCACCTTGCTTTAATGCCGGTGTTATATCAAATGAAAATGGGGTAAATCCACCGGTGTGCACACCTACCTTTACGCCATTTACCCACACATCAGCGCGCCAATCTACAGCCCCAAAGTGCAATAAAACGTTCTGCGACTTCCATTTTGCAGGAATAGTAAATGTGCGTTTATACCATATTTCATTCTTATCGCCTACTGTTTTACCTACACCCGACAAACTTGATTCTACTGCAAACGGCACAAGTATCTGTCCATCATATTTTGCCGGTTCCACCGAGCCTTTTGGTGCAATAGCATAATCCCACAAGCCATTAAGATTCTTCCAAGAATCACGCTCCATTATCGGGCGAGGATATTCAGGACGCACATTGTTAACGTCGATTGTCTCAGCCCAAGGTGTCTTGATTTTGTCACCCGCAGGAGCATACTGCGCCACAGCCGTTGTCGATGCTATCAGTCCGAGCGCACTTAGTAAAAAATACTTTAAATTCATAATAAAGATGTTTGGTTATATGTTAGTTAATATTATTTAGTTATTTTGCTTCAATTATTTTTCCCTCAAGGACCATAATGGCACTTTCACCTCGCACAGTTCCTGAATACAATGCCTTAGTCAGCAATAACCATATTGTATCATCGTCCTTCTGGAACAGTGAGCAACAATATGCTCCGGTTCCGTAGGGTAGCGGAGAAGTTCCACTTAGGGGTAAGCGCCCATGAGTGAAATTATGCCCTGTGTTATCGCCTATATACACCCTCGGGCGCGACGTCTGCCACACACTGCCCGTAGGGTCGCAATAAGCAGTTATTACTACCTCTCCGGTTGGGAGTTGCAGGCAATAAGGTGCACCACCTCCACTCATCGGGGTGCCCCAACGACGCGAATCTTGCACGCCGTCCCACTCTGTCTGCTCCCACTCTTCATCAAGATTCCTATGTATCATTACAGGCGATGGCGAACCCCATATACACTCTATGATAAAGAGCACACCCATATTGCCTTGTTGCACTATTGCC
>CAMEKH010000101.1 GCA_945921235.1 uncultured Prevotellaceae bacterium | reverse complement strand
TTAGGCCTGTCGCTAGCGTTCATCCTGAGCCAGGATCAAACTCTCCGTTGTTGTTTATATTTTTATTTTTCTTTTTCCGTTTTTTCAGCTCTCCGAAAAATATCAACTAAACTCTCCGGCATCTTTCGCTCCTCAACTCAGCAACGCCCAAATTTATCGCTTTTTACCTTTCGTTTTTACTCGGAATCATGACGTGGACTCGGTAGTTATTTCCTTTCCTTGTCTCTCACTGTTTCCTTGTCTATCGCAATCATTTCAATGACCTCTGTCGTTCCTTTCAGCTAACTACTCAAAACAAATCCGTGACCCTTATCATCACCCCTCGTTTTTTTCGTTTGCGGTTGCAAAGGTACTACAAAAAATCCTTTCAATCCAAACTTTTTCCAAACTTTTTTTCAAGTTTTTTCACCACATCTCCAAAACCTCCCCTCTCTCAGCACATTACACCCACAAAAAATTTATGCTCTAAAACATATTTCCCCACCACATCACCCATTTTTTTCTACACCTACACCCCTATTTCGCCACAATTTCAACAAATCACGGATAAAAATAGCCAATCAAGCCAATTTCACATTGCATTTCATCAACACATACTACTCCGGGACGTCCAAATTAAATAAAACAAGCCGGTAAACAAAAAATAGAAATTTCTTTAAAAAGATTTATTGAAAATTATTGCACAAAACCGAGAAAGTATTGTAATTTTGCACTCGAAAAAAATAAACATATATTCAAGGAATTAGATTTTTTGCAGAAACCGATTTTGAAGGTTCTTTTTAGGTTTATTTTCAAAGCATTTTTAAGACTATACTATATTATATAATATATAAACTTGATTACTCACTATGAATTTGTGCCCATTAACCGCAATTTCGCCTATTGATGGTCGTTACAGAAGTAAGGCAGAATCACTCGACAAGTTCTATTCGGAATTTGCGCTCATACGCTACCGCGTGAAAGTAGAAGTGGAATATTTCATAGCTTTATGCGAGCTGCCACTTCCTCAACTCAAAGGCGTAGATAACACCGTATTCAAATCTCTAAGGAAAATCTATGAAGAATTCTCGCTCGACGATGCGCAGCGAATCAAAGACATAGAAAGCATTACCAACCACGATGTAAAAGCCGTGGAGTATTTTCTAAAAGAGAATTTCGACAAGATAGGGCTTGAATCTTACAAGGAATTCATTCATTTCGGACTTACATCGCAAGATATCAACAACACATCGGTGCCAATGGCAGTGAAAGACTCTGTCAATTCGGCATACCTGCCACTGCTTGGCGAAGTCATCGACCTGCTCAATCGCTATGCCGATGAGTGGCAAAATATTCCTATGCTCGCCAAGACTCACGGACAGCCGGCATCGCCCACCCGCCTCGGGAAAGAGATTCGCGTGTTTGCCTATCGACTCACCGAGCAGGTTAATGCGCTGAAGCAAATTCCTATTAGCGGCAAATTCGGTGGAGCAACAGGCAACTTCAACGCCCACTTGATAGCATTTCCCGACATCAACTGGCGTGATTTCGCAAATAAGTTCCTCACAGAGCGACTTGGAATAGCTCGCGAACAGTGGACCACACAAATTTCAAATTACGACAATTTAGGTGCACTTTTCGATGCGCTGAAACGAATAAACACCATACTCATTGACCTCGACCGCGATATTTGGCAATACATATCGATGAACTATTTCAAGCAGAAAATCAAAGCAGGCGAAGTAGGCTCATCGGCAATGCCACACAAAGTGAACCCCATCGACTTCGAGAATTCCGAGGGCAACCTTGGCATAGCCAATGCCATTTTCTCGCACTTGGCGATGAAATTGCCTATATCACGTTTGCAACGCGACTTAACCGACTCCACAGTACTTCGCAACATTGGCGTACCATTAGGACACACCATCATTGCGCTTCACAGCACATTAAAAGGACTTAACAAGCTGATTCTAAACGAAGAAGCCATTAATGCCGACCTAGACGAAATGTGGAGCGTAGTGGCTGAAGCCATTCAGACCATACTTCGCCGCGAAGGCTACGAAAAGCCCTATGAAACGCTTAAAGCGCTGACACGCACCAACAGCACCATCGATGCACGAAGCATAGCCGAGTTTATCGACACATTGAAGGTGAGCGACAGCGTCAAAGCAGAGCTGAAATCTATCGCCCCACACTCCTACACCGGATATTAATCCAAAGACAGACGCAGGGTGCTCAATGATGACATTTTTTGATGTTTTTTTGATGTTTTTTGTGAGCATTTTATATAGGATTTCACTATCTTTGCAAACATAAAACCCTATTAATATCAAAATATTAGCAGACGATTTTTTAAACCTTATTATTATAATTTACGTTTATAGCCGAGAGGCTGGATTTTTATGAATTTCATTTAATTTTTACGTTATGGACGAGAATGTTGAGAAAAAAGCAAGACGACCGAGAATCGGTGAAAGCAAGGGCGACATTGTAGAAAATAACAATGACACCCATTACGAAATGGGAAGTTATGGGCAGGAACGTAGTGCCGGCGACAAAATTGCCACCAGCAGTGATTACACGCCTTCTTCTACCAACTACAATCAGAGAAACTACAACAACCGTCAAGGTGGTTATGGAAATAACCGCCAAGGTGGTTACGGAAACAACCGTCAAGGTGGTTACAACAATCGCCAAGGTGGTTACGGAAACAATCGTCAAGGCGGTTACGGAAACAACCGTCAAGGTGGTTACAACAATCGCCAAGGTGGTTACGGAAACAACCGCAACTATAATCCAAACGCCAATTACGACAATCAAGAGCAACAAGGCGGTTATGGCAACAACCGTCAAGGAGGTTACAATAACAATCGCCAAGGCGGTTACGGCAACAATCGCCAAGGCGGATACAATAATAACCGTCAAGGTGGTTATAACAATCGCCAAGGTGGATATAATAATAACCGTCAAGGAAATTATGGCAACAATCGTCCACAACAGCGTCGGAATAATCGTCAGAACAACGGACCGCGTCCGCAGATGCGCTTCACACCGCGTCCACAACGCATTGAGTATGTTCTGCCCGAAATCGACCCGAATGAACCGATACGCTTGAACAAATTTATGGCAAATGCCGGCGTATGTTCGCGCCGCGAAGCCGATGAACTCATTCAGCAAGGATTAGTGAAGGTGAATGGCACACCGGTAACCGAGCTCGGAACCAAAATCACACGCAACGATGTGGTTGAATACAACGAGAAAGTAGTTACCCTCGAGAGCAAATGCTATGTTCTCCTCAATAAGCCCAAGGATTGCGTAACCACAAGCGACGACCCCAACGGACGCACTACAGTGATGGACCTCGTGAAAGGCGCATGCACTGAGCGCATTTATCCTGTGGGACGACTCGACCGCAACACCACCGGCGTATTGCTTCTCACCAACGATGGCGACCTTGCATCAAAGCTCACCCACCCGAAATATGTGAAGAAAAAAATCTACCAAGTGTGGATCGACAAGCCAATCTCCGAAGACGACATGCAGCGCATTGCCGACGGAATAGAGCTTGACGACGGACCGATTCACGCCGATGCAGTGAGCTACGTTTCGCCCACCGACCGCAAGCAGGCAGGCATAGAGATACACTCCGGACGCAACCGCGTGGTACGCCGCATTTTCGAAACACTCGGATACCACGTTGTGAAACTCGACCGCGTGTATTTCGCAGGGCTCACCAAGAAGAACCTTGCTCGCGGCAAGTGGCGCTATCTCACACAGGAAGAAGTAAACTTCTTGAAACAAGGTTCATTTGAATAGTCTTAAATAAAAATTTTTAACAACTTATCGAAGGGTTACTTGTAGAAAACACTCAAGTGACCTTCGATAGTAATATAAAACTATATGGATATTAAACGTACAAAAATTGTCGACATTTTCGACCCGAACCTTATCGGACAGAAAGTGTGCGTGAAAGGCTGGGTAAGAACACGCCGTGGCAACAAAAACGTGCAATTTGTTGCCTTAAACGACGGTTCGACAATCAAAAACATACAGATTGTTATCGACCTCTCGAAATTTGATGAAGAAACCTTGAAGCCCATAACCACAGGCTCAAGCTTGCACGTCGAGGGAATGCTTGTAGCATCACAAGGCAAAGGGCAAACGTCGGAGATACAAGCCGAAACAATAGAAATCTACGGAACGGCCGACACCGAGAGCTACCCTCTCCAAAAGAAAGGACACACCCTTGAGTTTCTGCGTGAGAAAGCTCATTTGCGTCCACGCACCAACACATTCGGTGCCGTGCTACGCGTGCGCAGTGCATTGGCTTTCGCAATTCACAAATTCTTCAACGAACGCGGATTTTTCTATCTCCACACACCGCTTATCACTGCCAGCGACTGTGAGGGAGCAGGAGCAATGTTCCAAGTCACTACTCTCAACCTCAACGAGCTTCCCATAGACGAAGCAACCGGAAAAGTCGACTACACACAAGATTTCTTCGGTAAGCAGACAAGCCTCACCGTGTCGGGGCAGCTCGAAGGCGAGCTTGGAGCTACTGCTCTCGGAGCTATCTACACTTTCGGTCCAACATTCCGTGCCGAAAATTCCAACACACCGCGCCATCTTGCCGAATTCTGGATGATTGAGCCTGAAGTGGCATTCAACGACATCACCGACAATATGGACCTCGCCGAGGCTTTCGTGAAATATTGCATCAAATACGCTCTCGACAACTGCCGCGACGACATCGAATTCCTCTCGCAGATGTACGACAAAGAGCTTATCACACGCCTTAACTTCGTGCTCGAGAACAGCTTCGTGCGCCTGCCCTACACCGAAGGCATCAAGATTCTCCAAGAATCGGGAAAGAAATTCGAATTCCCCGTATCGTGGGGTATCGACCTCCAGAGCGAGCACGAACGCTACCTCGTGGAGCAGCACTTCAAGCGCCCGGTAATCCTCACCGACTACCCGAAAGAAATCAAGGCGTTCTACATGAAACTGAACGACGACGGAAAGACGGTGCGCGCCATGGACGTGCTATTCCCCAACATCGGCGAAATCATTGGCGGCTCGGAGCGTGAAGAGAATTACGACAAACTGATGCAGAGAATCGAAGAGCTTCACATCCCTATGAAAGATATGTGGTGGTATCTCGACACTCGCCGCTTCGGCACAGTACCTCACTCGGGATTCGGACTCGGATTCGAGCGCCTGGTGCTGTTCGTAACAGGAATGACAAATATCCGCGACGTAATTCCATTCCCGCGCACTCCAAAAAACGCAGAATTCTAACAACTCCTTATGTAGAATCCATAATAATCGCAGGGATACTCTTCCACAGGGGTATTCCTGCGATTTTTTTTAATTTATTTCAATTATGTCATTTTGCCGAACATTCATAAACCTTTTCCTCCTTATTGCTGCTATAACGTCGGGAGCCGACATGCAAGCCAATAATCCACCGGCTATTATTCCCTTGCCACAGCAGTGCATAATAAAAAGTTCAAAGACATATCCGCTTAAGAGAATAATTAATATAAAGAATATCAAGCCCACTCATGGCAGCGACGAATACACACTGTCGGTTAAGCGAGGCAAAGCCACAATAGGAGGCAACCGCCATCTTGCCGAAGAAACATTGCGCCAACTCACCGATAAAAACGGCTGTGTGCCCGATGTGGAGATTCACGACTGGGCAGCATATCCCATTCGCGGCTTCATGCACGACACCGGACGCAACTTTCAGCCTCTATCGATGCTGAAAGAGACTATCGACCTTATGGCACGTTACAAATTAAATTTATTCCACTGGCATCTCACCGATAATCCGGCATGGCGCATTGAGTGCAAATGCTTTCCGCAGCTCAACGATGCTCAATTTCAGCGCAAAGGGCGCGATGAAGGAAAATTCTACACCTACGATGAGATTCGCGAGCTAATACGCTATGCTTCAGAGCGAGGCATAATGGTAATGCCCGAGATTGACATGCCCGGACACTCACAATTCTTCACTCGCACATTCGGCTTCACAATGGACTCCGATGAGGGCAAAAAAGTGCTTAAAGAGTGCCTCAAAGAGTTTTTCAATGAAATTCCGGCATCAATGTGCCCCTACTTCCACGTCGGCTCCGACGAGATACACATTTCCGACCCTCACGGCTTTGCATCGTGGATTCAAACTCTTGTGAAAGATTCCGGACGAATTCCGGTGGCTTGGGACCCGGGATTACCCACAATGCCATTCACCATACGCCAAGGCTGGAACGAAGCATCGGCTGCAAATACCGGCTCAAGCGAGAAAGACGGAAGATATGTAGACTCTTTCGTAGGATATCTCAACTATTACGACCCGATGATGTTTGCAATGCGAGCATTTATGCACAAAGCCGCCGCACAAGAGGTACCCGACACCACAAAAGCTCTTGGCGGAATTCTATGCCTGTGGAATGATGTGCGCGTCGACGACAAGCGAAATATTTCGCTACACAATGGAATGATTCAAGGCATGATGACATTCGGCGAGAGATTTTGGCGTGGCGGTTCGGGCAACGCCATGAGCGACGAGAATCTTTATCCCGACCCTTCAACGCCTCAGGGTAAGGCTCTATCTGAGATGGAGAACCGAATGATGGCGCACCGCAACCGCTACTACTCGCCCGCCACGATGCGCTGGAGCGCCAATGCTTCAATAGCTTGGAATATCACCATAGGTGACAAGAGAATCAAGGCATGGGGCGGAGCAGTCGACTTAGATGCACTTTGCAAGGTCAACGACATTAAAGCCAACGAGCAGAAAGAAATGATAGCCGAAACCACTCTTACCGCTGAAACCGACACTACGATTCTTGTGTGGCTCGGCTTCGAAATTCCCGCCCGCTCCGACCGTATGTCGACCGGTATAGGTCGACAAGGCGAATGGGAAAACGGAGGTAAATGCATTGTCAATGGCATCGAAATACGCCCTCCTGTGGCATGGAAAGAACCCGACGCCTATAATTACCCATTCCACACTTGGCACAAAGTCCAAGCAGAGGAACCATTCAGCAACGAACAATTCTACTGGATGCGCCCCTCAGTGAAAATCAGGCTAAAAAAAGGCAAAAACCACGTGAAAATCGTGAATCCACACAGCTTCAAAGGTCAGCGATGGTCATTTGCATTCATTCCCACCGACTATGAATAAGTGCCGCACAGCACCGCCAGGCGGCATACGTATTCACGACGCTTATGCATCAATGAGCTGAAACAAGCAGGAAAACACTCGATTTATAGGCTTTTAACTATCAGCAAATGCTCTAATTCACAAAAAATTTGTATCTTTGCAAGAATTTTTACATGTAGAAAAAATAAATATGGTAACACCTATCAAAAAAACCATCGAGCTGGGTGACGGACGAGTAATCACCCTTGAAACAGGAAAGCTTGCAAAGCAAGCCGATGGAGCGGTTGAACTGCGCATGAACAACACTATGCTTCTTGCGACAGTCGTTTCGGCCAAAGAGGCCGGCGAAGGGGTTGACTTTATGCCTCTTCAAGTTGAATACAAAGAGAAATTCTCGGCTTTCGGACGTTTTCCCGGAGGCTTCCAGAAGCGCGAAGGACGTGCCTCTGACTACGAAATTCTCACAGCGCGCTTAGTGGACCGCGTGCTCCGTCCACTATTCCCCGAGAATTATCATGCCGACACTTTTGTGAACATCATCATGTTCTCATCTGACGGCGTTGATATGCCCGACGCACTTGCAGGCCTCGCAGCATCGGCTGCTCTTGCAGTGTCTGACATTCCTTTCAATGGACCTATTTCAGAAGTGCGCGTAGCCCGCGTCGATGGTCAATTCGTCATCAACCCGACCTTTGAACAGCTTGAGAAAGCCGACATGGACCTTATGGTAGGTGCTACTTATGAAAATATTATGATGGTTGAAGGCGAAATGAACGAAGTGAGCGAAGCTGAACTCCTTGATGCACTGAAAACAGCTCATGAAGCTATCAAAGTGCAATGTAAAGCACAGATGGAACTCGCTGAAGAAGTTGGGTCGACAACAAAGCGTGAATATTGCCACGAAGTGAACGATGAAGACCTGCGCAAGCAAGTGTGGGACACTTGCTACGACAAGGCCTACAAAATTGCTCAAGCCGGTTCGTCTGACAAGCACTGGCGTATGGACAGTTTCGATGCTATATGCAACGACTTCATCGAATCACTGCCCGAAGAGGAACGTGAAGAGAAAACTCCGCTCGTGCAACGCTACTATCACGATGTAGAGAAGGAAGCCGTGCGTCGCTGCATTCTCGACGAAGGAATACGCCTCGACGGACGTAAGACCACTGAAATTCGCCCAATCTGGTGCGAAACCGACTACCTTCCGGGTCCTCACGGCTCAGCAGTGTTCACTCGCGGTGAAACTCAAGCTCTCGCCACCGTAACTCTCGGCACAAAGCTCGATGAAAAAATCATCGACGATGTGCTCAACCACGGCACAGA